>JBOFWC010000250.1:0-10814 GCA_051653405.1 Proteocatella sp. | reverse complement strand
GAACTTATTCAAATGAAGCAGGTATGGGAACTGCGCCTATGGCACACTGTGCAGCAGTTACAGACCATCCAGTAAGACAAGCATTTTGGGGAATCTTTGAAATAATAGTAGATACACTTTTTATATGTACAACTACAGCGCTTGTAGTGCTTACATCTGGAATTTGGAAGACTATTCCAGCATCAGAAGCGGCATCTATGCCAGCGCTTGCTTTCCAAGCAGTGTTTGGAAAATCTCTAGGTGGAGGATTTGTTACATTCTGTCTAATGATGTTCGTACTTACAACTGTAATCGTACTTGTATTCTACGGAGAAAAACAAGCAGAGTTCCTATTTGGTACTAAGTTTGGTAAAGTTATGAAATTTATAAACGTTGCAGCAATAGTACTTGGAGCAATAGGTGGTATAGAATTCCTTTACCAGTTCCTAGATTTATTACTTGCAATGGTAATAATACCTAATATGATAGGACTTGTATGTTTGAGAAAAGAAGTAAAAGAATCACTTAACGACTTCTTTAGTAATCCAAAATACTATCCAAAGGCAAAGGGGAATTCTGAAAGAAAAGCTAATTAATATTTTATATAAATATAGTCTGGGCTTTGGTTTTTCCAAGGTTCAGACTTTATGAATGACAAAATTTAGGAGGAAAGAAAATGAATGAAAGAATTGCAAGGCGTATTGAGGAGATAGCTATTACACTTACCAATGAGCTTAGTGTAGTAGATACTAAAGGAGAACTTGATTCAGTAAACAAGATACAGGAGATATTTTCTCAGATGCCATATTACAAACAAAATCCAGAAGATTTATTCTTTGTGGAAACAGGAGATAAATTAGGTAGAAAAAGCGTAGTAGCAGTTTTAAGAGGAAAAAAAGGAAATAGCAAAAAAACTGTAGTTATGATAGGACATACAGATACAGTAGGAATATCAGACTACGGAAATCTTCAAGAATATGCAAATAAGCCATATGAGCTTATGGAAAAATTAAAAGAAATAACACTTAGTGAAGATGTTAGAAAAGACCTTATGTCTGGCGATTATCTTTTTGGAAGAGGTCTATTTGATATGAAAACAGGTGATGCTATAATAATGGCTTTGATGGAAGATATAGCATCTAATATAGATGAATTTGAAGGTAATTTAATATTTGCAGGGGTTTGTGATGAAGAAGGAAACTCAGGTGGTATGCTTTCAGTTGTACCAAAGCTTGTAGAATTGAAAGAAAGAGAGAATTTAGATTATTTAGCGCTTTTAGATACAGATTATATGACTTCAGAGTTTGAAGGTGATGAAAATAAGTATGTTTACATAGGGACAGTAGGAAAACTTATGCCATCTTTCTATGTAGTAGGAAAAGAAACTCATGTAGGAGAGTCATTTAAAGGGATTGACCCAAATCAAATCGCATCTTATATAACAAATCGTATAAACTTAAATGCTGATTTTTGTGATGTAGCAGAGGGCGAAGTTTCGCTTCCTCCAATAACACTTCATCAAAGAGATTTAAAACCAGAATATTCAGTTCAAATTGCAAAAACTTCAACACTTTTCTTTAACTATGCAACTCACTGCTCAACACCAGACGAGGTGCTTATAAAAATGAAAAATGCAGCAAATGAAGCTTTTGGAAGTGCAATAGATTCGCTAAATCATGAGTATAAGCGTTTTTGTGAATTAGCAGGTAGAAATTATGAAACACTACCTTGGAAAGCTAGAACTGTGACTTATGAAGAACTTCTTGACGCAGTTAAAAAAGAAAATCCACAGGTTACAGAGCTTATGGCTGCTTATAATGCAGAGCTTATGAAGGATGAGGATTTAGACCAGAGAACATTTGCACTGAGAATGGTAGAAAAACTGCATTCACTATGGTCAGATAGAGATCCTGTTGTAGTAGTTTATTTCTCACCTCCATACTATCCACATATATATGTAGAGGGAAAAGAAGGCAAAGAAAAAAATCTTATAGATGCAGTAGCAGAAGCGGTAGATACTACAAAAACAGATTACAAACTGGTATATAAGAAATTCTTCCCATATATTTCAGACTTAAGCTATGGGGCAGCGCCAAAAGACCCTAAAATAATTGCAGCGCTTAAAAATAATATGCCAGGGTTTGGAAGCAAATACAACCTTCCACTTGAAGATATGCAAAAACTAGATCTTCCAGTTTTAGATATTGGAAGTTTTGGTAAGGATGCTCACAAATTTACAGAAAGAATTGAAAAACATTACAGCTTTAACGTAGCGCCAGAGCTTGTGTATAAAACTATAATGAATCTGCTTTCGAAATAATACAATAGCACCTAGGCTTTTTAAGCTTAGCGTGCTTTTTTGCTTTATGGTATAATAATATAAAATGAAACCTTGGAGGTGACAAGATTGCTTTTAATAAACGGGGATATAATAAGTTTTAACGATAAGAACTTTAATTGGATAAGACTTGAAAATAGAAGAATAAAAGATGCAGGGTATGATAAGGCTTATGAAAAGTATATAGATGAGGTTGAAAATGTTATAGATTTAAAAGGACGTACTGTAGTGCCAGGTTTTTTTGATAGTCATGTACATTTAGACGAAACTGTAATAAACGATATGAACATAGATTTTGGAAAAGCTACAGATTTTGATTACATAGAAAAACAGCTAAATGAAGCCAAGCAGAAAAGACCAGATAAAAAAATAATAATGGGATTTTCGCTTCACTATCATACACTAAAAGAGAGAAGACTTCCTACGAGAAGAGAACTCGATAAGATGTGTCCTGAGTATCCAGTTTGGATTTCAAGTAAAGACTGGCATCAAAGTATACTTAACTCAAAAGCACTTGAGCTAATAAAGATACCGTTTAACCTAAACGGACTAAATATAGATGATGATGGCGTTATAACAGGGCTTCTTGAGCATGAGGCAAATGCTTATGCCAAAAATAAGATAATGAGTCTTTATACTTTTGAAGAAAAATGTGAAATGATAAAAAAATATATATCGGAAAAAGTTATTTCAAAAGGCGTAACCACCTTAGTTGCAATAGAGTCAAGTCTTATAAATCAAAGAGAAGACTATGATAAATTTTTGAAATTTATTAAGAAATTACCAATATCTATAGAGTTATACTACAGTATTACAGATGTAGATGAGATAAAAGCGAGAGGCATGAATAGAATTGGTGGAGATATAGGCGTGGATGGTTCATTTACCTCTAGAAATGCCGCCCTATTTGAAAATTATTCAGATGTTAAAAGTAAGGGAGAACTTTATTTTAGCCAAGATGAACTAAATAATTTAGTTTTAGAATGCTATACAAACTCACTTCAGATAGGACTGCATGCGGTAGGAGATAGAGCGTTTGAGCAGGTACTTGTAGCTCATGAATATGCTCAGAGCATATGTAAAAATCATAAATTGAGGCATAGAGTTGAACATGCAGAGCTTTTGAGCATGGAGCAGATAAAAAGAGCTAAAGAATTAGGGCTTATTCTTTCTATGCAGCCAGCATTTGAAACCATACTTGGAAATCAAGATGGTCAGTTTTATGAAAACCACAATGAGCTTTATGAAGAAGCTCTAGGAGAAAGACATTTGGAAACCAATATGTTTAGACAGATAATAGATGAAGGCATAATAATATGCGGGGGTTCAGATAGTTATCTTACACCTATAGATCCAATTTTAGGAATACACTCGGCAGTCAATCATCCTAAAAAAGCATATGCAGTTAGCTTAAATGAAGCTTTAAAAATGTTTACTATAAATTCAGCATATGCAGTAAATCAAGAAAAAGATAGAGGGAGTCTTGCTATAGGAAAACGAGCAGATTTAGTAATACTTAACAAAAATCTAAATGATATTACACCAAAGTCAATAAAAGATATTTTGGTGGATATTACAATAAGAAATGGCAAAGTAACATATGTTAGAGATGGGGTTGAATTATCATGAAAAAAGAAGGGCTTGTTATAAATCTATTTGGGAGCGTAGGGATATATCTTGATGATGAGGATATAACTACGAAACTTAGTTCAAAGTCAGTAGCAATAATAATGTTTTTAGTAGCAAATTATAATAAGAAGATTACTAGAGAAAAGATATCAGATTTACTTTGGGCCGAAAAATATGACAATGCAGGATATAATCTAAGGTATAATTTATGGAGTATAAAAAAATTAATTCCTAAAGATAGTAAAAATCAAGAATTAATAGTTAGCAATAAGGAATACTGCTATATAAATCCAGAATATCAATTTGAATCAGATATAATAAAGATAAATCAGCTTGAAGAAAAAGCGATAAGTCTATTTTCTATAGAAGATCTTCTTGAGATAAAGAATAAGTTCAAAGGAGAATTTCTTGAGCAGATGCATATAAAAGATGCAGAGGAATTTTATGAATGGATACTTGTAAATAGGGTTAAGTATCAAAAATTATATCTAAACTGTCTAAATCAGATGTATGCATTTTTTAAAAGTGGAGAACTTTATGATCAAAAAATAGAAATACTTGAGGAAATTTTGAGCTGCAATCCTTATGACGAGGAATGCCATTATAATCTTATGATGGAATACATAGAACAGGGAGAACGTCATAAGGCGATTTCACAATATAAGAAATGTGATAATATACTTAGAGCAGAATTAAATATAGGGGCAAAAAACAAACTGAAAGAACTGTACCTTAAACTTTTAAATGATGAAATTGAGTTTGGAGATAGCAATTATGAGGTAAGAGAAATAGAGGTAAATAAGTATAGCAATAGAAATATAGAATATCTCTGTATAAGCCAGATAATAGAACAGATAATAGCGATAGAAAAAGAACTAAATGTAAAAATTATATGTAAAAATGCGGCACAGGCATTTTCAAATATAATATTATTTGAAAGTGGAGAAGAGCATATATTGCTACATGGCCATATAAATGACATAAAGATTTATTCCTCGCTTAAGAATGTATTAAAAAAATTAAATGAAAAAATAAAGATAAAGATAACTGTTTATAATAGAGAAAAAATGGATTTAAAGTCAAAAGTATTCTTCGAATATTTTATGGGAAGTGAAGAAAATTTAAAAGATATTATAAACTTTTCAAAAAAGGGATGCAGCTTATAGGCAGCATCTTTTTTATTATAAAAAATATTGAATATTAAAAATATTGGTGCTATAATTAAAGGGTGTTAACGTTAAAAAAATAACATTAGAGTCAGGGGGAAACTAATGAGAAGCGGATTGATTAAAGCATCTAAAGTATTTTTAAACTTAGTTAAAATTATTTCAGGCGTATATATTATTGCTAATATTTTTCTGATGTTTAAGTATGACTTTGATAACTTAGCTATTCCAATTTCGTTTATAGTCGCATCTTTTTTATTCTCAATTATTCATTCAGCGTTATATTATTTAATAGCAGACAAAGTTATAAGGGTAATTGAAAACTCAGAAAAAAATCCATTCACAACTGAGAATATGAATATTTTCAATAAGATGGGGGTGTATCTAGTAATCGCATCAGTTATGAATTTTATTAGTAATCATAGCAATATACTGAGAACTGATTTAGAAAAAACAAGTGATGTGGGATTTATATTTATAGGTGGAATTATTTGTTTTGTGATAGCAAATATGATACATAAGGGCATTGAAATAAAGAAAAATCATGAAATTACTATATCATGAGATTAAGATTAAAAGTTTATAGAGTTTAAAAAAGTTGGAATGATTTATTAATAAACCGTTCCAACTTTTCCGTATACACTAGAAATTGTTTTTATTGTCATATTTACATTACCATCTTCTTTTAAAATTTCATGTAAATCAGAAAAACAATTTCGTGGTAATATTATTTTAAGCATTAATCTTTCAATTCCCTTTACGCCATACCCCATAGTGGTAGTTACAGAATAGCCATGCTCACGTAGGGCATCTGCCAAGATTTTTCCTTGTTCAGTATGTTTGTATACATCAACTTCAAGAAGACCGTAGGCAAGTTTTTTCTCGATAATGTTTCCTAAATATACACCTAATAATTTTCCTATTGCAAAGATAAAAACAAATGCAAGACCGGATGACTCGTTAGTTATTTTAAAAGTATAGAAAAACACTACCGAATCTATAAATGTAGTTATATAGACGGGCTTAATTGCGTTTTGCGATAAAAATACTGTTTTTAAATTTTTTAGGCAAGAGCCGAGTATGTTTAAAACAAGTATAATAGTTAAATTTATAAAAATATTCATAAATATTTCCTCCTTAATAAAAAAACAAAACACCTTTATAAATGTTTTGTTTTGAAAATCATGTATTTTAGCTAGCTAGTAATTTTAATACAAATAAAATAACTAAATATAAAATAAATTCACATAACATTACAGATTATATATTCTTATGCTTATAATCTCTAATATGATGTGAATTTGTAAATTAAATATAATATAAAAATTTAAAACTAAATAGATACAATTACTATTATACATTAAATATCAATTTAAAGCAAGGTTTTTAATATCACTATAGAAAAGTTACTAATAATTTATATAAACTAAAAAACAATCGCAAGCGATAAGTATTGTCAAGTAGATAATAGTTTATCGAAATAGCGATTGTTTTTTTAGATTATAATTAAGATTTGAATTTAGATTATTTAATTTGGGCAGCGATATTAAACAGAAGCTCTACGCCATATCCTGTAGCACCTTTTCGGCAGTATGACTGATCTTTTTCAGCAAAAGAGGTACCTGCAATATCGATGTGAACCCATGGAGTTTCTCCTACGAATTCACCAATAAATGCGCCTGCAGTACTTGAACCTGCATATTTTCCACCTGAGTTTTTAAGGTCGGCAATCTCTGATTTATTTTTCTCTTTTATGCCTTCATCAAATGGAAGTCTCCAAATTTTTTCGTTAGATATTTTAGAAGCTTTTTCAACTATGCTAAATAGCTCTTCGTTATTTGAAATAACTCCACTGTAATCTAAACCGAGTGCAACTATTACAGCACCTGTAAGGGTTGCAACATCGACAACTTTAGTAGCTTCTTCGTTTTTAATAGCAAAGTTTACTGCATCGGCAAGGGTAAGTCTTCCCTCAGCATCTGTATTGACTATCTCTATAAATTTTCCGCTCATTGAAGGGATAAGATCTCCAGGAAGATACGATTCTCCAGAAATCATGTTTTCACATGCAGCAACGATAGCAACCACATTTACTTTTAGTTTAGCCTCAGCAATTGATTTTATTGCAGCTATAACAGAAGCCGCTCCCGCCATATCACTTTTCATGGTAATCATACTATCAGTAGGTTTTATTGAATAGCCGCCACTATCATATGTTAGGCCTTTTCCAACAAGGGCTAATTTTTCTTCTGATTTTTTGCTTCCCTTATAATTCATAACAAGAAGTTTTGGTTCAGCTGCAGAACCTTTTGCTACAGATAGGAAGGCATGCATTCCAAATTTTTCGATATCTGATTGATTATATATTTTTAAATCAACATCGGTATCTTTTAGGATTGAAGAAACTCTTTCTGCTAAATCAGCTGGTTTAAGCATATTTGCAGGTTCATTTACAAGGTCTCTTGCAATTATAGTGTTTTCTGCAAACATAGTAGCTCTTTTAGCGCAGCGTGAAGCTTCTAGATTTTGAGTAAATATATCTATATATTCTATTCTTTGAGTTTTATCTTCTTTAGTTTGATAGTTTTCAAATGTATAGTCTGCTAAAATCATGGCTTTGAATGATTTTAAAAGATAATCTATTTTGTCTATACAAGGAGATAAATTCTCTACAAATATTATAGGGTTTTTAGCTTTTAATTTTTGAAGCTCAGTTATGGCTTTTCCAAAACCAGACATTAGAGTTTCTGAAGAAACTGAGTCTTCTTCTCCAAAACCTACAAGTACTATATGGACATGTTTGCTTGTTTCTTTAAAGAAAGATGTAAAGCTATATACCTCGTTTTTCTTTGCTTTGAAAAGTTCAGATTCAAGATAAGGATTTATTAAGCTGCAAAATTCTGATTCAAAAAAATCCGCCATTTTTTTTGAACTAAAAAATGGAATTACATAGGAGTCATAGTCCTGCATGATTTCAAGTGTATTTAAAACGCAAAGTTTCATAAAAAAACCTCCTCTAATAGAATTAGTATTTAGATATCTATTAAGAACTATTTTAACTCAAATTAATCAAGCTGTATAGATTTTTTTAGTACTGCATGGATTGATAATCTAGTTGAGCCGATATTGTTGTTACAGGTTGACAGCGTAAGAATTTTATCAGAAGTCTTAGGGGGAAGTTTATATTTAATTACTGACTTTTGGGATACTCTGTTTATAAAGTTTTCAAAGTCTTTTGTTTCATTGTAATTAGGGGTACGATAATCGTAGTCTGCATCTACTTCGCATACCGCAAAAACTTCATATATTAGGACTTTGTCTAAGGTAACTATAGTTATATTATTATTCTTTAAAGCATAGGTTTCATCTTTGAATTTTTTTAAATCACTGAACATACTGCCATCGTTTAAGGAATGACCATAGATGATAGTATTTTGATCCTTAAAACTATTATTTCTAAAATCCATATAGATACTTCCGGTAAAGCTTTCTTTTTTTTCAAAGGAATGATTTAGATAAAAATTATTATCTTTGCTTTGAAGGATGGGATAATCTATTAAGGTATCGGATATATATATCCAGCCGAGTAAATCGGAATTTGAGGCTTTAAGCTTGCTTAAATTACGATTTTTTGAAAGGCTATTATTTTTAGGAACACTGCGCTTAATATAATCCAAATAGTCTTGAGAATGGGTCTGATTTTGCAGGGTGGAATTTAGATTTATGTTTTCTTGGTAGAGATTATGTTTTAAAATTATTTGCCAAATTAGAATAATGGATGCTGTAATAAATACAACATCCATCAGTAAAATTAATTTTCTTTTATATTTTTTCATGTTTATTCGCTTTTAAATCTGTATCTTAAATTGAAGGCTACATACATTGCTATTACTGCTATTAATAGTCCTTCAAGTCCCATATCTCCAGTTTTTGGGTTAGCATTTGGATCCTTAGAATCTAAATTTGTAGCCGTATTTAGCTGGTGTTCAGATTCTGTTGGAGATTCATTTTTAGCTGTATCTCCAGCTAGAGGGGTAGGCATATTATCTACATCAAACGTAGGAGTGCTAGGTTTGTCTGGAGTACTTCCGCCGCCATCCGGAGTGCTAGGTTTGTCTGGAGTACTTCCGCCGCCATCCGGAGTGCTAGGTTTGTCTGGAGTACTTCCGCCGCCATCCGGAGTGCTAGGTTTGTCAGGAGTACTTCCGCCGCCATCCGGAGTGCTAGGTTTGTCTGGAGTACTTCCGCCGCCATCAGGAGTGCTAGGCTTGTCTGGAGTTTTAGGCTTAATGCGTTCATTATAGAATGTTAACAGTTTTTCTTTTTCAGCTGAGGTAAGGGTTATACTTTCAGTTTTGTCTGATTTTATATAACCAGTTGGTGCGGCACTTTCTCTAACTGAATATTTCTCATTAAGTCTTAGATTTTTAAATTCAGCATTTCCATTGTTGTCAGTAATTTGTTTACCTCTAACTATACCTAAGCTGTCAAGAAGTTCAAACTCTGCACCAGCTAGAGGCACTTTATTATTTGGGTCTGTAGAATCTAGTTTGTAGATTTTAATAATTCCAAGTAGCTTTGTAGCACTTCCACCACTGCTTGTTATTTGAACATATACATTATCAATTTTAGAACTTTCTGTTTTAGTTAAGCCGGTACCACTAAAAGAGGCTTCGTTTGAAACGTTTGTAGAAGTTAATTCTTTTACTGAAGTTTCAAAAATAAGCTTATAGCATTTATTGCTAGGAGTCGGCAATTTGAACTGAAGCTGATTCTGAGTATAATCGTAATTTATATCTGATGGTAGGAATGATATTAAATTTCCTACAGTTTTAGTTCCATCTGGTAAAATATTCATTTCATAAAGTTTAATTGAACTAGAATTAAGTTCTAAATTTGAAGATAGTTTATCAGTAATAACTCCATTTTCTATATTTATCATGTTTGGATTAACGACTATTTCCCAAACTACAGGTTTGTCAGCAGTTATACCAAGACCGTCACTTTTTTGTGCTCCAAACTTAGAGATAGTTTCATTTGCTATTTCTTTTTTTGCAGTTACGGATAGCTTTCCTAAATATACAGAGTCGCCTAAAAGGGTAGCTGTGTTTTCTATTTCTTTTTTACCTGAAGTTGAAAAGAGCGATGCCGCATAGTTCTCATCTAGTTTAGTATTAAATGTAATTGAATACTGTGCATCTAAGGTGTTTTTAAAATTAAAGTTTAAAACTTCCTTTCCACTATTTTCTGTTTTAGAAAAATCGAAAAGTCCTGCATAATTTATATTAGAATTATTTTTATCTAGTACGGTAATAGAATTATCTACATATTTTTGACCCTCTGGAAGGATATCTTGTAAAACCGCATTTGGAATATCCATTTCATTTTTATTTACAGTTATTTTCCAAGTTAATTCTTTTGATGAGTAGTCATAAGATACTCCTTCTTTTTCAAGGATACTGCTTTCTACATGGGCATATCCAGTAGCACTTGTTTTGGGAAGCACAGTGATTCCTTGTTTATTTTCCATGGTTACTCTATTTATATAGTTCCAGTATGAATTTTGATCAGGAATATAGTTTGAAGCATAGTGTTCTTGGTTTACAAGTTCTGTCTCAAAAGTGATATAGTTTATTTCAGAGCTTATATTTCCAGGGTTAATACTAAGTGTATTAGTATTTTGATCAAATGAGAACATAGCA
>JBOFWC010000249.1:0-3157 GCA_051653405.1 Proteocatella sp. | reverse complement strand
CAGACTATATCTTCATCTCAAAGAGATGCGGTATTTTTCTTCCACCATTAGCTTGTGGCTTTACTCTCCCTCAAGGAGATAGTCGTTGAAGGTTTCCCATATCTATTGACTTAGGGATTTCCCTGCTAAACATCCATTACCTAAGCACTTAGCGCCCAACGTATCTTAAGTGTCACGATTATCCATTCATAAGACCTAATTGGATTTTGTTTCAGCATATGCCATCCTTACTATTTTTTCTGCTTTCGCACCGTTACGTTTGCCGTTTCCAGCTCCGCTGTGGTAATAAGGCTTTAGGAGTTAAAAGCAATTAACACCGAGTCCGCACCGCTTGCACGATACGGAGGGCTTTCTGTTAAAAATCTATACTTTTCTATACATTTGTATAGTTTTGTTTAAATTTGTTGTAACAGTTTAGTTACCCACTTTACAGCTAACTCCAAGGCTCTACGCGCAAGGATAACTGTACTAGAATATGAAACCACCAAACTTTTTTCAGCTTCAATACAAGCGTATGTAAAGTCCTTGTATTTTTCTTCTTTTTTTAGGAAATCAAAATTGTAGCACATGGTATTCCCCCCTTTATTATTTAAATTTATTAATTTTATCTTCCTTTACTCCTCATCCTCGTTAACAACTTGAGCATTCATAAAAACTTCCAAATTTGAATTATATGCTTTAACTATCTCTTTTATTGTCTCATAGATTATGTTTAACTTATCTTCTCCAGGCTCATCCAGTGAAACATCAATTTTCTTTTCAGTTTTTATGAGAAAAGTGAGTTGCTTAACAAAGTCTGTAAAATCAATGTCATTCTCAGTATCTATCTCCATTAATTGTCCTTCTTCAAAATTGAATATAATTTTATTCTCATCAGAATTATATTGTCCAGTTAGTTTAGTTTTTTCCATTCCCAGCCTCCTGTAATAATCGTTGTATATTGTATTTTCTTGATCGATTATCAAAAATATATTCTCCCCCATCCAAAGTTTCACAAATTATTTTCTGTGACTCAATATCTTCAAGTTTCACTTGCTTATAGGAAATCCTATTATCAATATTTTCTGCAATAATAATAGATTCTGCATCTCCATAGACAACAATTGCAGGGTTATGCGTTATTAAGAAAATTTGCTTCTTAAATTTTATTTTTCTTATTAATTCAACTAATTGATTGGAAATAAACTTGTTTCCAAGGTTGTCCTCAGGTTGATCAATAATTACTAAACCACAGTTTGGATTATTCAATACTACTTTCAAATATTTTTCTGAATTATAACCAGGACTATTACTTTTAGATGTAGTCCCATCTTGATATTCTAGATAGTCAGTTAGTTTATCAAAGCAACTTGCTAACACCTTTATTTGACTCTTAATCTTTTTGCCAAAATTATCAGCTGAATTATCTCCATAATTTTTGAGACTTGTTTCGTTATACAAGAGTTCAACAATTGAATAGTATAGGTCATCCTTGCTATAACCCTTAATACCATCAAGTATACTTTCCTTAATTTCCTTTTCTGGCAGAAGCTCAATACAAAGTTTACTATCTTCGTCTAAATCAATTGATTCTGTATGATCTAACTCTAATGATAATAAATTTTTTACACTCCAATTTAGTTCAACAAAAGCTTCAAAATGACCTTTCACTTTGTTAATGATCTCTTGCTTATCTTTTTCAGCTAAAGCCTTTTCTTTTCCCGCAACATTCAATTTGTCATTCGCTCTATTTACAATATTGCTCGCATCTCCAATAAATTTCGTCATATATTCATGCAGCAGTTTCTTTATCTTCTGTTTTTCTTTCAAAGTTGAAAGTAGTTTTGTAAATTCTTCAATTATGGTCTTTTCAGTCTCTTCGACATCTATAGTTGGAGCTTTATTTAGCGTTGAGATTGATCCTTCAATATCTTCAACTATTTTTATTGTCTCATCAAATTTTTCTGTAGAAAAAGTTAACTCTATCAACGTACTCTTATTCATCTTTAAGTGATATTCAGAATTTAACAGTTTATTTATAGTATTATTATGCAAAATAATTGCTTGGTCTGGTTTTATTTCATGAATATCTTCATATACCTGATGCAAATCAGAAATTTTTTTATCTAATTCAGTATGGATTTCGTTAAATTTTGCTTTTGCAATCTGGTATTCTTCAATTTTACCTGCTTTTCTTGCTAAGCTAGACAGCTCATTTTTCTCAAAATAGTTAGCTATTGCACCTTGATTAATCTGTAGAATATCAGTATTTAAATGAGTCACTGATTTAGACATAGCATCTAAACTTGAACTTACTGTAGTTTTAGCACCTTCAATCGCTGAATTATATTTATCTTCTGATTCTAAAACGTCAATAGATCGTTTAAGAATATCCATCATTAAACTCTTACCACTCGAACGTCCCCCAATAATAACATTCAAGTGAGGGCTAAAATTCAAATTATTATCTTTTAAAAGCGTATTTCCCTCAATATTAAGGCTCCTCAAATAATCTCTTGGATTTTTTATCTCCTGAAATTCTTGATTGGTTTTTATTCGAGATTTTGGATCAATAAAAGAAAGGCGAAGAGTTTCATAATTTTTACTACCTTTTATATAATAGAACTCATGGTCTCCTTGATCTCCCATATGGCGACATGGATAATTTCCTATATTGTGGTTATCCGAGAATTCTAGATACGCAAAATCTTCCTTTTTTCGAAAAGCTTCAGTTAACCTTACATCAAAATGTTCATTATATATTTGCCTTCTTTTCTCCGAAACCTTTTCCATTGGACTTTGTAGTAAAATTAACATTTTTTGTGCCGCGGCAATGTCATCCTTAAAAGCATCAATTATACTTGATGTATTTCCTGCGTGTGGGATAAAAAAGTAATCCATTTCATCAAATGCACTAATAATATCATCAAATGTTAGTTTCCTATCAAGCATTGCACAACTTTTTTCAGCATATTTCGCCTCAAGTCTAGTGTGAATAGCTTTAACACTATCGTAATCATTACAGTTAAATATCAGCAGTGAATGATAAGTTTTTGAATTTCCTAAAATATCTAGTTCCACTCCCGCAAGAAGCAAAGGATCTGTATCACTATTATATTTCTCATAATATTCTTTATACGCATTGATATTAATGATATTGTGATCAGTTAACGAAAAT
>JBOFWC010000248.1:0-7141 GCA_051653405.1 Proteocatella sp. | reverse complement strand
ACACTTCTTCCAACAAAGTTTCCAAACATACTTGCGAATCCAAACAAGGGAATAGCCGTAGGAATGGCAAGCTCAATTCCAAGCTTTAATCTAGCCGAAATATGCAATTACACAATAGCTTTTTTAGAAGATGAAACGGTTCCTGTAGAAAAATATTTATTAGCACCTGATTTTCCATCGGGAGGAGAAATCCTTTATGATGAAAAAGAGATGAAGGAAATATTTGAATACGGAAGAGGAAGCTTTAGAGTACGTTCAAAATACATTGTAGACAAAAAGCAAAATCTAATAGAAGTAAGTGAGATTCCATACACTACAAATGTAGAAGCGATTATAGAAAAGATTGTAGAGCTTATAAAAGCTGGAAAAATAAAAGAAATAAACGATATAAGAGACGAGACTGACCTAAATGGTCTAAAGATAGCGATAGAGTACAAAAAGAGCACTGACCCAGATAAACTTATGACCAAGCTTTTTAAAATGACTACACTAGAAGATTCTTTTGGCTGTAATTTTAATATACTTATAAATAGCAGACCAAAGGTTTTAGGCGTAAGAGATATAATTTCAAACTGGGTAGATTTTAGAAGAAGCTGTATAGTTAGAAAAACTGAATTTGAAATAGATAAAAAACGTGCAAAACTAAATCTTTTATTAGGACTTGAAAAAATAATACTGGATATAGATGCCGCTATAAAGATAATAAGAAACACGGAATACGAAAAAGATGTAATCCCTACCCTTATGGAGCATTTTAAACTTAACAAAGAACAGGCAGACTATATAAGTGAAATAAAACTTAGAAATCTTAACAAAGAATATATAATAAAACGTCTTGATGAGATAAAACAGCTAAATAAAGATATAGAAGACGGCCTTAAAATTCTTGAAAATAAAAAGCTTCAAAATAAGATAATAGAAAAAGAACTTAAAGAAGTTTCCAAAAAATATGCTCAGGACAGAAAAACCACAATAGCAGAAAAAGATAGCATCGTAGAATACAGAGAAGAAGACAACGTGGATGATTATAATGTGAATATATTCCTTACAGCACATAACTATTTCAAAAAAATAACAGATATATCTTTGAGAGGAAATGCAGAGCAGAAATTAAAAGAAGATGACATAATGCTTCAGACACTTACTGCTAAGAATTCAGATATCCTTTGGGGAATCACAAACAAGGGGAATCTTTACCAGATGAAGCTACATGAGTTTTCAGACAACAAAGCTTCAAACCTTGGAGACTATCTGCCAAATTATTTAGATTTAGAATCAGATGAGCTTATAATAAATCTTTTAAATCCAGCAGAAAACTATAAATATATGCTTGCTATATATGAAAATGGAAAAGCAGCAAAGGTAAACTTTGAAGCATATATCACTAAGGGATATAGAAAAAAAGTTCAGAAAGTATATTCAGATAAAGCTAGACTTGTAAATATATTCCCACTAAAAGATGAAACAGACATATACGTTAAATCAGAGAACTTAAAATATGCGCTTGTAAATACAGAGTTAATATCTTCAGTATCATCAAGAACAAGTATCGGAGTTCAAATAGTTAAGTTAAATAAAAATGATGAGCTTATAGAAGCGAGACTTTTACTAGAAACCGAATCTTTTTCGGACAATTCCCATAACAAAATTCCGAAAACCATGAAAAAACCGGATAATATTGGAATTGAATTATAAAAATTTCATAAAATGCATGGCAAAAAAGTCTCATATGTAATATAATAATAATTGTTATTTTTAAAAAACAAAAGGAGTAATGAAATGGATAATAATAGTTTAAAGGTTCATGCAAAAAACATTAGAAAAAATATTCTAAAAATGATTGCAAAAGCGAACTCTGGACATCCAGGTGGTTCACTTTCAATTGCAGATATTTTGACAGTACTATATTTTGAAAAAATGAATATAGATGCAACTAACCCAAAAATGGAAACTAGAGATAGACTTGTACTATCAAAAGGACATGCAGCACCTGCAGTATATGCAGCAATCTGTGAAAAAGGAATCCTTTGTTCTTCAGAAATGGAGTGTTTAAGACAAGCAGAATCTATGCTTCAGGGACACCCAGACATGAAAGGAACTCCTGGAATCGATATGAGTACAGGCTCATTAGGCCAAGGACTTTCAGCAGCAGTTGGAATGGCTATGGCAGCAAAATATCAAAATTTAGACTATTATGTTTATTCAATATTAGGAGATGGCGAGTGTCAAGAAGGTCAAGTGTGGGAAGCTGCTATGGCAGGCGCACACTACAAGCTTAACAACCTTATAGCATTCCTAGACCACAACGGATTACAAATCGACGGAAAAAACAGTGATGTTATGGGCGTTGATCCACTTAACGAAAAATTCCAAGCATTTGGCTGGAACGTAATAGAAATAGATGGACATAACTTTGAGCAGATAGCAGCGGCTATAGATCAAGCTAAAACAGTTTCTGACAAACCAACAATGATAGTAGCTAAAACTGTAAAAGGAAAAGGCGTTTCATTTATGGAAAACGAAGCAGGATGGCATGGAGTAGCTCCAAATCCTCAAGAGTTAGAACAAGCATTAGAAGAGATTGAAAGGGGTTAACAAAAATGAAAAAAGCGACTAGAGAAGCATATGGTATAGCATTAGCTGAGTTAGGAAAAACTAATGATAAGATAGTGGCACTAGATGCAGACTTATCAAAATCTACAAAAAGTGCAGATTTCAAAAAAGCATACCCAGAAAGATTCTTCAATGCAGGAATAGCAGAAGCTAACATGATTGGTATGGCAGCAGGAATGGCAAGTGCAGGGTTAATACCTTTTGCATCTACATTTGCTATGTTCGCAGCAGGAAGAGCATTTGAGCAAATCAGAAACTCAGTAGCTTATCCAAAAGCAAACGTAAAAATAGTAGGAAGTCACTCAGGAATAACAGTAGGAGAAGACGGTGCAACTCACCAAGCGATAGAAGATATATCACTTATGAGAAGTATCCCAAATATGGTAGTTATAAACCCTTGTGATGCTACAGAGACAGCAGCGGCAATAAAAGCAGCAGCAGAATACGTTGGACCTGTATATATAAGAACAGGAAGAATGGCTGTAGAAGACCTACACGCTGATGGCTGTAACTTTGTAATAGGAAAAGGCGAGCAATTAAAAGACGGAGATTCAGTAGCTATAATAGCAACAGGAATATGCGTTAAGATGGCACTTGAAGCAGCTGAAGAATTAGCTCAAAAAGGAATAAACGCAAGAGTTATAAATATATCAACAATAAAGCCAATAGATACAGACCTAATCATAAAGGCAGCAAAAGAATGTAAGCACATAGTTACAGTAGAAGAGCATAGCATAATCGGAGGCTTAGGTTCAGCAGTTTCAGAGGTTGTTTGCGAGAATGCTCCAGTACCTGTTAAAAAAATAGGTATAGAAGATGTTTTTGGACAATCAGGAAAACCAGCAGATCTACTAAAAATCTACGGATTAACAAAAGAAAATATAGTAGCAAAAGTAGAAGCTATGTTATAATAAACATTAAAAACTTAAAATAGTTTTAAAACAGCATAGATTTTAAATTTTAAATCAAAAAAACTTCACTCTAATCATACAAAAAGAGTGGAGTTTTTGTTGTATATCATAGAGGAAAGGGAATAAATATGATAAAAGTATACTTTGCAAAAATGAAAGAGACAGCTATAATTCCTCAAAAAAGAGAAGAAGATGCAGGTTATGATGTATTTCCATGCTTTGAAGAAGATTACATTATGATAAATCCAAACGAGACCGTAAAAATTCCTACAGGAATAGCAAGCTGTTTTAGTAGAGAGTACTGTTTTATAGTAAAGGAAAGAAGCTCTACAGGCTCAATCGGACTTGGCCAAAGATCAGGCGTAATAGATAGTGGGTATAGAGGCGAGTGGCAGCTTCCAGTTACAAACCATTCAACGGTACCAGTTATAATAGTAAAAGATGGATTTAAACAAACAAAGGCATATGAGGAGCTTATAAAAACTCACAATATAAGAGAATATGATTACAAAAAAGCAATAGCACAGGCACTTCTTATACCTGTTCCAAGAACTGAGGTTATGGAATTAACATATGAAGAACTTTTAGAATTCAAATCTGAGAGAATGCATGGGGGTTTTGGAAGCACTAATAGCAAATAGGAGGACGGTATATGGAAAAAATAATATTTGATTGTTTGTTTATAATGTCAATGAGAATAATAGACGTATCTCTTGCAACTACGAGAACGATTCTTATTACAAAAGGTAAGGCAAAAACTGCGGCATGCATAGGTTTTTTTGAGATACTTATATATACCAAAGTCTTATCAGATGTAGTTACTAACCTTGGGCAGTGGTACTATCTAATAGCGTATGCAATAGGATTCTCAGTAGGAAACTATTTAGGTACAAAAATTGAAAGAAAACTTGCATTTGGGGACGTTCAGATAAGAATGATTATAAACCAAGAGTACTACTATATAATAGATGAACTTAGAAGTCTTCACTTTGGAGTAACTACATTTGTAGGAGAAGGGCGAGATGGAGAGCGAAAAATGATTCTTATAACCGCTAAGAGAAAACGTGTAAACGAGCTTTATCACTATTTACAATCAAATGAAATAAATGCATTTGTAAGCATAAATGATATAACCTCATACAGTGGCGGCTATGTAACATCTTCAAAAAAATAAAGAGGTGAGCATGATGTCAAATAGTATAAAGATAATCCCATCAAAGCTTATAGGCGAAATCGAACCGCCCCCTTCAAAAAGCCTGTGCCATAGAGCTATAATATGCGCCTCGCTTTCAGAAGGAAGAAGCAGAATCGATAACTTTGTAATGTCAGACGATATGAAAGCTACAATTTCAGGCATGAAAGCCTTTGGTGCAGAAATAAAAGAAAATAAAGCCTCAAATAGCAATTTAGAGAACCATGATTTTAAAATATCATTAGAAATCTTAGGGGGCTATAAAAAAGTAGCAGATACTATAGACTGTATAGAATCAGGCTCTACCCTAAGATTTTTGATTCCACTTGCCCTACTTCCGAATAAGCAAACGGCCTTTAATGAAACTATTTTTAAGAAGACTACCTTTTTAGGAATAGGAAGGCTTGTAGAAAGACCGATAGATCCATATCTAAATATATTCGAGAAGCACAATATAACCTATGAGTTTAAAGACCGCAAACTTCCGCTGACGGTTTCGGGAAGCCTAAGTTCAGGAAGCTATGAACTTAGAGGCGATGTAAGCTCTCAGTTTGTAACAGGCCTGCTCTTTGTACTTCCAATGCTTGAGGGCGATTCAGAAATAATAATCACCTCAGAGCTGGAGTCAAAGGCCTATGTCGATTTAACTCTTGATGTGATGAGAGACTTTGGCGTTTTTGCAGAAAATGAAGCTTATCGTAAATTCAAAATAAAAGGCTCCCAGCACTATAAAAATTGCGAGTACAAAGTAGAATCAGACTTTTCGCAGGCAGCATTTTGGCTTGTAGCAGAAGCTTTAGGAAACAAGCTCAGCTGCAAAAATATGAACGAAAATTCCAAGCAGTCAGATAGAGTGATTTTAGATATAGTTCAAAACTATAAGACAGCTCAGGGTGAAAGTATTATAATAGATGTAAAAGACTGTCCAGATTTAGTACCAATACTTGCGGTGTTAGCAAGCTTTTACTCAGGAAAAACTAAAATAATAAATGCGGCAAGAGTAAGAATCAAAGAATCGGACAGGCTAAAAGCCATAAGCTGTGAATTAAACAAGCTTGGGGCCAAGATAAAAGAGTTTGAAGATGGTCTTGATATAGAAGGCGTAGAGGAGCTTAGCGGAGGCATTGCAGAAAGTTGGAATGATCATAGAATTGCAATGGCTTTAGCAATAGCTTCTACAAGATGCAGTTCAGAGCTTACGATAATTGGAAGCGAGTGCGTCAAAAAATCATACCCTCATTTTTGGGAAGACTTTAAAATGCTTGGAGGAAAATTTGATGAGTGGAATAACAGGTAAAAATTTTCAAATATCTATATTTGGCGAATCACATGGAGAAGCGCTTGGTATAACGCTAAACGGACTTCCCGCAGGATTTAAACTAGATATGGATTTAGTAAAAAAAGAGATGGCAAGAAGAGCTCCTGGGCAAAATGCTTTTTCTACAAAGCGAAAAGAAAAAGATGAACCTGAAATAATAAGCGGTTTTTTTGAAGGAAAAACTACAGGAGCGCCCCTTACAGCTATTATAAGAAATACGAATACGATTTCAAAAGACTATTCCAATATAAAAGCTAAGATGAGACCCTCACATGCGGATTATCCAGCCTCTATTAAATATGCTGGAGCAAATGACTATAGAGGTGGGGGACACTTTTCAGGTAGAATTACAGCGGCAATAGTGTTTGCAGGTGCAGTTGCCAAGCAGCTATTAATGCAAAATGAAATATATATTGCAAGCCATATACTTAGCATAGAAAATGTAAGCGACGAAGCGTTTGACTATGCAGACATAAAGCATGAAAATCTAGCAGCGCTTTTGGAAATGGATTTTCCTGTAATTTCAGCAGAAAAAGGCGAACAGATGAAGCAGGCTATTTTGGAAGCTAAAGAAGAGGGCGATTCCGTAGGCGGCATTGTAGAAACTGTTATTTTAAACAAAGTGGTTGGAATAGGGGAACCTTTTTTCGATTCAGTTGAAAGTAAACTCTCAAGCCTTCTATTTTCAATCCCTGGAGTAAAGGGAGTAGAATTTGGAAGCGGCTTTGAGATTACAAAACTAAGAGGAAGTAGGGCAAATGATGAGCTCTACATTGAAAACGGCGAGGTAAAAACCTACACTAACAATAATGGCGGAATCCAAGGCGGATTAACCACAGGAATGCCCATCGTATTTAAAACCGCACTTAAACCAACCCCTTCAATTTCAAAGCCTCAAAGAACAATAGATTTAGAAACACAGGAAAACGTAGCTGTAAAAATAGAAGGTAGGCACGACCCATGTATAGTGCAAAGAGCCGTTCCAGTAGTAGAATCAATGGCTGCAATTGCAATTTTAGACTTACTAATGGAGAACAACAAATGGAAATAGAAAAATTAAATCAGTTTAGAGAAGAAATAGATGCTGTAGACACACAGCTTTTAAAA
>JBOFWC010000247.1:0-1063 GCA_051653405.1 Proteocatella sp. | reverse complement strand
TAGCCTTAGATAAGTTGAGTGTAAAAGAATATGCAGATCCATTTAAGAAATAACCAGTGACAGAGCTCCTTTAGGAGCAGCCAAAGTGACAAAAGCAATATGGCTTGAACAAAGTGAAAGCCAGCGCCTTTAGACGCTGGCTAGTAATAACGGCTTACAGCCGTTGAGCAAGCCACCCGTTGGACGGGTGGTATTGACTTTGTCTGGAGAGATGTGGGCTTCGAAATGGATGGCAAAACAAGGCAAAAAATGAGCAGGATATTAGTCACTTCTCTTGAATTCGATATTTATACTTATTTTTATTGTCGTAAGAAATAAATCATATTTTTGATTTGTGAATGGGTTTTGAGTTTACAACGGTATGACTTGTGAAACGAGAGTTAAATTAAGTCCAATGTGTTCGGGGGGATAGGCTTGAGATCAATAATATCGCGGAAAAATCTAAGTGAAATAAATAATGTCTATTTTCACGATGCGGAGATAGCAGAGGTTATCAGTAATTACTATAAACATACAATTGCAATGCCGGTTACGCTTTATAAAAAAGATGGCATTGATACATTTAAAGCGATAATCACTTTTGAAAATACAGTTGGCTTAGATATAAGTTTTTTGGAACCTTGGGGAGCAGGTATTTATGTATTAGAAGTGAATGCTGAACCCATTGAAATTGCTCATGGTATTTCAGAAACCCTTAATAGTGAGGATTATTTTAAAGTAGGTTTTCTTCTCAATTCAGGGGACAAAATTAATATTATAGCAGCAAGAATGATAATTGATGAAAGGGTTTATTCAGATGACGGAATAGTGACAAATGATAGCAGACTTATTAAAAAAAACGAATTAGCTAAAGGGATACAGGATATCTTTTTGAATACCTGTGGGAAAGTATTCTTTAAAAAAAGTTTTAAAGAATGCCTTGATGTAGCAAAAAATATATTAAAGTAAATAACAGAGAATACATATCCGTAAATGTCTAAATGGAAATAGTACGACAAGATAATAAGCATTGGAGATGCGTTGATTAAAATCAGATGCAGGGGTGAATAATTGGTGACTTATG
>JBOFWC010000246.1:0-41455 GCA_051653405.1 Proteocatella sp. | reverse complement strand
TCTTGGGTACTCCATTTCTCAGAAGACTTGTTATTGCTTGATGGAGAAATTCCACTCCTTTTAGCACTGGATCTCCATTTCCTTAATGTATTTTCATGAATCCCAGTTTCCCTTGATAATTCCTGTATATTTATATTTTCATCATTTAATATTCTAACTAAAATACTATCTTTAAGTTCGTCACTATATCTTGGCATTATTTATCATCCTTTCTATTATGACCAACATTACCACATTTCCATCTCTATGACAACTATCCTATCACATAGGGGTTTTAAATAATAACAATAACCTTATAACTGTGGTAATAAACGATAAATTGGTTGAGGGAATGAAAGTAAACAATAAAGTATTAAATATTATTTGTAAAGATGAAAGCGAGAGCAAGCATTTAGAAAACAAGTTTGAATCGTATGTTAATAGCATAGATCATGAAGATTGGGCATTTAACTATTTGTTAGGAAAGCTAGAGGTATATAAAAATTCAGTCTCTACGAAACTAATAGTATCATTTCTTGCAATTTATTTGGGTTTGGTATTTATGATTACTAGTGCAGCTATACTAGCTATTCAACAACTTTCTGAATCGGAAGATAATAAGGAGCGATATTTATTATTAAGAAAACTTGGTTCAGATAAAAAAATGCTAGACAGAGCTCTTTTTAGTCAAATAATTTATTATTTTTTGACACCACTAATACTTTCAATTAGTCATGCTGTTGTAGGATTAATAGTAGTAAATAAGGTTATAGAAAGTCATGGCAAATTAAATATTGGAACTAATATTATTGCAACAAGTTCATTTGTATTACTTATATATGGTATTTATTTTATTTTCACATATATGGGAAGTAAAAATATAATAAATAAGGATGGACTGTAAACTTAATAAATTTGTAAAGAATAATACGGGTTATTTGTATAAAATAAATTACAGTGGGAGTTATTTATAAGATAAATGGAGGCTGTAATGAAATTAACAAAAAAGCAGATAAAGAAATTTCTAAATAAAATTACTGTGGTTTTTACGATAATGTTTATGCTTGCAATTCAGGTATCTTATGCAAATCCATCAGTTATAAATAGAGGAAATCCAAATGTTAAACAGATGAGTCTTACGTTTGATGATGGTGGGTCAGCAAAAAATGTACGTTCGGTAATAGATACGTTGGATAAATATAATGTAAAGGCAACCTTTTTCTTTGTGGGTTCTTTTATTGAAAAGAATCCTGAACTTATGAAGGATATAGTGTCAAGAGGGCATGATGTTGCTAATCACTCATATTCTCATCCAGAGCTTACGAAACTGTCCTATGCTAAAGTTAAGAATGAATTATTAAAAAGTCAAACTATATTAAAAAATATTACAGGACAGGAAATGAAACCATATCTTCGTCCGCCATATGGTTCTCATAATTCAACAGTCTTAAAGGCTGCAGCGGATACGGGACATTCGCATATAGTTATGTGGAATGTAGATACCGAGGATTGGAAAGGCAAAACACCTATTCAGCTTACTAAGCATGTGGTCTCAAATTCAGGAAATGGGAACATCGTGCTTATGCATACAGCTAGTAGTTCTAATTCATATAAAGCTCTTCCTGACATTATACAAGGTTTACAAAGTAAAGGGTATGAGCTAGTTACTATATCAGAACTTTTAGAAAAATCTCAAAATATACAAAAAGAAAATATAAAATTAGGAACTACAAAGACCACTGAAATTACAACGCCATCAGTAAGTATCTTAAAATATGAAGATGATAATATGTTGCAAACTGAATTTTTGAGTAATCTTATTTATGTAAAAACAGGAATACTTTTTTCTACAAATTCAGAAATAGAAATGATGGCAAATAAATTAGGAATTTTAGATGGGAATTTAACTGAAAATAAAAATCTTTCTAGAAAAGAGATGCTAGAATATATAAGCCATGCATATTCGGAAACAAAGGATATAGAAAAGAAGTTTGAAAATATAAAATTTAATAAATCAAATTTGCAAACAATAATAGAAGTTTTGAAAACTATTTAGGTTAAAATATATGGTTACAAAATGGTAAGTATGTATGATAAAAGTGTGTAATTGTAAAACTTTAATTAATGACATATAATTATAAAAAATAGGCTATGTTGTTAAGAAAGGAATATAATTATGAAAAATTTACTTTTTGAAAGATATGATTTTAATGGAATAAATTTAAAGAATAGAATTGTCATGGCTCCTATGACAAGATCAAGAACAACTCAACCGGGAGACATACCAAACGATTTAATGGCAGAGTATTATTCGCAAAGAGTTGGTGCAGGATTAATTATCACAGAAGCTACTCAGATATCAAAACAAGGTCAAGGATATAGTTATACTCCAGGGATATATTCATTTTGCTGAGGCTGACTGGGATAGTGCGCCTGAAGTGCCAAAAGTTTTTAGAGAAAAAGTAAGAAGTATTTTTAATGGAAATATAATTGTTGCTGGTAAATATGACAGATTTAAAGCGGAAAAAATTATAAATGATGGATTAGCAGATTTAGTGGCATTTGGGCGTGGTTTTATTGCAAATCCTGATTTTGTTCAGAAAATAAAAAATGGGGTTAAGTTAGAAATATATGACGATACTAAGCTTTTTATATCTTTTTATATATCTAGTATCAATCCATTTTTTTATATGCCAAGCAGTTTTTCCAGAAAATACAAACGGGCCATAGTGGAATATAGCTATCTGATTTCCCATGTTATATATTGCTAATTGCCATTTACTAGCTTTGTATTTTTTTAGAGCAAGCTTCTCATTGTAAACTTTGGTTTTTAAATTAAAATATAATACCTTAGCTTCTTTTATAGCATTTACACCATTTTTCTTTAAATTAAGATTTACAACATTAACGCAGTCACCAGCACCAAAAACATTTTCAAATGAAATGCTTCTAAGGTTAGAATTTACATTCATATATCCCTTATTATCAGTTGAGAATCCTGATTCTAAAAATAAACTATGAGCTTTTGGACCTATAGCCCAAATTGTAGTATCATAAAGCGTATTATATAATTCTAAATCTCTGTATTTTTTTATCGAAATACAGGGATATTTTTTTAGATTTTTTTCTATAGAATGTTTTAAATTTAATTGAGAATGCGGCATAAGTCCTAAGTCTTTAGTTATTAAGTCGAGTTTGGCATCATTTCCAATTGAAGCTGCAATAGCGCCTGATATTTCAATACTAGAAACACCAGAGCCAATTATACAATAATTACCATAAGGTTTTTCTTTAAAGATTTTTTTGATTTCAGAAGCATTATTAAAAGGTTTTATGGTATATGAGTTTTTTATTAAATCACTATAAGTATCAGTCAATGAGAGTGATCCTAAGTCATAGCTTACTATTTTATATTCTAATTGTGTGCCATTTGACAAAAAAACTTTATTAATACTAGGGGCGGTTTTTGTAACTTCTCCTAAGATAAACTTAACACCAAGAGTATTACAAAGTTTAAATACATCTATAGTTATATCTTCTTTTGAATAAATATCTTCAAACCATGAAGATATCATACCTGAGTAGAAGGTAAGTACATCATTGCTTATAAGTGTTATTTTTGATAAAAAGTCTTTGTCATCCTTAGCCAAGTATAGAAGTTTTAGGTGAGCATGCCCACCGCCTATAAGTAGAATTTCAGAATACTGATTATTCATTGTTACCTCCAATTAAATATTTTCAGGAAACGTTAATTTATAAAATATAACTATATTATATCAATATAAAAGCATATTTAGAAGTGTATTTTAAGTTCGGTTTAATACAATAAAATCGAGGGTATAAAATATAAAAGACTGAGAGCGGGAGATTTGGAAATTTTATAAGGGGGGGTTTATAGTGTTGAAATTTAAAAAAATTGGAAAAGCAGTAATTTCTCTTTTACTAATTAGTTCGTTAACTATTCCACAAATATCATTTGCAGAAGAATCTGCAAAAAGTGCGTATTTCTTACCTCCTATAGCGTCGCAGCCGCGCACTATGTCAAATGCCAAGACCATATATGAAAACGAATTTGATGATTTATTATCAGATATAATTGAACTTGAAATTAGTTCACTTTCAGATTCTTCAAAAACGGTTATGATAGACGATTTTGATGTAAAAAATGGAATGTATGTTTATTTATTTAAAGATTTTAAAATCGAAAAAAATGAAAGCATAGGATTTTCACTCTATATAAAGGGTGATGAAGAACAGGATATGCCTAGAATGCTTATTGCTGAGGAAATATACACTCCAACCGAAATAATAAGAACTATACCTGTAAAATTTATTGTATTTAAAGATTTAAACATAAGAGTAAGACAACTTCATCTTCAAGGTAAAAGTGCAGAAGAGATATCTTCAGATTTGATTGAAGAATTTGGCACGACTGCTGAAGAAGCTGCTACAGCGCTTAAAGAAGATGGTTTTAGTGCAGTTGATATAAACTGGGCTCTAAAAAATGTATTTGAACTTGAGTATGCAGTAGCAGCGCCAATACTAAAACTTGTAGGTTTTGATGCTCCGGTTATAGCAAATGCACTTCAACAAGTGAATGAACTAGGTGTATTTGTAGCAATAAATGCTATAGATGGTTTATATTCTGATTTTGAATTTGCGGCGGCAGCTGTAAAAATAGGGTATGATATATCTTCTATGGAATTAGCAGTAATCCTTAAGCAACAAGATATTGCTGCAAGTGTAATAACAAATATTTTAGCAGGAGAACTTGGAGAAGCGGGGCTAGATACGATAGAGATACTTTTAGCAGTAGGTTTTGATGAAGATGTTATTGCAGCGGCGGTCGATGGAGTATATGTACTTGGTTACATGGAACTTTCAAATAAGATAGGGGATTTAGGATATAAACTTGAAGTTGTTGTAAGACTTACAAAACTTGTATGTACAGTATCTAATAATGATTTATTTAAATATCTTGATCAAAAATACGGCGTTGGTGATGTAGCTGAAGCTATGCATGATTATGCAAATATGAGTTATGATGCTATAGGTAGTGTAATAGAAGACCTTGATTACGGGGCAAAAACTTGTGCAAATACACTAAGAGACATTGGTTGTGACAAAGATAAAGTAATGGAAATACTTGATGATAATAATTATGGATACGATGCTTTATTATCAGTACTTCAAGATGTATATAACTATAATCCTGCAGATGCAGCATATTATCTTGCTAATGTGTTAGATTTTTAATGTAACATTTGTTTTATAATTTTAACCTAATGCAGTTATTAGTATTATTGTTAAAGTTAGTTAGACGATAAAAAACCTACTGTGTGTTTTATCACAGTAGGTTTTTATAATTGATTTAATATATTAAGCTAATCCATTTGTAACAGGAGCAAGCCATATTTTTCCAGTTCCTTTGTATACATTGACAAGACCTTCTCCTGAAGCAGCAGATCCAATTAGTGATTTACCAGAACGCTCTACAGTAAAATCTAAGCTTCCGCTCCAAGCGATTGCAAAACTGCCATCTACTTTAAGTACATCATTTTCTAAAGTTACTTCAATAAGTTCTTCTCTTGGAGTAGGGGATTCTAGGCAAAGTATTCCATTTCCTGTAATTCCTAAATTAAATAGCCCTTCTCCTCCAAGTGCTGCAGTTGATAAATTTGAGCGCATAACAGCCTTATGCTGTAAGCTAGTTTCACAAGCAAGGAATAATCCATCATCAAGTACTATAGAACCATTCCAATCAGCAACATCTACAAGAAGGATATGTCTATACGTTGGCTCTAATACTAATGTACCACTTCCAGTATATTCAGGTTTAATTGCAGATTCTCCAGTAACTTTTCCTCTTACAGCTTTTCCAAAGAAGTCTCCAACGCCTTTGATTCCAGTTGTAGCTTTAACATCCCCAACAGTCCACTGCATAGCACCTGCTTGCAGTGTGATGTTAGACTGCTGAAGTTCGCATATAACCTGACGCTTACGCACGTTCATAGCATTGCAAAAATATGCATTCATAGCATCGTGAGGCATAACACTTAAATCTCTTTGATATTCAATTACAGAAAAAGCACCTAATGTATCTAGCGTTTTAATATCATCATTGTCTTTGAAATTTGAAATTTTATACATAAAATAATCTCCTTGATTTTATAAATATAATTGTTTTAGATTTGATTAATGTTAAAATAATATTAGCATATAAAACTAACTATTTCAATAAAATAAAATTCAATTATTTTTACATATAAAAACAGCCTCGATTACTTAAATATCTTGGGTATTGATATATGTGATATAATAGTTTTAAAACAAAGCATTAAGGAGACATATATGGGATTTAATAAAATTTCTAATAGAATTTATTTTATGGATTATGAAAGAGAAAGTGATAGACCAGTTTTAGGGTTTATAAAAGGGGATAAATACTGTTTAGCAGTAGATGCTGGAAATTCTAAAGCACACAAAGAATTATTTTATAAATATTTAGATGAGCATAAATTACCTTTGCCAGACTATACGATTATAACCCATTATCACTGGGATCATACTTTTGCAATGCACAGTATTCATGGGAAAAGCTTAGTTCTTGAATCATGCAATAAAAAATTGGAAGATATGAAAACTTGGATATGGACAAATGAAGAAATGTATAAACGAATAGAGCAGGGGCTTGATATAGAATTTTGTCGAGAACATATAGTGAAAGAATACGAAGATCTTTCTGAAATTAAAGTTACTACAGGAGACTTGTTATTTAAGGATGAACTAGTATTAAATCTTGGAGGGATAGAATGCATTTTAAAGCATGTACCGTCTCCTCACACAGATGATGCAGTAATTGTGTATATTCCAAGTGAGAAAATTTTATTTGTAGGAGATGCAGGTTATGGAGATTTTAATTATCTTGATGGAGCATTTGACAAATTTAAGTTGAAGTCATATATTGAGGTTATAGAATCACTTGATTTTGAAAAGTATATAGTAAGTCATGACGAAATTGAAACCAAAGAGAGTATACTTGAGAGTTTAAAAAATGAATTAAACAGTTTATTATAAGAGAAAGAGATATTAACGATGAATGGTAAAAAAAGAAATGACATAAAAGTTGGAGCAACGGTTTTAGTAGTGCAAAAACAAGACCAAAGAACTGGAAAATTAACACAGGGAATAGTAGGGAAAATCCTTACAAAATCGATGGATCATCCTCATGGGATTAAAGTAATGCTCGAAAATGGTATTGTGGGAAGAGTTAAGGAAATTATTTAATTATAAAAAACTTAATTATATAAAAGGGAAGGTATATTATGGAACAAGAAACTTCATTTTTAGAATCAGGCTATGAAATTGTAGGTAAAGACTATTGGACGGGAAGAACAGATAGTGAGGATAACTATGACGCGTTTAGGTGGCATCAATGGATTGAATCAATAGATTTAAGGACTGCAAAAAAGAATCAATTTAGTCATAAATTTGGAGTGGCATTTATAGGATTTTGTAGTGATATTGGAGTTAGCCGAAATAAAGGAAGAATTGGAACCGCTAAAGGGCCAGATAGTATTAGAAAAGAACTTATGAATAGACCTTGTGCTTTTTCAAACGAGGTCAAATTATATGATGCTGGAAATTTAATTCCAACTGATGGCTCTTTGGAAAAAATACAAAAAGATTTATCGGATGCAGTTAATAAAATATTGGAACTAGGTCTTTTCCCGATAGTTCTTGGGGGAGGACATGCTGTAGCTTTAGGGAATTTTTATGGGACGCATAAATATCTTTGTGAAAAAGAGAAAAAGGAAAGCTTAGGAATTGTAAATTTTGATGCACATTTTGATATAAGACCTTACTTAAAAGAAGGTACTTCAGGAACTATGTTTAGACAGATTGCGGATTATTGCAGTGAAAACAATTATTCTTATAACTATTTTTGTCTTGGAATACAAAAAAGCGGGAATACAGTAGATTTATTTAAGACAGCGCATAGATTAGGAGTGGAATATTTACTTGCAAAAGATATTGAACTGGCAGATATTTGGAGTATAACTGAGAAATTAGATGGATTTATAAAGCGAAATGATGCGCTTTATTTGACAATTTGTGCTGATGTTTTTTCTTCAGCGCATGCGCCAGGAGTAAGTGCACCACAGCCACTTGGATTATATCCTGAGAAAGTATTAAAGCTTATAAAATATATTTTGAAATCTAAAAAAGTGTTAAGTTTTGATATAGCAGAGGTATCTCCAAGATTTGATATGGATAATACCACAGCTAGTTTAGCTGCGATTATTATATTTACCGTAGTAAAGACTTTAGCAGAGGAAAATGGTTTTGAAGCATCGTATGAATAAGTAGGAGGAAATTATTATGGGAAATTTTTATAGCGAATTTAAAAAAGGTTTTGGGATTATTGCAGTAATATCTATACTCTCTGGATTATTACTTTTGTTTTATCCTCAAGCTACTAGCAGATTAGCCTGTTATATTTTAGGTGGGATAATACTCTTTCAAGGAGTTTTGAGCTTGATAAATACTATGAAGCTATTAAAAGAATCATCTGGGGGAAGATTTCTCTTAATATGGAGTTTTATACTAATGGGAGTAGGGAGCTTTTTTATAATTAGGACAGATGTAATTATATCTATAATACCTTTAATCTTCGGACTTTTTATATTAGCTAGTGGAGTTTCAGACATTACTAAAGCAAGGCAGCTGAAAGTCTTAGGATATCAAAATTGGCTGATAACCTTTATTATGGCTTTGATAAAATCAATACTAGGAATAGTTATGATATTCAATCCATTTAGTGCAGCTGTAACAATGCTAATGTTTATAGGGGCTTGCTTGATATATGGAGGAGTATCTTCATTATGGATAATATATAGTCTTACTAAATGTGTAGTTGTTGAAATAAAAGACAATAATATGATAGAGTAAAAATTTATAAAAAGCAAATATAACTATCTAAAGAAAAGCATAAAGCTAAGGATAGTCAATATTTGCTTTTTTTGCTTGTGAGTGTTGTATATTTCTAGGAATTAGATAAAGTTTTGAATCTTTTTCAAAGTTAGAACCGGTCTGTCTAAATTGAAAAACTGTATTTTTTTGTATGCATTGACGGCGAATATCTAAAATCCATTCATAACGACATATACGTGCACAATCTCCAGATTCACCACCTACAATAACTTCTTCTATTTCAGGGGTTAAATAAGATATAATGTCTAGTTTTTCTAAAAGAGGCTCACAAATTATTTGCTTATGTTTAATCGGTGTATTTAAAAATATAGGGAGCCTAAAATCGGCAAATTCTTGATTCTCTACAGTACAACAAATCGTAACATTTTCATATCCTTTGCCCCAGTCATCTGGAAGGTTTATCTCAAATCTATGAATTCGTTTAGTTATTATATAAAAATGAAGATCAGATCTAAATTTTATTATATTCCAAGCATCTTTTCTCCATATATCAGAATCTTCTAGAAAAAAATCTGAAGATAAGCAAGTATAAACTATTTCTCCAGATTTAATTTTGTAATCTTTGTTGCGAGTTTGTTTTGTAGGAAGCTCGAAATTATTTGTCTTATAAATAATTGAGCTATCTTTTCCATGACTTTGATCTATTCGATATACATAACAGTTCTGGCAGCCAGGACTTATTTTTTTGCATCCATGCCAAGGATTCCAAGTAATCATTTTTCTTTTTAATACTCCTTCTCTTACTCGATACTATTTTTGTTATCAAGTTTTACTATTATCGATTTTACTTTAAATACAACGAAAATACAATATATGAACTTTGTTCGATGGTGTAAATGATATGGATTGAGGGTATAATTGATTAAAGATATTGAATTTTTAAAAATTTGAGGACTATATATGAAGAAAAAATATCTCTTTATACTATCAATAATATCTATATTTATAATAATTACAGGATGTAAATTTAATAAAGGAAATGAGCTAAAGTTAACAGAAGAAGAGCTGAATTGGCTTAAACAACATCCTGTTATTTATTATGCCTCTGATCCGGAGTTTGCACCATATGAATATATAGATGAGTAAAGGAATTGCGGCAGATTATATAGCAGAAATGGAACAAATACTTGATATTGATATCGTATTTGTTCCTACTAAGACATGGTCAGAGTCATTAGATTTAGCAAAGAAAAATACTGTAAATTTTTTATTTATGTCAAAATCGAGCGAAAGATTAAAATACTTCTATTATACAGAACCATTTGTATTTTCCCCCAATATGTTTATAGCTAATAGAGATTATAACACTTCGTTTAATATTAAAAATATTGAAAATTACAATATAGGGGTTTTAAAAGCATATTCAAATAAAGACTATTTAATTTTACTTTATCCTCAAGCAAAAACCAAAGATTATGAAACTATAGTAGAGGGTCTTTTTGATTTGTCTTCTGGAAAAATAGATTTATTTTTAGCGGACTTAGGGCAGGCTAATTATTATATAAACAAGTATGGAATAAACAATTTAGTAATTCTAGAGTCATTGGGATATGATTTTAAATTTTCATTTGCAGTAAATAAAGATTATGAAATTTTAGTTTCTATATTTGATAAAGCATTAGATTCTATGAGTGAGATAGAAAATGAAAGTATTTTAGAAAAATGGATTAGTACAGATTACAAAAATTGGATTAATAGAGATCAGATAAAACTTGCATATGGGATAATGTATATAGCATTGGCATGCTTATTTATAACAATGATTTTAATTTTTATTTTAAGGAAAATGGTAAAAAATAGGACTGTAGAATTAGAAGTTATAAATAAAAAACTTGAAGATCGTGTAAATGAACGAACAAAGGAGCTTAAATCTTCGATAGACAATCTAATTGAAACCCAAAATAAACTTATTCAGTCCGAAAAATATGCTTCATTAGGGTATGTTGTTTCTAGAGTAGAACATGAGCTCAATACTCCTATGGGAAATTTATTGATGCTTCAAAGTTATGGTTTAGAAAAATCGAATAATTATACAAAAATTTACAATTCAGATATGTTTAAAAAAGAGGATTTAAAAGAAATTAGTGAGATTTTTGAATCTTCCATGAGAAACTTAGATTATATAATTAATGTACTTGAAAGATTTAAACGTCTTGAGGCAACGCTGATTTCATCTTATAAGACAAAAATTAATTTAAAGGCTGCTATAGAATTGGCTATTGAAATGATGTATTCAAAAAAATTAATTCCTGAAGGGAGTATAATTGAAACGGAATTAGAAGAGGTCTATATTTATGCAAATAATTTATGGATTGAAGAGATTGTAGAAAACTTAGTATTAAATAGTATTGAACACAATAAATTAAATCAAAATCATATACAAATAATTAGTAGGGTGAAAGATTCATTAGAAATTACTTTTAGAGATTATGGTTCAGGCATAGAACCGGATATAATAGAACATATTTTTGAACCGTTTTATAAAAAGAGTAAAGATTCTAGACATTCAGGATTAGGATTAAGTATAGTTTATAATATAGTATATAAGAATTTAATGGGATGTATAAATGTCAAAAGCATATTAAATGAAGTGACAGAATTTGTTATAACAATACCAATAGACGTCAAACTTAAAGATAGACATGGAAAGGAGTCTGAAAATGAAGAAACTTAAAATAAGTCTTAGAAATGAAATGACTCTTATCCTTGCAATTCAATTTGTATGCCTAGTAATTTCAGTTATTATAATTATAAATTTTATTATGATGGGGAGTATTAGAGAACTTGAAAAATCATATGTAGAAGAACAATCTCAGTTAGCTATTAATGCGTTTAATAATGAATTTGTGAGACTTCAAAAATTTGTATATGATTGGGCGGTATGGGATAATACCTATTATTTTATGGATGATTTTAATGAAAGTTATATAAATTCAAATTTAAACTATGAGAGTTTTTCCAATCTAGAACTTAATAATATAACATTCATAAATTATGAGGGGAATGTGTTTTATAGTGCAATGATACAAGGCGATGATATTTATTATAGCAAAAAAAGTATTTTTAAGAAAAAGCAAGTAGAAGATTTAATAAACTTAAACAAAGAAAAAAAATCTAAAGATCAATTCACTAGTGGAATAATTATGACATCATATGGACCCATGATTTTTGCTATGCATCCTATAATTCGTTCAGATGAAACTGGGGATCTAAGAGGATATCTGATAATGAGTGAAAAACTTGATGATAAATTTATTTCAAAAATATCAGAAAAGTATATGCTTGATATAAAAATGAAAGACTATGATCCTACAAAAGATTATATAAATGATCTAGATGTTATATGCTATGATTCAATATTAACAGTATCGAGTGAGAATTTGATTAGTGAAATAATTTTAAAAGATGTTTTTTTAAACCCTATATCAAAACTTCAAATTAACATAAAAAGAGATATATATCTTGTGGGAAATATAGGAGTTAATACTCTGTTATTTTGGATTATTGTAATTGTTATAGGAATTGGTATAATAATATATAGATTTTGGGATAGATTATTACTAAAACGAATATTGCTTTTGAGTAAAGATGTTCATGAGGCAGCTGAAGGTGGAAGTAGTCTTTTGAAGCAAGGCTTAGATAACAGAACTGATGAAATTTCTACGCTTAGAAGAGAAATTGTAGGTATGCTTGAACTTATAGAGCTTCAGGGAGAAGCACTTTTAGAAAAACAAAGAGTGCTTGAAAATATAAATATTATACTTGAAGAAAAAGTAAAAGAAAGAAGTGCAGAAATATTAGAAAAAAATGAGCTACTTCAGAAAAGTGAAATTCGATATAAGACTATTGTAAGTCTGTTCCCAGATGCTATATTTAAAGTTAGTATAAATGGAATATTTTTAGAGTGCGAAGGCGGAAATCATGACAATCTTATAACTCACCCACAAAGCTTTGTAGGTAAAAATATTGATGAAATTTTTCCTCCATATTTTCTCGAAACTACAAAAGAAAAGCTTAATTTAGTTGTAAGTACAAAAAAAACAGAATCCTTTAAATATCAAGTGGAAATTGAGAATGAAATTATGGATTATGAAGCTAGGATAGTGTATTTATCTGATTCAGAAGTCTATCTTATTCTTAGAAATATAACAGATTCACAAAAAATAGTTAGAGAAATTGAATATTTGAGTTATCATGATCAACTTACAGGATTATACAATAGGAGATTTTTTGAAGAAGAATTTGTAAGGCTTAGCAATTCAAGAAATTTACCACTATCCATTTTACTTTTAGATGTAAATGGACTTAAGCTTGTAAATGATGTTTTTGGTCACCAATCAGGAGACAGACTTTTAAGAGAAGTTTCAGAAGTTATGAAAATGTGCGTAAGGGCAGATGATATAGTTGCAAGAATAGGCGGAGACGAATTTTCGATTATTCTTCCAAAAACATTAGAATCAGATGCAATATCATTATCTGAGAGGATAAAGAAAAAAGTATCCGAAATTGAAATTCAAGGGGCAGTGGGCTCTATATCTATAGGATGCGCTATTATGACAAATGAAAATATGAATTTAGATAATTTATTTAAAAAAGCAGATGATATGATGTATAAAGAAAAAGCTCATGAGAGTCAACTAATGAGAGAGAAAACTTTGAATTCAATATTTTCCAAGATTATAAATGAAAATGAGGCGGAAAAGCTTCATATTGAATTTATACAGGAACTGTCTATAAAGATTGGAGAATATTTGAAGCTAAATGATTTTGAATTAAAACAACTTAGTACCGCTGCTAAATTTCATGATGTTGGAAAAGTTATAATAGAAGATAAAGTTTTAAATAAACCAAACACGCTTACGGATGAAGAGTATAAAGAAGTAAGAAGACATGCTGAAATTGGTTATCAGATTATAAAGTCTATAAACAATATGGGAGACATATTAGATGTTATACTCTATCACCATGAAGCGTGGGATGGAAGCGGATATCCAAAAGGATTAAAAGAATACGAGATACCACTGCTTTCAAGGATAATATGCGTGGCGGATGCTTATGAGGCAATGGTTCATTATAGACCGTATCGAAAAACAAGGACACATGAAGAGGCAATAAAAGAGCTTTTAGAATTTTCGGGAATACAATTTGATCCTGATATAGTGGAAGCGCTTATTGAGGTTACAAAAGGAACTGTAGATTAATACAGTTCCTAGTTTTTATTTATTATAAATTTATATAATATTGGATTCCACCTATTATCAGTAAATGTAAAGGATAAAAAATATAGAAAAGCCATTTGCTCCAAGGTTTTGAAGTCCCACGTTCTCCATTATAGTATTTTAGAACTATCAAAGGGAGAAACATACCGAGAGTTTCGATACTGTAAAAATAATATCCTGGATCCAGATTCCATTCATTCATATATATTATAGAGTAAATTGGACTGATAATCATGCTGAAGAGTCCAGCAGCAAAAAGAATTAGTAATGTATAAGCATAGGCTTGATTTTTGTAATCCTTATAATAAAAGTCAAATGATAGTATTATAAAGACTCCTAGATATCCCCAGTCAGCAGTGATGCTCATACATACAATAATTATTAGGGATATTGTGCTTAAAATTTGGTTTTTTATATTTCTACGAATCCAAATACCAATGACTCCAAGCATTATAGTATAAATTACATTAAAATCATAAAAACGCATATTTTCAATGACTCCATGAGCTTTAAATAGCATAAAAGGGAAATAGCTAATTATAGCAAATATAAAAAGTCTGAGAATATATTTCTTTATATTTTTGGTGTGGTGATAACCTTCAACGGCAGCATAAAACATTATTGGGCCAGTAAGTCTTCCAATTACATGCATAACCATTGAGAGCACAGTTTCGTATGGTACGAATGCAAATGCAATATGATCTATAGTCATTGCAATAATAGCTATTATTTTTAACGTATTCGAATTCAAGCCTTTTGTTTCAAGATTTTTTTCTGGATTACTTAAAGTTATTGTTTCAGTTTCCATAATTGATATCCTTTCTAGAGTCATAATTATAAAGTTTAGATGTACTATGTAAGTCATCAATTTAATAATACCCAAAAACTAAATAATAAAACATAGAAGTATTTTATACGGCTTATATTAGATTGAATTTTTATACAATATAGACAATTATATATATAAATATTATAATAAATATATGATGGTAATAATAAATTTATAGATGAGGAAATCGATGGAAATTAAACATTTTTTATCAGAAGAAGATAAAATTTTTTTAGGGAATACTCAGATTAATAAGATAGAAGAAAAATATAGAAATATTGATGATAAATGGCTTAAATTACATTATCAGACAACTATATATTTGGTTGCTTTTGCGTTTTTAGCAGAATTAATAATAGGAATTTATTTAATGAGAACGGATATGCTTTCTACAACAAGAGACATATTTATTTGGAAATTTATATTAATTCCAAGTGGTTTGAATTTTATGCTTGTATTTATAGAAAGAATAGTATTTAATTTAGGGATATTTAAACAAAAGACAAAGATATACATAGCTTCATTAATGCTTGTGGGTATATGCCTTACACTATTTACGGTGCATATTACATTTGCGATAATTTATGGGATTTTCTTGATTGCCATTATTATGACTATAGTGTATGCAGATTATAGACTTACTAGCTTAGTTTCATTTTTGAGTATGGTGGGATTAATTATTTCAGAATTATTTATTGTGTGGGATTTAGATAAAATAAGTATATTTCAAAGTGCTAATAGGATGGGGAATTTTCTAAGTTTTTTATTTTTTCTCTTAGCTTTTTATGTAGCCTGTATGGTAATAATAAAGTTTGAAAATGAAAAAAATATAACGAGCATTTTAATTGAAATAGAAAGATATAAATTAGAAGAACAGCTCAATTTGGATCAAATGACTGGACTTCGTAATAAGAAAGCGCTACATTCTATGCTAGATTTAATATCTTTGGATGAAGATAATGAATATACACTTGTAATTTCAGATATAGACAGATTTAAATATATTAATGATAATTTTGGACATTATGTGGGAGATATTTGTATACATAAATTTGCTGAAATATTAAAATCATATAGTGAAGAATTTTCTGCTTTTAGATACGGAGGAGATGAATTTTGTATAATATTTAAAAATAAGAATGATATTATGGTAGAGACTATTTGTAAAGATATACAAAATATACTTGAAAGTGTGGATCTTGAACAATATCCAAATGTAAAAATAAATGCAAGTTTTGGAATTGCTAAAAGTTCAAAAGGAACAGATGGAATTAAGCTTTTTATAAAAGCGGATAGGGCGCTATATGAAGCGAAGAAGAATAGGGGTTCAATATTCATGCTAATATGATAGCTGGTTATAGAAAGGACTGTACATGAAATTAGTAAATTTTATATTAGATGGTAAAGTTAATTTAGGAATAAGCTTAGAAAAAGGGATTGTTGATATTAAGAACTTAGAGTTAAATGAATTTGGTGAAATATCAAGTATTGAGGATTTAATAAAAAATAAAGAAAATGTTTTATCTATTATAAGTAATTCAAAAATAGATGATGAGCATTATATAGATGATAGAAAAATTATATATGCACCATGTGTACTTAATCCGCAGAAAATAATTTGCGTAGGGCTTAATTATTTAAGTCATAGCAAGGAATGTAAGATGGATATTCCAGAATATCCTGTGCTGTTTAGTAAGTTTAATAATGCTTTGGCATCGCATAATCAAATAATAGAATTACCGAAATCAGCAGAAAAATTTGATTATGAAGCAGAACTTGTAATTATTATTGGAAAAGAAGCAGCGGATGTATCTGTTGAAAATGCAATGGAGTATGTATTTGGATATACAGCAGGGAATGATTTAAGTGCAAGAGATCTACAGATGAGAACTGGACAGTGGCTTTTGGGTAAAACTTGTGATGGCTTTGCACCTATTGGACCAGTGGTAGTAACATCTGACGAGGTTAATCCAGATAATTTAGATATAAAATGTATGGTGAATGGGGAAATCCGTCAGCATTCAAATACATCGGATATGATTTTTAACTGTGCGGAAATTATAAGCTATATCTCAAAACATATGACTCTGTTTCCTGGGGACATTATTTTCACAGGTACACCAAGTGGAGTTATATTAGGTCATGAAAAAGGAAATAGAGTTTGGCTTAAATCAGGAGACAAAGTGGAAGTGATAATTGAAAATATAGGAACTTTAACAAATTTACTTAAATAGATTTAAAGATAGGAGACGTATATGCCACATTTAAGATTTAGAGGAATGGAAAAACAAGAAGTTTTAGAGGTTAGTAAAGAGCTTTTAGACAAATTAGAAAAAATAGTTGGGTGCCCTAGAGATTATTTTACACTTGAACATATAAACTCTACTTATATTTTTGATGGAGTTGAAAATGCTGGAAAATATCCATATGTAGAGGTACTTTGGTTTGATAGAGGACATGAGGTTATGAAGCAAACTGCTACTATGATAACGGACCTATTGAAAAAATACCCATATAGTGATGTTACAGTACATTTTACAAATCTAGATGAGCTTCATTATTTTGAAAATGGAAATCATTTTTAAAATATAATTTTTTAAAACCCATAATATGATTTATTTTAATTTATAATAAATACATAATTATGGGTTTTTATTTTTAGATTAAATTAAATTGCTAGAATTTATGGATGAAAATTATTAGAAAGTGACTCTACAGCATACGCCATTCTATCTCCTGGGAGTACACTTTCAAGTGTAATAATAGCGAATCTATCATTTTTTACACATTCAAGTTGAGATAAGGCTGGATCTTTTTTTATGGCAGCGATTTTTTCTTCTACTGAAGGAGAGTCATAATCATGAATTAATATTACATCAGGATTTCGTTTAAGCACTTCTTCATAACTAACGGTAGTCCACTGCTTATCAGTTATATCATCAAAAATATTTTTTCCGCCAGCTTTTTGAATCAAGATAGTTTCAAAGTTATTTCCGCCACATGTAAATACTCCATCACCACCACTGTCATAAACTAGAACATTTACTGGAGCTTTATCTTTTACTTTTTCTTCAACTTTAGCTATTCTTGTTTTTTGCTCATCAATAAAAGTTTTAGCTTTGTCTTCTACCTTAAATATTTTGCCTAAATCTTCTATTTCTTTATATATTTCTTCAAGTGAAGTTGCTTTGTTAATATATGTTGTGATTCCATACTGACTAAGTTCATCAATATCAAGGCCTTCGCTTCCAAACTCCCAATCTATACCATATATAAAATCAGCACCGCTACTTATTACAGCTTCCCTTGTAGCAGAAGAGTAGTTAAGCTCAGGAATTTTTGAATAAGCTTCCTCATATTCTGGAAGTGGACCTCTACTATGGTTGTCAAGGCTATTTCCTATAATTTTATCTCCAAGACCAAGGGCAACGAATAGCTCGCTACAATTCGGACCTAGCGTAAGTACTTTTTGTGGTGTAGAAGTTATTGTTAGCTCTCTATCATAGTTAGTAAAAGTAAGCGATTCTGAAGTAGCTTCAGATGATACAGAATCATTATTTTGAGCGGATTCGCTTTTGCTACATCCGTTTAATAGTGGCGTAACTACAAGTAAAGCTGATAAAAATATTAATAATTTTTTTTTTCTTAAGTTCATATAATTCTCCTCGTATCTTTGAATTTAAAATATTAATTTATATTTCTAGGAAGAAAAGTTATAGCTATTTTTTGTGTTATAGGGTGAATTCTAACATCTGCATTTATTCCATATATATCATATATAATTTCAGGGGTTAAAATTTCTTCTGGAGTACCATATCTACTAACTTTCCCATCCTTAAGAACATATAAAAAATCACAGTAAAGAGCGGCTATATTTAAATCATGAATTGCAGATAAGACAGTTACATTAAGATTTTTTACGATATCAAAAATTTGCAACTGATAATATATATCAAGATGATTTGTAGGTTCATCTAATATTAAAAAGTCAGTTTGCTGAGCAAGCACACGAGCAAGAAGAACTCTTTGCTTTTCTCCACCAGAAAGCTGGATATAGTTTCTTTTTGCCATATTTTTCATTCCTATTTTTTCTAATGAGTCTATAACAATTTGCTTATCTTCTATTGTATCTGAGTCAAATAGTTTTTTATAAGGATTTCGCCCCATTGCGACAATTTCTTCTACACTGAAATCAAATGGAACAAAATTCTCTTGTCCAACCACGCCCATTTTTGAGGCTGATTTTTTGAAATTCATTTTGGATAAATTTTCGCCATCAAGTTCAATACAGCCATCATTAGGCTCTAATGCACGATATATATTTTTAAGTAGCGTGGATTTTCCACTCCCATTTGGACCTATTATTCCAATAAAATCGCCTTTTTTTATATTTAGGCAGATGTTTTCGATGATATTTTTATCATAGTAATTAAAGCTTAAATTATCTACTTTTAGTTTCAAGAAGAGCCTCCTAAATCTTAGTGTTTTTTTTGAGTAACCATATAAAGAAAGGGCCTCCAACAACAGCTGTAAGCACTCCTAAAGGAAGTTCTTCAGGAGCAATTATCATTCTTGCAGCAACGTCTACCCAAATAACTAAAATTCCACCAAGCATAGCACATACAGGAAGTACACGTTTATGATCAGAGCCAACTAGAAGTCTTGATATATGAGGTACCATTAGACCTACAAAACCAATAGAACCGCTTACGGCTATTGTAGTTCCTGCCATGAGGGAAGATACTAGGACAAGTATTTTTTGCATTTTTCCAACATTTATTCCAAGTGTACCAGCGGTTTCATCTCCAAGTAGTAGCGTGTTTAAACTTCTATAGTTAACCATTAAAAGTGTCATGCACGAAAGAATAGTTACTAATGGAAGTGTTAGATATGCCCATTTTGCTCCAGCAAGGCTTCCTGCCATCCAAAAGGCTGCATTATGTAAGCCTAAAGCATTTGGAGCGCTTAATGTAATTATCTTAGTAAGGGCATCCATAATCATAGATATAGCAACTCCAGAAAGAAGTAATTGTGTAATATTTATTCGACCTCTTACTTTGGATATTGTGTATACTAAGATTATAGTAACGGCTGCTCCTAAAAAAGCACTTATAGATAGAGCGTATATTCCTAAAAAAGAAAAGACACCAAACAACATTCCCAGGGTTGCAGTAGCAGCAGCGCCAGAAGATACCCCTAAAATAAATGGGTCGGCTAGGTGATTTCTTACAAGGGTTTGCATAGCAGTTCCGGTAACTGCGAGAGATGCACCCACGATCATTCCTAGGAGAACTCTTGGAAGTCTAAGCCCCCATACAATATTTTCTTCAAGCTGTGTCCAGCTTTGAGTTATATCAACAATAGCAGTTTTATTTACTATTATTTTTAGTACATTTGAAGGCGAGACACTTACAGGACCTAATCCAATAGCAAGTACAATAGAAATTATAGATACTATAATTAAAGATAGGATTATTAAAGGCATATTAGGCTCAGAACTATTAGCTTTATGCATTTTGTCAAAGAATTTCTTATTCCAGCTCATATTTTCCTTTCGATTTAGATTAAAAATGAATATTAATTGTTAACACTGAGCAATAATTATATGATGATTTAAGCTTTCTTACAAGCCTATAGGGGGGTTAATTGGGGTTATAATTTTTAAATTTTTACAAAAAATATTTTTTTTTAACAAAATTCATGTTAAAATTATATTAAAAGTTAATTTTTTATATTATTTAAGGAGCGCATATGGAGGAAGTTGAAAAAAATCATAGACATTGTGAAGAACATCAACATAGTCATGATGATGAGCATACACATTCGCATGGAGATACTTTTCATACTCATACACATCAGCACACAAAAGCTGTACTAAATCGATTGTCAAAATCTATAGGACATCTTCAAGCTATAAAACGAATGGTAGAAAATGGACGAGATTGTAGTGAGGTATTGATTCAAATTGCAGCAGTAAGATCTGCTATAAATAAGACAGGGCAACTTATATTAAAAGATCATATAGAACACTGCATTGTAGATGCAGTAGAAAAGCAAGATCATGAAGCTATTGAGGAATTAAATAAAGCTATTGATTATTTTATGAAATAAAAAAGCCATAATTTTAGTATTTTTCTAAAATTATGGCTTTTTCTTTATGATTTAAATAACCATTTTTAAATCTATTTAAATTCTAGTGATTGCATTCATGTCCATGCGCTAAGCACGCATCTCCAGAATCTTTGATTGAACCAGCCAAGTATTTATGTGCTGTTTCTTCAATGTCTCCAGAACATCCGCGTATTACTTCTATTCCAGCGTTTTTCAATACATTTACTGCACCATTTCCCATATTTCCAGCCAACATTACAGTAACTCCCAATTCAGAAAGTGTAGATGCTATATTAGATTTGCATCCACATCCAACAGGGGAATCAACAATTTGTTTTTCTATGATTTGGTTATTTTCTACAGTAAATACTGTAAAATATTCGCAATGACCAAAATGATCATCAATATTATTGTTACGTGATGGTAAAGCTATTTTCATAATTATGACCTCCTATAAAGTTTTGTATAATATTATTATAAACCATATATTATAAATTGTCATTTTTTATAAAAAGGCATATTATAGATTATTATAAAACAGATCATATACTTGATCAGCGGGAATAGGTTTACTGAAGAAGTATCCTTGAATATTAGTGCAATCTTCTGAGACTAAAAGATCCAGTTGTTCTTTTGTTTCAACACCCTCTGCAACTGTTTTAAGACCTAGATTTTGAGCAAGCTTAATCATAGCTGAAGCAATTGAGGCATCTGATATATTGATGTGAATATTGTCAATAAAAGATTTATCTATTTTTAGAGTATCTACATTTAGTCTTTTAAGCTGTGCAAACGAAGAATATCCTGTTCCAAAATCATCTAAAGAAATTTGGATATCCAATGATTTTATTGTTTTAAATATATTTTCTATATTTAGTACTGAAGATATAGAAATATTTTCAGTTATTTCAAGATTAAGGAATTTAGGATTGAACATAGATTCTGTTAATATTAGTTTTAAATCGCTAATAAAATCCAAATCTTTTAATTGCTCTACAGAAATATTGACACTTACATATATTAGCATACCTCTATCATGAAATAATTTACCTTGTTTGCAAGCTTCCTTTAGAACATATTTTCCGATTTTTAAGATATATCCATTTTCTTCAGCTATTGGTATAAAACGATCAGGGGGAATTAATCCGAGTTTTTTACTGTTCCATCTAAGCAAAGCCTCCACGCCTACTGGTTTATTGCTAATAGCATCAAAGATTGGTTGATATAATAAATATAATTCATTATTTTCAACTGACTGTTTGAGACAATTTTCTATTGAAAATATATCATTAAATTCTCCAGACATATAATCCTTATACATCATACATTGACAGTGAGATTTTACTTTACAATTATACATAGCTATATCTGATTTTTTTAAAAGAATTTCAATATCTTCGCCATCATTAGGATATATTGAAACGCCTATACTTGAGCTTATAGAAAGAATATGGTCTTCTATTAAGAATGGAGTTGCAAATGCATGAAGTATTTTTTTCTTAGCAGTTTCAAATTTTTCAGCATCGTTCATTTCTGGGACTAAAATTAAAAATTCATCTCCTCCAAGTCTGACTAGGTTCTCATAAGTCCCAAAGCTTTCTATAAGTCGTAAAGAAATTGCTTGAAGCAGTTTGTCTCCAAAACTATGTCCAAGAGAATCATTGATATTTTTAAATCGGTTTAAGTCTAAGAGAAAAACTCCAATTTTTGAGTCTTTAGTGAAGTTTGATACATAGTTTTTAAATTTATAATTTAGATAACGCCTATTATGAAGAGATGTAAGTTCATCTTTATATGACTGTATTTCGAGTTCAGAGTTTAATTTATGAAGTTTAGCGCTGTTTAAGCCAATCAAATAAGCAAATATTCCTAGGAATATTGGAGCAGTATCAATTACAAATAAGAGTTTATTATGGGAGTGGACATAATTTATAGTATCAAGGGTAAAACTTTGATTGTGAGTTATAGTTTCAAATAGTATTGCACCAAAGGGGAAACAAATACCAAAGAGTACGCCACCTAATGTATAGCAAAGCACAATATTTTTATTGGATTTTAAAGTCATAACATGTCTCCTTTAAACTTTAACTGAGTATGTATTTTATATATTTTAGCATAGATATTAAATATATGTAGCTTAAATTGATTGAATTTTTATATATTTCGTAAAAATATATATTTGTCTTAATAAGGTTATTTATAAAGTTTAATTTAAGGGTATAATTTTATAAACAATATTGTATTTTATATAAGGTGGATATTATGAAAAATAAATCTTTAAAGCACAAGTTGATTAGCATATATGGAACGACATTTCTTTTAAGTATGTTTATTTTATTCATACTTGTGTATTATACGCTGGATAATATAGTGAAAGCGGATATAAGAGATTCGCTTGAAATACAAAATTCATTATTTAAATCAGTTGTAGATACTTCTACAAATACGGCTATAAAAAATTATTTTCGTGCAATAAGTGAAAATGATGAAAGTATTGTGGAAAATATATATAGTGAATTTGAATCAGGTAAGCTTACAGAAAGTGAAGCTAAAGATAAAGCTTGGAAAATTTTATCAGCACAAAAAATAGGACTTTCAGGATATACGTATGTTGTAAATAGTAAAGGAATAATACTTTATCATCCGAAAGCTGAATTAATTGGAGCGGATTTAAGTGGCTATGAGTTTATTAAAAAACAGATGGATTTAAAATCAGGTTTTATAACCTATGATTGGAAAAATCCAGATGAAACTGAAGTTAGAAAAAAAGCACTTGCTATGGCACATTTTAAACCATGGGATTGGATTATATCTGTTTCTGGGTATCGAGATGAGTATTTATATTTATTGAATTTTGAAGATATAGAGGAACATATTTCGGACATTCACTTTGGAAAAACTGGATATCTTTTAGTCATTGATGAAAATGGTAAATTTGTAATTCATCCAAAACTTAAGAATATAAATTTATCAAAAGAAAATAGTAGTATGGGAAATGTTTTGAGAACTGTATTAAGAGAGAAAAATGGGACTTTATATTATGATTGGAAGAATCCTGGAGAAGAAAATTTCAGGAAAAAAGTTATAGTATTCTCTGAAATAAAAGACTTAAATATGATTATTGCGGCCACTGGATATGAGGAAGAATTTTTAGAGCCTATTAAAATTTTAAAAAATTATTTTATTTTTGTTGGAATGGTATTATTAGTTTCAATTTTAATTGTAACTAGAATTATAAGTGGTAAAATAACAAAACCTATAGCAGATCTTAAAATAAGAATAGATTCAGCAGCTAGTGGAAGTCTGGATTTTGAGGGAGACAAATATTCTGAAGATGAGGTTGGAGCGATAGGAAGACATTTTGAAGCTTTTTTGAATGTGATTGAAGCTCAAAAGAGAGACTTGCTAAACAGTCTTAATGAAAATATTGAAATTGCTAAAGAATTAAATAGCTTAAATGAGGAACTAGAAAATAGAGTAAGGACGAGAACTGAAGATTTAAATAAATCTATAGAAGAACTTAAAACAACACAACAAAAGCTTATAGAGGAAGAACGATTTTCATATACGGGAAAACTGGTTTCAAAGCTTGCACACTATCTAAATACTCCTATTGGGAATTCTATAACTACTGTGACATATTTGAGTTATATAATAGAGGACATAAAAAAAGAAGTTAATTTAAATGAAAATAAAAAATGTTTCGGAGATAATCTAGATCAATTAAGTGAGGGCGTTGAAAGAATTGAAAAAAATCTTAATATAGCAGGAGATTTGATTGACTCGTTTAAACTTTTAAAACTTAGAGTATTTGAATCGGATAAGGCATGTATAAATCTTAATGAATTCTTAGAGACTGTAATAGCTAACTTTAGGATTCAATATGATATTAAAAGAAATATAGATTATACTTTGGAGTGCTCAAAAGATATAATGATTTATTCATACACGGAATTGTTATCACAAATTTTTGAGCAGTTACTAGAAAATTCTAATATACATGCATTTTTAGATATAGAAAAACCAAAAGTTAGAATTGAAGTATATACTTTAGAAAATATGTTGAAAATATTATATATTGATAATGGAAATGGAATGAAAAGTGATGTTGGAAATGGTATTTTTGAAGCATTAAATAGAGATGATTTTAATCAAGAAAATATAGGTGTTGGATTAAATATTGTTTACAATATTGTGAAGCATAATCTACTTGGAGAAATATATTGTACGAGTCAGGTTGGAAACGGGGTCAGATTTGAAATTTTAATTCCATATGATAGTTGTGAATAATTTTATTAGGGTAACAAACTTCCATATTGGGTATATAAAATCAAAGGAGGTTGTTAACATGAAAATATTTAAAAGAATAGGCATAGTTTTTCTTGTGATATCAATGACAGCGCTTATGAGTGGATTTCAATCTTTTGGTCCAAAGTCAGAGGTATTAGATGAAAAATATGCAGAGGGAGTTGTAATTGTACAATTTGAAAAAAGTCTTCCAGAAAGTGCAAAAGTCGAAAATATTAAGGCATTAAATGCTATAAGAGCTAAAAATTTTGATACAGAGGGACTTGAACTTATAAAATTACAAAAGTCACAGAAGGTACCAGATGCTATTGAAAAACTCAAAAAAATGAAAGGTGTAGTATTTGCAGAACCAGACTATATTCTCAGACCTACGTATATACCAAATGACACTTACTTTTATTTAATGTGGGGATTAAACAATTCTAATGATATTGATATTGATGCCCCTGAAGCATGGGATATAGAACAGGGTAAAAATACAGTAACTGTTGCGGTTATTGATACTGGAATTCAGATAAATCATCCTGATTTATATGGTCAATTTGTGACAGGTTATGATTTTTATTATGATGATAACACAGTTTATGATGGGCCATCTGATGATCACGGGACTCATGTGGCAGGAACTATTGCAGCATTAGATAATTCTATTGGAGTTATTGGTGTTGCTCCAAATGTTAAAATAATGCCTCTAAAATTTTTAGGTCCAGATGGAGGATATACTTCAGATGCAATAGATGCTATTAATTATGCAAAAAATAATAATGCTGACATAATAAATGCTTCATGGGGTGGAGGCGGATATAGTGATGCGCTTAAAAATGCAATTGAATCTTTTGGAAGGCCATTTATTGCCGCTTCAGGGAATAGTGGAATTAATACGGATAAAAAACCTCATTATCCATCATCTTATAGTAGTTCAAATATAGTATCTGTAGCGGCTATAGATAAGTTGGGTGCTTTGGCAAGCTTTTCAAACTATGGATTAAATACTGTCGATATAGCAGCGCCTGGAGTTGATATAGCAAGCACTTATCCAGATAGTTATGCATATATGAGTGGAACTTCTATGGCGACGCCCCATGTTACTGGAATAATGGCACTTTTAAAAAGTAGAAATGCTAATCTTTCTACTCAGGATTTAATTGATGCACTTTATAGCACCGCAGTTTCAAACAGTAATCTTGCGGGCAAGATAAAAACAGGTGGAGTTGCTAATGCACATAAAGCACTTCTTGCAATTTCAGAACCTGTCGTTGATACCACAGCACCCGTTTTAGATAGCACAATTCCTCAAAATGGACTTGATTCAGTAAAAGTAAATACTGAAGTTTCAATGATTTTTGATGAAGCTGTAAAATGGAATGGAACTACTATGGCTACAATAGATGGAGTATCAAAATCATTAAATGTGACAGATAAAAAAGTAAGTCTATCAGATGTGGGAATGCTTTCTTATGATAAGAGCTACGAAGTTGTATTACCAGCAAATGCTATAAGTGACATTAATAATAATTTTTATAGCCAAGAAATAAGATTTTCTTTTAGAACTGAAACTGAGCCAATTGTACAGGTTGATCCACTTAAGATTTTAAGAACCAAGCCATCTGAAGGCCAAAGTGGAGTAAAAATAGGAGCAGATATTTACTTTTATGTAGATAAAACTATTACAAACATAGATACAAATTTAATAGAAATAAAAGATAGCAGTGGGAATACAAGCACATTCTCAGTAAAAGGAATTAATAATACTACACTGACTGTTAACCCAGATTCAAATTTATTGAAACAGACAACATACACAGTAACACTTAAGGCAGGAGCTTTGAAATCAGGAGATTCAATGAATTCAGATTTTACATTAAACTTCACAACAGTAAGTAGATAGGTGAATTAATCAAACAGTTCAGTTCAAACTGGACTGTTTTTTTGCGTATAAATAAAGATTTGTTATATTTTTAGAAAATAGTATAATATAAGTATGGTGTTTGAATAATGGTTTTAGTGGGAGTTGATTATGATTTATTTAAAAGAATTTGAGTTTCCAAGTGGAGATATGGAGTTTGACTTTATAATTGAAATAAAGCGAAAATGTTACGATTCATTTTATCCATTTAAGATATTATCTAAGAACAGTTTTGAGAAGATAGATTTTGAACCAGTAACAATTTTATATGGAGGAAATGGATGTGGAAAAACTACTGCCTTAAATGTAATAGCTGAAACGCTAGATATAAAACGAGATTCGATTTATAATAAGTCTAATTTCTATGATGAGTATATAAAGATGTGCAGCTTTGAAATTAATTGTAATATACCACTGATAAGCCGAATAATAACAAGTGATGATGTGTTTGATTATATGCTGAACATAAGAAATATTAACGAGGGTATAGATACAAAAAGGGAAGACCTGTTTAAAGAGTATTTAGATGCAAAATATTCTGAGTTCAAATTTAGAAGTTTGGATGATTATGATGAGCTTAGAAGGGTTAATACAGCAAAGACGAAAACACAATCTCAGTTTGTAAGGAAAAACTTGATGAACAATATAAGAGGGTATTCAAATGGAGAAAGTGGATTTTTGTACTTTACAGAAAAAATCAAAGAAAATGGATTATATATATTGGATGAGCCTGAAAATAGTCTCTCTATAGAAAGACAAATGGAGCTTTCAGAAATAATAGAAGAGTATACAAGGTTTTACAATTGTCAATTTATTATTTCCACGCATTCGCCATTTATGTTATCTATAAAAGGGGCTAAGGTATATGATTTAGATGAAAGACCTGTAGATGTAAAAAGATGGACTGAGCTTAAAAGTATAAGAAAATATTATGAATTTTTTAAGAAACATGAGTCGGAATTTTAATATTAGGAGGAGTCTTTATGAAAAATTATATTTTAAGGACAGAAAGAATAGAAATTTTTGAAGCATCACTATCAGATATTCCACTAATTATAAATTGGGAGAATGACAAAGACAACCGAAATTTTATATGGCAGGGAACAGAAGAAGAGCATTTCAATGAAATTAATGATAAAAATCATTTTTTATGGATATTTAGAACCTATGATGGTACGCCTGTTGGATATTCACTGTCAAAGATAGATAGAAAATCTGAAATTTTTGAGCTCAGAAGGATAGCCATATCAGAAAAAGGAAAAGGGTATGGAAAAGAAGTTTTTGGCGCAATAATTAAATATGCATTTGAAGAATGTAATGTTAATAGATTTTGGTTAGATGTATATCCAGACAATAATGTTGGAATTAAACTTTATGAAAGCTTCGGAATGCATCGAGATGGAATTTTAAGACAAAATTATAAAGCTGAACGAGGATATTTAGATCAAATTATATATTCGTTGCTAAAAAAGGAGTATTTTGATGGCGATTTGGAATCCATGGAGGGGTTGTCACAAATGTAGTGATGGGTGTAGATTTTGTTATATTCATAAAGGAGATGCTCGCAGAGGCATTGATACAAATAATATTGTTCGCTCGGAGAAATTTTATTATCCTATTGATAAAAATAAAAATGGGGAATATAGATTAAAATCTGGTCAAACTGTATATCTTTGCTTTTCAAGTGATTTTCTTATAGAAGAAGCTGATGAATGGCGAAGTGAATGTTGGGATATTATTAAAGAGCGAAAGGATCTTCATTTTATTTTTCTAACTAAGAGAATAGAGCGTTTTATAAACTGCATTCCAGATGATTGGGGAGAAGGATATGAAAATGTAACTGTAGGCTGCAGTGTAGAAAATCAGAAAATGGTGGATTACAGGCTTTCTATATTAAAAGAACTTCCAATAAAGCACAAAAATATAATATGTCAGCCGCTTATAGAGAAAATTAATATTGAAAATTATATTTATGATGTAGAACTTGTCCTAGTTGGAGGAGAATCCGATAAAAATGCAAGACCACTTTATTATGATTGGGTACTTGATATAAGGAATCAGTGTATTAAACACAATGTTAATTTTGAATTTAGACAATGTGGAACTTATTTTATAAAGGATGACAAGAAATATAAACTTGCAGTAAAGGATTTATGTAGTCAGGCGAAAAAAGCAAATATAAATTTTTATAAAAATGTAGACTTATCCTAATACGGCTAGGTCTATTTTTGCGAAATACTTTGATATTCATGTGCAATATTTAGTTTTTTATTTAATTTTTTGATTTTTTTGCAAATTATGATTGAAACAAATATAAAAATATGATACAATTTTCTCGATATCAATTTAAAATAACATCGAAAAGGGAGAATGGAAAATGAGAAAATTGAATTTCAAAATACTTGCAATAGCAATGGTAGTAGCTGTGTTATTTACAGGATGTTCTAAGCAGGAGATAAAAGAAGAACAGACCTTAACAATAGCTGCAGCGGCTAGTTTAGAGTATTCATATGTGGAAAAACTTATTCCTATGTTTGAAGAAAAAAATCCAGGGATTAAAATCGAAGGCGTATTTGATTCATCAGGAAAACTTCAGACTCAGATAGAAGAAGGACTTAATGCAGATTTGTTTATGTCAGCGGCTAATAAACAGATGAATGCGCTTGTAGAAAAAAATATAGTTGAGAGCGAATCTGTGGTTGAACTTTTAGAAAATAAGATTGTGGTTATTGTTCCAGAAAGCTCTGATTTAGAAATACATAATTTTGAAGATATAAAAAATGCTGCTACTATAGCTATAGGAGATCCAGAAAGTGTACCAGCAGGACAGTATGCTAAAGAAGCGCTTACAAGCCTTGGAGTTTGGAGTGAAGTTGAATCTAAGTTAAGTTTAGGTACAAATGTAACAGAAGTTTTAAACTGGGTTTCAGAAAACAGTGCAGAAGCAGGAGTTGTATATGCTACAGATGCAGCTACTACTGATAAGGTTAAGATTATGGCAGAAGCGCCAGAGGGAAGTTTAAAGAAAAAAGTGATATATCCAGTGGGAATAGTATCGGCTTCTCAGAATAAAGAGGCTGCAAAATTATTTGTAGAGTTCCTTTCTTCAGAAGAAGCACTATCTGTATTTGAAGAATATGGATTTACACCAAATAAATAGATTGGGAGGTTTTAATGGATATTTCGCCTATTTTAATTTCGATAAAGACAGCTACTGTAGCTATTATAATTACTTTTTTCTTAGGAATTGCGATAGCTAAGCTAGTTATAGAAATGAAAAATGAAAAATTAAAACTTATAATAGATAGCATATTGACACTACCTATGGTACTGCCCCCAACAGTAGCAGGATTTTTCCTGCTACTGATTTTTGGTATTAAGAGACCAATCGGAATGTTTTTTTTAGAATACTTTAGTATAAAAATAGCATTTTCTTGGGAAGCAACGGTACTTGCAGCGGTAGTGATTTCTTTTCCACTTATGTATCGCTCAGCAAGAGGCGCTTTTGAACAAGTAGATAAAGAGTATATAAATGCCGCTAGAACTCTTGGAATGTCGGAGTGGAACATATTTTGGAAAGTGCTTATTCCGCTTGCACTTCCAGGAATTGCTTCTGGAGGGGTACTGTCTTTTGCTAGGGGACTTGGAGAATTTGGAGCCACAGCTATGATTGCGGGAAATATAGCAGGAAAAACGAGAACTCTTCCGCTAGCAATATATTCAAATGTGGCTTCAGGTAGGATAGAAGAAGCCTATAGTTATGTATTCATATTAGTAACAATATCTTTTTTTGTAGTAGGATTTATGAATATATTTACAATTTGGGGAGAAAAATATAAGGGTGAAGGAAGATAATTATGAGTCTAGAGGTCTGCATAAAAAAGAAACTAAAAGGCTTTAGTTTAGATATAGAATTCAGTACATCAAAAGATTTTTTAGGAATTTTAGGGTCTTCTGGAAGTGGGAAGAGTATGACCCTAAGATGTATTGCTGGAATAGATAAGCCTGATTCTGGAAGAATTGTTCTAAATGGAAGAGTTCTTTTTGATTCTGAAAAAAATATAAACCTAAAGCCGCAGGAGAGAAATATAGGCTATTTATTTCAAAGTTATGCACTTTTTCCTCATATGACAGTAGAAGAGAATATAAGATGTGGTTTTTCTAATAAAAGGCATAAAAGAGATATTTCAAATATATTAGAACTAGTTCATTTAAGTGGAATGCAAACTCGCTACCCAAATCAGCTTTCTGGAGGACAACAACAAAGGGCGGCACTTGCTAGAATATTAGCAAGCGAACCAGAAGTATTACTTCTTGATGAACCTTTTTCTGCACTTGATTCATATCTTAAAGAAGAGATTCAGCTAGATTTATTAGAGCTACTTGAACGTTATGACGGACAGGTTGCTATGGTCACTCATAATAGAGACGAAGCTTATAGAATGTGTCAAAATATAATGATAGTGGATCACGGGACAGTAAAAGAAATTGGAGGAAAAAATCAAGTTTTTCAAAAGCCAAGAAATGTTGTATCAGCAAGACTTACAGGTTGTAAAAATATTTCAAAAGCAGTTAAAGTGGATGAAACTCATATATATGCAGTTGACTGGGAAGCTACATTTAAAGTCGATACTCCAATACCAAAAACTCTCACTCACATAGGAATAAGAGCTCATAGCTGGAAAAGTTCCTATGATTTATTAGATGATATAAATTGTCAAAAAATATATTTAAATAAATGTATAGAAAATATGTTTGACTTGGATATATTATTTAGTTTTAGTGAGTCAAGGTCAGGGCATATATGGTGGAAACTTCAAAAAAATGAGAATATATCAGATATACCAGATTTTATTGGAATTCTTCCTCAAGATATTATCCTTTTAGAAAGTTAAGTTACGTTTTTTTATAAACATTTAAGGGTAAAGTTTAATTAGTAGTAATTAAATTTTATTTAAATGGAAGGTGAACTTATGAAAAAATATATTAGCTTAGGGATGGTAGGTTTAATACTATTAATTTTCATATTATCGGGATGTGGATTAAAGAGTGAAAATTATGATACAGGAACATCAGAATCTAAAACTTCAGAACAAGCCGAAATGTTGCCTGAAGAAAATGTAGAAGGGGTAATGGCAGCGGATGAAGCAAATTCAGTAGGCGGTGTAAATGACAATATTGTTTTGGAAAACCGGAAGCTAGTTTATAGAGTGCAGATGGTTATTCAAACTATAGGTTTTGAAGACTCTATAAGCAAGATAAATACTAAAGTATCTGAACTTGGAGGATATATACAAAGTTCTCAAGTAAGTGGAAATGATTATGGATATTCAGGAGGTAAATCTGGGTCTATAGTAGCTAGAATTCCATCTGAAAAACTAAACCAATTTTTAAATGCGAGTAAATCATTTGGAAATATAAGTAGTCAATCTCAAAGCATTGAAGACATAACTATGAGATACACTGATGTAGAAGCTAGACAAAAATCCCTTCAGGTAGAGTTTGATAGGCTTCTTGAGCTTGTAAAAAAGGCAGATAAGCTAGAAGATGTAATAAGACTTGAAGAAAGACTGTCACAGATTAGATATGAACTAGACTCTTTAAAATCACAGATTAAAGGCATGGATAATGATGTTAGTTACTCTACTATAAATATGGATATTTATGAAGTTGCACTTTTGGAATCATCAGATGAAAGTAAAATCAGCGATAGGATAAAAAGTGCTTTTTCAAAATCGCTGTATAATCTGGAAAATGATATTAAAAATATTATAGTAGGTTTATTTGCAGCAATTCCTTATATTGTTGTAATTGGGATTATAATATCTATGTTTTTGGGGATAACTAGAAAATTGAAAGATAAACTTAGTTATAAGATTAATAATATATCAAGCGGAAAAGACAAATTAAAAGACAAAGAGAATGATGAAATTAAAGATAAAAAAGAATAAATAAACGGCCGTGTTTTTGATTTTTAAAAATTGATCTTAAAATGTAATATTTTTCATAAACTTTTCATAATAAATTTAGATATAATTAGATATAATATAAATAAATCAATTTTTGAAAACTTAGTTTTATTATGTATAATATGATTTTATAAAGAGGAGAAATTATTATGAAAAAAAATGTAAAGATTATTACGGCTATGGCACTTGCTGTTTCAATGCTTTCAGCACCAGTTTATGCACTTCCATTTCAGACAAATTCTAAGATTATAGTAAGTAACGCATCACAAACTTCAGAGAAAAAAGATGTAGTAGAGAATACTATGAATGTAAATAACTCAGAAGCGCTTATTGCAAATAAAACTGTAGAGAATTTAAATCTTATAAATGAGCTTAAGATTAATGGAAAGATAAGCACTACAGTCTATGATAATCCAACAACAGGATATACTTGGGAGTTTGAGGTTACTGGAGATAAAGATGTCATAGAATATACTTTTTTGGATAAACCTTCGGAAATAAAAAAAGATGATAAAACGGCTAATAAGCCTATGATCTGTGGAGAAGGCGCAGAAAAGCTACTTACTATAAAAGGGCTTAAACCAGGGCGAGCAAAACTTAAAATGAGTCTAGTAAGACCTTGGGAGAAAGATATGGAACCTGCTAAAATAATGGAATTTGAAATACTTGTAAAATAAAATTATAAACTTTTTAATATTTTTCATAATATCATCATAAATTCATCACAACTTCTGGCTATAATAAAAATATAAATAATATATTATGTATAATATAAAATATATAAAAAGGAGCTGAATGATATGTTGAAAAATTATATTAAAAAATTAGGATTAGGGTTTATGGTGGGAGTTCTTATGTTTGGGAATACTGTTTTTGCGGCAGAACCTGATTATGGAGCAGCTGGAGCATTGCAAAAAGAATCATTTTCTATTGAGAGTATGCTGACATATGCATTACAAGATGAGTATTTAGCTAAGGCAGAATATGAAGCTGTAATTGAAGCTTATGGGAAAATAAGACCATTTACTAATATTGTACTTTCTGAAGAACAACATGTATCTTTATTAAAACCACTTTTTGAAAAATATGATATAAAACTTCCAGAAGATAACTCTAGCAAATATATTTTTGTTCCAGATAATTTGACAGATACATTTAAGCTTGAAGTAAAAACAGAAGTAAATAATATTGCTATGTATGAGAAGTTTTTAGATCAAAAAGATCTTCCAGAAGATATAAAGTTAGTGTTTGAAGCATTAAAAAATGCATCAGAAAATCATCTTAAAGCTTTTGAAAGAGGAGTTTCACGAAATAGATAACTATGTATAGAAATGGATGGAGAGTATAACGCTCTCCATTTGTTTTTTTATGGAGATAAATCTGTTATAATATAGTTTTGGTTATTATAGTTATAAAGAGTTTAAGATGGAGAAAATGAAAATGAAATTTATAAGTACAGACATGGATAAAGATAAAACAACTATATTGGAACTTATGGTTGATAATTTTTATGATGATCCGCTATATGAGTATATTTTTGAAGATGAATCAAAGCAAAAAGATAGTCTGAAAATATTTTTTGAAAGTTATATAAAGTATTTAGGCGAAGCGGCATTAATAAGTTTATCTGAAGATAAAGAGGGGGTAGGGATTGCGTTTGATCCTGAAAAATCATTATCAAAAATACGGAATTATTTTTATTTAGTACGTTTTATAGCAGAATCATCAGCTTTAGTAAAAGTTGTCGGATTTTCAGGATATATTAAATGTCTTAAAACTATAAGCGTAATGAGTTCAGCTTGGATAGATGAGCTTTCGAGATATCCGTACCTTCATTTGGATCTAATGGTAGTTAATAGGAAATGCAGAGGTCAGGGGTACTTCAAACTGTGGTTAAATGAGATGGAAATTTATGCCCAAAATAATAATTCATTATTAACATTGGAAACTCAAAACATAGAAAATGTAAAGATATATGAAAAATATGGATTTAAGCTCATTAGGGAGATAAATCTTAAAGGAACAAATTTAGTTCAGTACTGTATGATAAAATAAAAGAGTTCCCAATTATTTTGGGAACTCTTTATCTACAAGGGACTGTGCAAATATTTCTACTTCTTTTTCTATTTTTCTATAGCGCTCAAGCATGTCTTTTCCTTTTTCTGTTAGGTGGCTACCACCTCTTACACTTCCGCCTTTTTCAGATATAACAGTTGAAAATCCAAGTTCTTCTTCTAATGTTTTAATCATTCTCATAGCTTTTGGATAAGATATACCAGTAGCTTCAGTAGCTTTTTTTATAGATTTATATTCTTCTATAGCATCTAGTAATTCTCGTACACCTTTACCCATGAATACTTTATTATTAGCAATTCTTACTCTTGTTATGGAACGCATATTTATCACCTCATAAATAATATACAATATGCTAAGCTAAAATACAAATAATTTATATGTGAAATAATATGAAATAAAAACTTGTTAAATATATGTTTAAATGCTAAAATTATGTATGTTTGGGATATATGTGAAAAGCTATATCTCGATTTTGTGTGCATTTTTTTATGGAGGGGAATATGTATCATATATTTATTTGTGATGATGATGATGAATTTTTGAAAAGCATTAAAGAGAAGATAGTGAGAATACTGATAAAAAATAAGATATCTATAAATTTATATAGCTACACATCGGCAAAAAATATGATATTTGATTTACAAGATCAGAATTTATCTACAGCAATTTTTTTTATGGATATAGTAATGCCAGGGCTTTCAGGAATTGAAGCTGCAAAAATTATAAGAGGTATGGGTATAGATGCTCAAATAATATTTTTAACATCTAGCAAAAAACATGTGTTTGAAGCTTTGGATATTATGCCGATGCATTATCTTATAAAAAGAGATTTTAGCGAATTAAAGTTTGAAAAAGTACTAATGATGGCACTCAAAACCTGTTTCAGAAAAAGTAATGACTTCTTTTGTTATAAGGTAAGCCATACCATAAAAAGGATTAGTGTAGATAAAATTATGTTTTTTGAAGTTAAAAATAGAGTGGTTTTGATGTATAAGGATGATGGGAGTGCAGATGAATTTTATGCTACAATAAAAAATTTAGAAGATTCATTTAAATTTAAGTCTTTTATTAGAATTCATAGATCATATTTAGTAAATTTAGAACATATAAGTTCTTTAGAAAAGAAACATATTACTTTTAAAAATGGAGTAATACTTCCAATTGGAGAAAAATATTCAGAAAATGTTAAAAATATGTATGAAAAATTTACAATAAATGATATAAAAGTGTGCTGATTAAAAACATAGTTTTAATGTTATTAGATTTTACAACAAAAAAACCTGTTTATACAACATTTGAAGGTATATTTAATCATTAAATTGATAAAATATATTTTGAAATAATACTTATTAATATATATTTCTAGGAAGGATGAATGTTGGATATGGTTTCTTTAAAAAGTATGAAGGTAAAGTCAAAACTAATTTTAACTAGCACAATAATAGTTGTATTTGCACTTACAGGATTGTTTACGAGTATATACTATGTAAATGACCTTAGTAAAGGAATAGATAGGGTAGAGGGTGAAATTGTACCACTTATTAATGAAACATGGAGTATTAGAAATAATATAACACTTATTGAAAGTAATATACTTGATATGATACTAAGTAAAGATGCAAATGACATTTCATCTTTAAAATCAAAAAATGCAGAACTTAGGGAGTCTATTAATCATTCTCTTGAAACTATAGAAGCTATAGCACCAAGTGATGATATAGAAGAGATAAAATCAAAGATAATAACGCTTGGAGATGTGAGAAAAGAAATAGAAGGAAGCGTTAATACCAAAAATGATTTATCAGGAAAATCTGGTAAGTTATTTAAAGAAAAATATCAACCAGTTTCATCCAATCTAAAAGATAGCTTGATGAATATATCTCAGTCTATTCAGGATGAATCCATGAAAGCTATTCAAAAAGAACAACAAATAGCTAATTTTGCTATAATAATAATTATTATTTTAAGTATTATATTTTTAGGATTCAGTATTCTTATGAGCAGATTACTTGTAAAAAGTATAATTAAACCACTTAAAATAATAAATGAAGCGGCTAAAGAAATGTCAAATGGAAATTTATCTCATAAAGTTGAGTATAAATCAGAGGATGAATTTGGAGAACTTGCAGATAGTATAGGGGAGTCAATAGATATATTGAGTTCATATGTTAATGATATAAGTAGAATGATGAGAGAGTTATCTCAAGGAAATTTTGATATAAGTTCAGAAAATGAATTCATTGGAGATTTTAAACCTATAGAAGATTCTATGATGATGTTTTTAGAATCTATGTCAGGAACTTTAAATCATATTAATATTTCAGCAGATCAAGTTTCAAGTGGAGCAGAGCAGCTTTCAATGGGAGCACAATCTCTTTCACAAGGGGCGACTGAACAGGCAAGTTCTTTAGAAGAGCTTTCAGCCACAATAAGTGAAATTCATGATAAAATTAATAAAAATGCAGAAAATGCAGAGCATGCAAATGCAATATCTATGGAAGCGTACAATGAAGTATTTGAAGGCAATAACAAGATGAAAGAAATGATAGCGGCAATGGATGAGATTTCAGAGGCTTCTAGCGAGATTGGAAAAATAATAAAAGCTATTGAAGATATAGCATTTCAGACAAATATACTTGCACTTAATGCAGCGGTAGAGGCAGCTAGAGCTGGAGAAGCTGGGAAAGGTTTTTCAGTCGTAGCGGATGAAGTTCGAAATTTAGCTCAGAAGTCTTCAGAATCTGCCAAAAATACTACTATTCTGATTGAGAATTCAATTAATGCTGTTAAAAATGGGACGGTTATAGCAAATGAAACAGCAACCTCATTAGAGGCTATAGTAGATAAAGTTTCAAGCTCTGTAGAGCTTATAAATCAAATTACAGAAGCTTCAGCAGCACAAGCAAATGCTGTGGAGCAGGTTAATACAGGAATTGAACAAGTATCTGCAGTAGTACAGGTGAACTCAGCAACGTCAGAGGAAAGTGCTGCGGCAAGTGAAGAACTTGCAAGTCAAGCAAATATTTTAAAATCAATGGTTGAAAAATTTATAATAAAAAATTAAAAATTTTATTTTAACAATCAGGTCAATAATAAATGTTAGATGGACTCAAAAGCGAGAAGAGATATTGCTATTAAAATAAAAAATACTGCTACCTAGTAAAGAATAACTTTGGTAGCAGTATTTTTTATTTCAAAATCAAAGGGATAATAAAATATAAACTAGATATAACCGTAGGGATTAACGCATATTTAAATAGCTGAGAAGCAGATATTCCATTTTTAAAATATTTTTTAAGGATAGATTGACCTATAGGATTTGGCGCATTTGCTATTACTGTAAGTCCACCTCCAGTAAGCGCACCTGAAAGCACAGCATATTTCATAGAGTCTGAAAAATTTGGGACTAAACTGCTTAAATAGGTTATAGCAGCATTATCATTAAATGAAGTTAAAATAGTAGCTATTATATTTAATTTTAATGGAGATAAATCACTAAGTAATGGAGTTATCCACCAGTTTTGGAGTCCACAATGAACTAGTAAGCCTGACAAAAAAAATGCTACCATTAATGGAGGCTTTAAATCTAATCTGTTTTGATAAAATGGAGTAACTTGTATAAATCCAAGATAGAACAAGAATATAGATATAAATAATATAGGTTCATGAGCATTTATTAAAGATAAAATAAGAAACCCTGTATGAACTAGCATAATCCATAGAGGGACTTTGTCCTCTCTTTGATCCCAATGAGGGTCTATATAGAATGGCTGTTCTTCTATTGGAAGTAATCCTGGTATAGTTCTTTTCATCTCTGAGATTTTTATTTCTTCAAATCGTTCTTCAATAGAAATATCTACTGCATATTTTTTAGTCTCATCAGAATCAAATTTTTTAAAAGCTTCTATTTTTATATTTTCTTTTATTATATTACAGTTTGCAGAAAAGTCTCTTGTAAATCCTAATTTTTCATTTATTTCTCTTTCTAAATCATCAAAAGCATACTCTAATTCTTTTTTACTTATAAATTTTCGCTGTATATAGTTTTTAAATCGGTTTAAAGCATAAGCATTTTTTAAATTTTTTATATCATTTTTGAATAATATGAAGTATAAAAATGTAGAAGTTATTATAGCTAAAAGCGATTTTATACCAAATGTTTTAATCATAAACATATTGTCCCAGCCCCACTTTTGAGCGACTATCAAAACCGGAGGTGCCGCAAAATTTGTAAGTGTTCCACCAATAGAGGTATTAACAAATAATAATGCTAAAGTTCCATATTTTAAGCGATTTGGAGGATTTAATTCATAAAATTTTTCTGAAAGAAGATAGGCTGATATAACCATTGAAGCAGGTTGAGTTATAAATGAGCCTAGAATTGGGCCTATAATCAATATACTAATCCACCAAGATTCTAAGCTACCAGAGAACATCTTTACAAGTTTCCATATCATAAGCTCAGACATTTTGAGGATTGGTCTACTTGAAGCTATAGTCATAATAACGATTACAAGCACAGGCTCGGTATAGTGTAAGCTGTTTATATAGGATACGAAAGTTTCCCAATCAAAGAAATAAGACATACCTATTCCTAAAACTATAGCCCATATACCAAAGACTGCTTCAATTTCTCCTAAAAAATGGAGTATTCCAGCAGAAATACAAGAAGAATCTGGAGGGACTAGTTTATCTACTTTTTTTTGATAGTATTCAAGTTCAAGTTTATGAGCTAGAGCGTTTATTTTGCTTGTGAAAAATGAGTGAATTATAGCAAAAAAGAATACTATTGTAGAAAATATATTGAATGGATTTTTTTGAATTTCGGAAAGCAGTATCTCTATAAATGAATTCATTGTTATCCTCCTATGCAAAATACATTTAAAGATATAATACCCGTATTATTATAATATAGAACTATAACTTGAAAAAATATATTTTAAATATGAATATTAATATTAAGTATAATTTTTATTTCAATAGGGTATTTAATAGTAAATAAGATTAGGTTATTTTACAAGGGGGGATTATTTTGAAAAGACTAAAAGAACAAAAATTAAGATTTTATATACAGTTTTGTTAGTAAAGGCGAATACGTAAAGAAAATACATTCATCTTCATTAGTACTTATGTCAGCAGTATTTTTTATGACACTATTATTAGGCCCTGTATTTTGCGGATGGGTATGCCCTCTTGGAGCTATTCAGGAATGGATTGGGAAACTAGGAAAGAAAATATTTAAAAATAAATACAATAATTTTATTCCAGAAAATATAGATTTTAAATTAAGATACATTAGATATATATTTGTGGTCTTAATCTTATATAATACTGCAAAAGCAGGGGTATTGATGTTTCTTAATATAGATCCGTACTATGCCCTTTTTAATTTTTGGACAGGAGAAGTGGCTCTTTGGGCTATTATAGTTCTTTTAGTAGTTTTAGTAATTTCATTATTTATAGAAAGACCTTGGTGCAAATATATATGTCCATATGGCGCAGTGTTAGGTATTTTTAATACATTTAGAGTTTTTAAAATCAGAAGAAATGAAAACACATGTATAAATTGTAATAGCTGCAGCAAGAACTGTCCTATGAATATTAAAGTTTCTGAGTCAACTGTAGTGTTAAATCATCAATGTATAAGTTGTTTAAAATGTACATCGGAAAACTATTGTCCAGTTGAAAAAACTACTATAGAATATACGCCTGAGGATATAAGGGGTTCGTTTACAATTAAAGAAGTTGGAATTATATTCGATATTCCAGAAACTATATTAGTTGAGGCTTTTGGAATTCCAGAAGAAAAAGATTTAAATATATTTAAATCTAAAGATATAGAGGTGCTTTATGAAGAATCGGGAAAAGGAATAGGAAATGGTTCATTAAAAGTTTTTGTAGCACTTTATAAGGGCCTCACAGTTACGGAAGTTGTCAAGTAAGTTGGCACTTCCTTTTAATTTTTTATGAACTTTTATTTAATTCATCTAAGTCATACTCTCTTTTTTCTAAACGCTCAGGATTAAGCCAAACTTCTTTTTCAAAGTCCCATTTCCTAATATTT
>JBOFWC010000245.1:0-20605 GCA_051653405.1 Proteocatella sp. | reverse complement strand
TGCGCAATGTAACTTCGATACCTGGGGTCAATCCCATATCTAACAAATGGTGTCGTAAGGCTCCATTCCCACCAATAATTCGTATTAGAGCACCCTGTCCAATTTTTAATTCATCAAGTGTCATAAACGTTTACTCCTTTCTTTTATTCTCTTGAATATGCTCATATGTTAGTTTTAATATAGAATTTACATGATTATCTGCAATGCTATATATTACATTTCTTCCTCGCTTTTGTGCACGAACAATATGTGCCCCCTTTAACAATCGAAGCTGATGAGATACTAAAGATTCTGATATCTTTAAGTGTTTGGCAATATCACCTACACAAATCTCTGGGAAATCAAAAAGCAGCCATAGTACACGCACACGATTATAATCGCCAAAAGCTTTATATAGTTCAGCCATCATTCCCATTTCTACTAAATTGGGTAAAACTCCATGAGTCATTTCTGACATACTCACTTCTCCCTTTATATATTGTCATTTGCTTTCTTTACCGCATGTTGCAGTTTTTAAAAATTTTCGACAATAATAATCATGCCTTCCCATAAAAATTTTTGTTTTTTCATTCATCAGAATATGTCTCTAAAAACTTTTTTAATTGCTTTAATGTTGACCCTCTACGATAAGATACAGTACGACGGATCAAGTGAAGATACTCAGCAATCTCCTGATCTGTCATTTCAATGAAATAAGATAGAAGAACAATGTCGCGCTTCTCGTCTTCTAGTTCATCTAAAGCGGCTCCAAGGATAAGATTTTTTACCACTACATCCATATTCATAACCCTGAAAATATACGCGCCTTCATATGGTGGAGTAGAAAAATATTGTTGCACCCTACGATCTTCACAAGCCCCCTCAAAAGAACACTCTCTTCTTTCACGTCTACGTAATTGCTCTGCATAGTTACGAGCATGGTTTTTTAAAATTTTTTTACAAAAACTATCAAATTGCTCTTGATAACTCATCGCATCGGCCTCCCTTTTCAAAAGAGACCTTGCGCCATAGTTGTCTATATGAAATTTTTTCCCGCAAAGACTCTTTCTTTTTTGTCTTCCATATAATAAAAACAATTGAAATCGTCTTTTGGGCAAAGCATCGATAATTTTTAAACAAACAGCCACATTGTATTTACCGCTTAATCACGATAAATACGATGTGGCTGAAGTTGAAGAACCTATATTAACTTGCACCAATCACTATAGCATATAGAATCTTGTCTTTATGACTTTATCCTTCAGCCTTTATTACTGCTGATAATCAACATTATAATCTTTGTTGTAATTCACTTACCATGTACCTAGAACTATTTTACACAAAGTCCATTCTTCTATTATTTTCTTTATAGGCTAAGAGAATTGCTTTGTGCTTAATACTCGTATTGCATTAAGAATGGCAATCACCGAAACCCCCACATCAGCAAAAACAGCAGCCCACATATTAGCCACTCCTATTGCTCCTAACACCAAAACAACTACTTTCACACTCAAGGCTAAGAAAATATTTTGCTTCGCAATTCGTAGCGTCCGCTTAGCAATTTTTATTGCCGTTGCAATCCTAGAAGGTTCATCAGTCATAATTACCACGTCAGCGGCTTCAATAGCTGCATCAGACCCTAATCCACCCATTGCAATTCCAATATCGGCTCTCGCCAACACCGGAGCGTCGTTTACACCGTCTCCTACGAAGACAAGTTTGCCTTTTTCCGACTTTTGAGTGAACACTTCCTCTAGTTTTTCTACTTTGTCTGCAGGAAGCAGGTCTGTATACACATTATCAAGCCCCAGCTTTCTCGCCACATGCTCCCCGATCGGCTTAGCATCACCTGTCAACATGACAGTTTGCTTAATATTCTCTGCTTTTAAGTCCTTGATAGCTTTTGCCGCATCAGTTTTAATTTCATCGGCAATTACGATATAGCCCATATATTTTCCATCTGCCGCAACATGGACAACGGTTCCGATAATTTCACCCGTGAAGTAATTAATTTTCATTTTCTTCATCAGCTTATTATTACCAGCTAGTACCTTTTTACCGTGAACAATAGCCTCTACGCCATATCCCGGCAGTTCTTTAACATCAGCAATCGCGGCATTGTCGATTGGCTTACCATAGGCTCTCTTTAAGGAAAGAGAGATAGGATGGTTCGAATAGTTTTCCGCATAGGCAGTTAACTCTAGCAGTTCATCCCTGCTCATTACTTCTGAATGAACCTCTTGGACATTAAATACACCTTTTGTTAAGGTCCCGGTTTTATCGAAAACAACAACCTCTGTTTGGGCCAATGCTTCCAGGTAATTACTACCCTTCACCAGAACTCCCAACTTAGAAGCGCCGCCTATTCCTCCGAAAAAGCTGAGCGGAATAGAGATAACTAACGCACATGGGCAAGATATAACCAAAAAGGTAAGCGCTCTAACCAACCATTTAGTAAACTCTTCCCCCTCGAAAAAGAGCGGAGGGATAGCTGCCAACAGAACAGCTACAACAACTACGGTAGGAGTATAGTATCTGGCAAACTTGGTAATGAAGTTCTCTGAGTTGGATTTCTTATTGCTGGCATTTTCCACCAAGTCGAGAATCTTGCTGACAGTAGAGTCGCCGAATTCTTTAGTAACACGTGCGATAAGCAGCCCGTTAATATTAATACAGCCGCTAAGAAGATCTGAACCGACAGTAACCTCGCGCGGAACTGATTCTCCAGTTAGAGAAGAGGTATCCACCATAGAGTCACCCTCGATAACAACAGCATCAAGCGGGATTTTTTCTCCAGCCTTGATGATGATTTCATCACCGACCTCCACTTCATCCGGGTCTACCTTGACAATTTCATCACCACGCCGCAGGTTTGCATAGTCAGGACGAATATCCATCAAGCCTGATATAGATTTTCTGGATTGATCCACAGCATAGCTTTGGAAAAGCTCACCCACCTGAAAGAATAGCATAACTCCTACGGCTTCCTCATAGTCGCCGATAGCAAAAGCTCCAATTGTTGCAATAAACATCAGGAAGTTTTCATCAAAAACTTGGCCGCGAAGTATATTTTTTACGGCCTTCAGTACTATATCGCCGCCGATAATAAAATAGCCAAGAAGAAACATAGCAATATTCAATATATCATTATCAAATTCGAGAAAGAACGAGGCAGCATAGATCGCGCCGCCTCCAAGTATTCTCATAAGTCGCTTTTTGTTGTGCTGCATTGGTATCACCTCATTATGCTTTTTCTATAACCACATCTGGTTCGATTTTTTTGATGACCTTTTCGACTTCGCCAATAACGTTTTTCATCTTTTCCCTGTTAGCTTCAATGTTCATCTTCGTTGTCATAAAATTTACCGAAACTGACGTTACATCTGGCAGGTTACTAATAGCATTTTCAATTTTTGCAGCGCAGTTGGCGCAATCAAGACCGATTAATTTAAAAGTTTTTTTCATTACAAATTCCCCCATTTTTTGTTTTATTTAAATATCTATTTATTTTTATGCTTTTTCGATTTTAACATCAGGTTCAATATTATTGATGACTTTTTTAGCCGCTTCAACTACGCTTTCCATCTTTTCACGTTCAGCTTCAATATTCATCTTGGTTGTCATAAAGTTTACCGAAACTGACGTTATATCTGGCAGGTTACTAATAGCATTTTCAATTTTCGCAGCGCAGTTGGCGCAATCAAGACCGATTAACTTAAAAGTTTTTTTCATTATAAATTTCTCCTTTTATAACAGTTGAGCAATTATTCAACTGTTTGTTTTTTTATAACAGTTGAACGATCGCTCAACTGTTACTTTTATTATAGTTGAGCAACCATTCAACTGTCAATCGTTTTTATGTGTTTTGACAAAACTTTTTTAGCCAACTATAATACAAAGTAAAATAATGACCGGAATGAAGGTGATTTTATATGGAACACAAAGACACTGACTGCGAAATCATCCATGTGGAGGTTGTTGATAAGGTCCGTGCTAACCTACCGAAGGAAACGATATTAAATGAAGTATCTAGCTTATTCAAAATCATGGGTGATAAAACAAGAAGCCACATACTTTGGGCATTGGACCAAAATGAAATGTGCGTTTGCGATTTGGCGGCATTACTCAATATGACAAAGTCAGCAATTTCTCATCAATTAAGACTTCTTCGTGAAGCTAATCTAGTTAGCTCCCACCGTGAAGGAAAAAATGTCTTTTACACGCTTGACGATAACCATGTCAGAGACATTTTTGAAAAAGCATTTGAGCATATTGTTGAGAAAAATCATAAATGATCTTATTAGACTTCCGGACAAATTATCAAAATAAACGTTCCTAGCATACCTTCGATATCTCAATACTTCAAAAAAGCATTAAATACTTCACCGATTCTTTTATTAATCTTAATAATCATTGAAACAATCTATTGTTTTATGTTTATCAAGCCGCGCTTTTCAACTTATCAACACCTGGGTGTTTTCGCAATTAATTGAAATCTGTTTACACTCTCGGCAAACGTTACAACCAATCAATCTTTAGAGGATTTTTCAACATACATTGTATGCATATTTCTTGATTTGCAATAGGCATATACAAATTCCCACACTGAACACAACGAGGCAGCTTATGCTCCGCTACTTTGTAAATGCCTAAGTAAGTAGCAAACTTTAATGTTATTGCCTCTTGCGGACAATTAACTATACAAATCTCACAACCGGAACAAACTCGTGAATTATGATAAAATTCCAATTTTTCACCTTGTTCTTTAATTTTTATTGCATTTTGAGGGCATATCTTTTCGCAAGAAGCACAAGCGTTACAAGAATCACTATAAGAAATAGCATTAAAAAGGGCTGTTGGCTCCATTATTGGAATGTCAATCGAGCTTTCATATTGAGAAAATAGCATCTGACGGGATTGTCTTCCGAAATTTTTTTCCTCATCAAGGCTTTCTGAAAGAAACTTAGCGCCTTTCCTAATAATACTTTTAAATAAATTCCTACGTGATATTAACGTTTCGTGCATTCTTATACTATCTGAATTAAATCCCTGTATAATTGGATTTTTCCCTGCAAGAATAAGAATTTTATTGGCTTCATGAAATAACTCATTTAAATACTTGCCCACTTGAGGTTTACAAGTATTACATAATTGATTCTTAATCACAATCTGTCGATTTTTTTTTGCTCCGCTTAGAATTAATACAAATATCAAACGAACATCGAGAAAACCCAAACAAGGCCAACTACTTTGCTTGTCCCGCAAACGGCAAGATAACACGAAACAGGACTCATCTGCTACTATCAATTCCTGCAAATCCTTATTTGAAACTTCACTGCTCGAAATTGCTTCTGCCGGGCATACTGATATGCACATCCCGCAATCATCACAATCGCTTGAATTAACCTTGAAACCTTCTTGGATGCATTTTGAAGGACAAATTATCCGACAACGGTTGCAGTCCGACTTTTTGTATCGTTGATTTAAACAACTATTCCCGTCTATTTGTATCATATACAAAACGCATCCTTTCCTAGACAATACAATTAATCGCCTTATAATTTAAATCCAAAAAACGTATAGCTTGAAATTAGAGACATGTTCTTGGGTAGTGCCCAGGTATTTTATATATATCAAATTATAAACCTATCTACTAGAACAAGAGCCTTTCTTGTATTAGAACTGCTTGCCCAAATTTGTCTTCTTTTATATATCTTTTTCATTCAATTTATTTTCTGTTCCCATATATGTAGCTGTTTTTATCTCCTCTTTGACCTCATTTAGGTTTACTGTACTAGCACGTCTAAACTCCTGTATGCCCTTACCTATTGCCTTACCAACTTCAGGTAGCTTCCCTGGACCAAATACTATCAATGCAACCACAAGTGTCAATATTAATTCCGGCATACTAAAATTGAACATTCTTATCCACTTCCTTTTTTGAACATCGATTTTTTCAATTAATTTCACTGAAAACTTTCTTTTTTTGTCAGCAGCAATGCCCTATTTTATCGAAAACGACTTGCACTTTCTACCCCGATCCTAAAGAACCACTTAAAGCGGGAATATCAATAAATGCATCATAGTTAACCATAGATGATAAAGAAATATTTCCTTGTTGTTTTTTTAAAGTGACAATAATGTTCTTACTAGCTTCCTTACTAGCAAGTTAAACTGCTCGCATTTTCCCGTTACTTAAAATCTAACTGGATCTGAAATATTAGTTAGATCTACTGTCTCTTCATCAACAGCGGTACTGCTTCCAATACATTTTTTTGTGTTTCCTTCTAACTCAATTCCGAGTTTTAATTAATCCCCTCCATTATTAGCACCAACTGTAAATATTTGGTAGCTATTATGCTTATTCATAGCTAAAGAAATTTATATTGACCTATTTTACTGCTTGCCCGCATTCACCGCCAGCGCCACGTAAAATATCTATAGCATGCGGTAATACCGGCAGGATAATTTGCAAACATTCTCTGACAGCTTTAGGACTGCCTGGCAAATTAACAATCAGGCATTTACCGCGAATACCTGCCATTGCCCGGCTTAACATCGCACGAGGGGATACAGTAAAACTTTCCCGCCGCATGGCTTCAGGCAAGCCGGGAACAGACCTTTCAATCACACTAAGAGTGGCTTCAGGAGTTACATCTCTTTTTGAAAACCCTGTACCACCAGTCGTTAAGAGCAGAGCAACACCAAGTTCATCAATCATCTCAATCATAGCCTGAGCTAGTGTCTTTTGATCATCAGGCAATATCCGATAATCAATCACCTTACCTTGTATATCCTTACTAAGAGTTTCAATTTCCCTGGCACTTTTATCTTCTCGCTCGCCTTTTGATCCCTTATCACTGGCAGTGATAATACCAACAGGAATACCTGTCCAAAAATCCACACTGTCCCCCGCCCTTACATTGCCACCACCCAACACACGGGTAAATATGCCTTCTTTTGGCATAACACAGCGACCTACTTGTTTGAAAATTTCACACCTTGGTGACACTCTTTGCCGATCTGAGTTACTTCTACCAGTGCTTCACCAATCGTAAGATATGTGCCAACAGGTAATGTATAGAGTTCTAATCCTTCTATTGTCAAATTTTCAGCAAAATCCCCCGGTCCTAAATCAATACTCTTTTTTTTGCAGACTGCTCGCATTTTTTCAATGCTGCTTACGCCAAGTAAGCTTAATTGTCTATGCCATTTACCGGCATGGGCATCTCCTTCCATACCCCAACCCGCTATCAGTTTTCCCTCAGCGACACATTCTTTACATACGCCTTTTTTCTTACTGATACATACAGCTGTTACTTTACCTGACATGGATTATCCCCCCTCTCAAAAAGACCGCTTTTACCGCCTTCTTTACGCATCAAACATATATTTGATATGACCATGGAACGATCAATAGCCTTGCACATATCGTAAATAGTAAGTGCAGTAATGGAAGCAGCCGTCATAGCCTCCATCTCCACTCCTGTCTGCCCGCTCACTTTAACAGTAGCTTCAAACATAATAGACTGAGGTAGTCGTGTGAAACTGATTGATATTGCGCTAATCGGTAGTGGATGACAAAGTGGAATAAGCTGGTGTGTCTGCTTTGCAGCCATAATACCTGCCAATCGAGCCACTTCCAGAACATTTCCTTTAGTAATTTTCAAATCATAAATTTTTTTCATAGTTTCTAAATTCATAAAAATTTGTCCACATGCTACAGCTTGGCGATATGTAACAGCTTTAGCGCTGACATCAACCATGTGACTTTCTCCGTTGGCATTAAAATGAGTAAATTCTGCCATAATATTCTCCTCTTTATTTTCCAAATGAACAATTTGGATAATGACAACCGCCAACGCATTGCCGACATAAACCACCATGCCCCAACGAAGCGATATATTTTCGGGTTACATTTTCTCCTGCTAATACCTTGGGCAAAACTAAATCAAGTATAGTGATTTTGCTGAACATGCCGCAGGCGGGAATACCCAATATGGTTACGTCTCCTAAATATGCCACCATAAACATAGCACCCGGTAATACAGGCGTCCCATATATCGCAACCCTGGCCCCAGCCTTTTTGACACCATTCAGAGTAACGTCGTCAGGATCAACTGACATGCCCCCAGTAATAAATACAATATCATTCTTGGATGCTAATTTTTTTATATTCTCGGCAATAGTTTCTGCATCATCAGGCAAAAATACAGTTTCAGTAACGTGACTACCAAAGGCTCTAAATTTACTTTTAATAATGGTTTCAAATTTATCCTCTATAATGCCTTGATAAACCTCATTGCCTGTAATAACCAGTCCTGCTCTTTTAGCTGCTAAGGGAACAATACGAATAAGCGCTTCCCCTGCAGATATTTTTTCGACCTGATTAACTTTTTCTTCAGACAACACAAGGGGTATTATTTTAGCACTGGCCACTAGTTCACCAGTCTGAACTGGACTATCATTATGGAGAGTAGATAACGCTACTCCTTCCAGCATATTAATCTGCAAAAGTCTTTCACTATCAACCTTTAATAAGCCGTTACAATGAGCTTTTACATTAACCTTTCCTTCCGCCGCCTCCATATAAGTTAACTCATTATGCACCACTAAATGTGCTAATTGCACTGCGGCATCATTTTCATGAAGGTAGCCAGGCTTAATCTCCATAACATATATATTGTTCTTTCCCATGCTTCGCAGCAATGGGACATCTTCCGCTTTGATTATATGACCTTTTTTAAAAGCCACGCCTTTAAACTCTCCTGGTACAATACGAGTCAGATCCTGACCTAACACCATACCGAGAGCTTGACTAACATCAATGACTTTCATAGTAAATCTCCCTTCTAATCAACCAGCAACCTGACGTCTACTTCTGTTCCAGCTTGCAGGCAATCGCTTCCTGCAGGAATATCAATTAAGGCATTGGCAAATAACATACCTGATAACATACCATTCCCTTGAAATTCCGTAGGTTCAGCATATAAAATTTCATCTTTAAATTCGCAACGTGCCCATATAAAACGTCGAGCTCGGCTTGGTTTATTAAAAGCTTTTTTCAGTTTTGCACGGCTTTTAGTACGTTCAAAAACAGTAGCACCTGACATTTTTCTGAGTAATGGTCGCAGTAATGTTTCAAAAGAAACATTAGCAGCCGCAGGATTTCCTGACAAAGCCATCAGCAAAGTACCTCGCCAATAACCCGCCATCACTGGCATACCCGGTTTCATGGCAACCCAATTAAATAACTTAGGGATATTTTGTTTAGCAAAAAAACGCTCCATTAAATCATAATCACCAATAGATGCCCCGCCTGTTGTAATATACATTGCAATATTTTGATGACCTGTAAGTTTTTGTTCAATAAGCTCCAGCTCATCACAAACCTGGCCTAAAAGAATAGGCTGGCAGCCTGCTTCTCTGACTTTTGCCATCAACATATAATTATTAGAATTACGAATTTTCCCTGGTGATAGCGGCTGGTCTACACTAATAAGTTCAGTACCCGTAGCTAAAATAGCGACTTTCGGCTGGTCATAAACAAGAGGGGTTGCCTGTCCTAGCATAGCAAGCAGGCCCAAAGCCCCATCGCGAAGAATTGTACCTTTTTCTAACACCGTATCTCCATTTCGAATTTCTTCCCCTTGCCTACAAATATTAGCAACATCCACCGGGGCAAATATACTTACTTTATCTTGATCAACTTCTGTATCTTCAAGGCGGATCACAGCATCCGCCCCTTCAGGAATCTTTGCTCCGGTCATGATCCGAACAGCCTGACCTGCCTCTACTTTTCCGCTAGGCCAACTGCCCGCCGGTACATTGTCCACCTGTTCTAGCATTATAGGACAGACGGATGAAGCATGGAGTACATCCACCGATCGTACTGCATAGCCATCTAGCGGTGAACGGTCAAAGGGTGGAAAATCCATCTGAGCTACAATATTCTCAGCTAAAACCCGCTGATAACACTCTTCAAGAGGAATACGCTTTTTCTCTTGTAGTTGTATTTTTTTTAATAATAGTGCTAAAGCATCATCCAGTACTATTGCCATATTCACCGTCTCCCCTCAAAATTTATTATATCTTCCAATAAATTTGCCACTTTTTCAGTATCTTCAAATCCAAAATGCGGAATACTATCATAAGTCACCTTATCGGAAACTAAGGCAATGGTATTGTTTTTCTTCCCAAGACACTCTACACCTTGACGATTAACTTCAATTTGTGGCTTCTGATCTTGTTTAAAGCCTTCTGTTAAAATCATATCAACGTCATTAATCATCGGTATGATCTCATCAAGAGTTGAAGGTTTAACGAGCGTTTGTACAATCGCGATCTTATGGCTCGATGCAATACATACCACATCAGCCCCAGCTTGTCGGTGTTGCCAAGTATCTGTCCCCACATGATCTATTTCAAAATCGTGACCATCATGTTTAATTACGCCAATACGATAGCCTCTTTTTTTTAATTCGCTAATCACTTTTATTAAAAAGGTAGTTTTCCCACTGTTGGAATACCCCACAAAAGAAACAATAGGTACCATATTATTTTCCTCCGGCCAATATTGCTTTGGCTTTCTCATAATCATTACCAGTATTAACATTCATAAAGCACCAAGGACTTACTTCATCTAGATGTCTAACAGGCACCCAATTAATTTTGTCAAGAAAATCAGTCACCTTGTATTGCTTTTCTACCAGCATTTGTTGAATTACCCCCGCACATTTCCTATGATAACAAGCAAATAAAGGTTCGACTTGCCTTTTATATACTGCTACACTGCCATCAGCAACTCCCACGGCGTTCACAAGCTGTGAAACAAGATCAGGTACTAAAAAAGGTACATCACAGGCTGTAACAAATACAAGATCATGACGGGCGTATATCAGTCCAGAATGAATACCGCTCAAAGGACCTTTTTGAGGAATAATGTCAGCAACTTGCCTAACCATTCCCGAAAGATTTCTAACTATATTGCCAACAACCAATACATCATCCGATAAAGGAAGCAACCGAGCCAACAAACTGCTCAATATATTGCCCTGTTCCCATGGCAGAACGGCTTTATCCCGTCCCATACGTCTACTCTGCCCACCTGCCAGTATCATCACTGAAAGCGACTTAGCCTCCAATGCGCGACATACCTCGTTCACTTTTTTGCCCCTTTGCCAAAGACTGCTGTTCAGGTTTATTCCATACAATACGTTTTATTTTCTCCAGTAGCTCATTATCAGAAATTCCCGATCGTAATTGCTGTCGCAGTGGATATTCCTCATTAGAAATTAAACAAGGCTTGATACATCCGTCTGCGGTAAGACGAATACGATTACATGAACTGCAAAAGTGCTGAGATACAGGAGTAATAAAACCGATGGAACCTTTGGATTTAAGAATATTATAAATTTTTGCCGGACCGCTACCGCCAGTCTGAGGAATAAGCTTAAAACCAGAATTTTCAAGCTGCTTTTTCACTTTTTCAGCAGTGAATAAATAATCCTTCCCTGTACGAAATGGCATATATTCAATAAACCTGACCTGATACGGCTTTTCAATGGCGAATTTAGCCATATCTATAATTTCATCCGAATTAAACCCTTTTATGACTACCATATTGATCTTAACCGGAGTAAGTCCGATTTCCTGAGCTTTATTAATACCTGCTAATACTTGGTCCAATCTATCTTGACCAGTCAATCTAATAAATCTTTCTCGCTGCAAGGTGTCAAGACTCACATTGACGCGCTTAACTCCTGCTTCCTTTAAAAGAGGTGCATACTCTTCTAACAGACTGCCATTTGTGGTCAGTCCCAGCTCTTTAATCCCTGGAATAGAAGCAACATCTCGCAAAAAAGGCAGTAATCCCTTGCGTACTAAAGGTTCACCGCCAGTAATGCGCACCCTATCAATTCCAAGATTAGCAAAGGCGCTAATAATTCGTATTATTTCTTCATAACGTAAAATATCATTGTGCTCCAACCACTCTACGCCCTCAGGCGGCATACAATATCGACAGCGAAAATTGCATCGGTCAGTCACTGCTACCCGAAGATAGTAAATATGACGTCCTATTCTATCATATAATTCGGCCAAAAATTTCACCTTCTCACTTCTCGCGAAATCTATCTCATAATACTCATTAGTTTCAAAAATCTGAATTTTTCTTATGATCCACAACTACAAAAATTAACACAGTTTGCAAGGTATTTTTATGCGTACTCCACAAATATGGAGTACGCACAAAAAGCTCATGACAAATTATTATCGACCCAAAATTTAACCACTTGGTCGAATCATCGAAGTAAAGACATGCAGATAATCAACCACACACTTTTAATTGCTCAATGTCCCAAAGAAGGACACCCCAGATCATTTTAGTCATTCCCGCATAATAGCCGCTTGAATCACTCTTAATAACTGCTTCAGTAAAACTACCAATCCAGGATAATAAGCGCTCCTCGATAAAAATACGTATTTCCCTTACATTAAGTAACTGAGACTTTCCAGTAGAGAAGTTGTCACTTGCAGCCGCAAGATACAATAATTCAAGACCAATATGGTCAGCAAGCTGATGTTTTTCATTATTGATTGCCAAACCTGCTTTCCTTAAATTATCATGCATCTCAAACGTTGCCTGTCCAAAAAGCACTGATTTATCAACTTTTGAACGGTATGCAGTTTCCCATGGTGGAGCAGCGGGGCGAGGAGGCCCGATGAACAGCTTTGTATAGGCAAGATTGATATCCCGCAATACATCAAAGGCATCAATATTCTCATAACGCCTCGTGGCAGCCTGAAGATCTTGTAATCCTTCCATTGCCTTTTCATGAAAAGCAAATGGGAATTCATCCCAAAAGCGTGGTTCAAGTCCCATTGCGCTATCACTAGACATTGGAGAGAGAAGGCTATTCCCAAAAAAGCTGTACCACTCGCTATGAGTGCGCCAAATATCTTTAGAAAACATCGTTATCAAGCCTTTCTTGTCTTTATCGCTACGATACTAAAAGCACCTTTGATAAAATTTCGAATTCCGCGTCCCGAATCCACGCAAAACAACTTTACTAAAAGCATAAAAGCCAAAATACCTGCGGAAAAAACTCCAATAACAATTAAAAATTCGACCCAGGTCGGTGCATATGAACTTACCGTGGCCCACGCAGCAGTCCCACTAGAATGGGCACTAGCGCTTGATCCGCTAATCAAACCAGGTGCTCCGCTAATATTGCTATGGATAAAAGAAGTAAGCAATAGCCAGATGCGCTTGCAGAATACACCTATCACTACACCAGCCGAAGCAATCATTATAAGCATATTGCTATTCCGATTCTTCGCGAATACAAGGATAGAAAACGGAATTGCAACGCCAACGATGATCTCGCTCCAAAAAAATAGTGCCATAGAACCAGTAAACATCTCAGAAAGAATTTCCATGCCCGCCTCAGTTCCTGGATAAAAAGCTGTTAGCATTTCACACCCTACAAAAAAACCATCAACTGCGACGCAAGTTGCAAGGAGAGCGGCAAGACTGGATATGATCTTCTGGTCTGTATAGAACACATTCATTTTTCTAAGGACCAACAAGACGATCAATAGCATTGCTAAGCCGGAATCCATCGCCGATGCAACGAATAACGGCGCCATAATAGCCGAATGCCAGCCTTCACGCGCGATCTGCAATCCAAATATCCAAGCTGTTACAGAATGCACCAGAATGGCCGTCGGTAGCGCAAAGCGTGAGACTATCCCAATCTTTCCTGCATCTGCTTTTTCGGACGTCATAAGGTATAGATAGACGAGATTGATAGACAAGTAGCATGAAATTACTGTAATATCCCAGATGAGCGGAGACCTGAGATTAGGGTGAAGAAGGAAATTGTAGCCGCGAAAGACGCCGCTGCCGATATCGATTGTCACGAATAATACCGCCATTATGACACTGATAGTCGAAACAAGTATTGCAGGCAATGCGACTTTTTTATATGCCTCGATATGGAATATCGAAGCAGACGATGCCACGATAAGTCCACCAGCCGAAAGACCGACCATAAACATGAAACATGCAATGTATAGGCCCCAGGAAGTGCCGTTGTTCATTCCCGTAACACCAAGACCGTTTATGAGTTGGTATATCCACGCTCCTATTCCTGCTAAAGTCATCAACCCAAGAAGTACTACGCTGCTATTAAATATCTTCTTATCCATTGATTTCCCCTCCCTTATCGGATATAGAAAATTTGGGGCCTAGTGCCCTTTTCTTCAAGAAGACGAACGGCTTTCTTGGTGCGAAGCAATTTTGCTATTTCACTATTAGGATCATCAAGATCACCAAACACCCTAGCCTGCGCCGGGCAGACTTCTACGCACATTGGTTTCAAGCCTTTATCGGTTCGCTCCTTACACAAAGTGCATTTCTCGGCAACATTTTTGGGGCGCACCGGCACGTCTTTATCTCCATAATTAAAATCCGGATCACGTTTCGCTTCTCCCCAATTAAAATTGCGAGCATTATAAGGACATGCCGCCATGCAATAGCGGCAACCAATACATCTTTCATAATCAATTTCAACGCGTCCCATATCATCTTTATAAGTCGCTCCTACCGGACAGACTTTTAAGCACGCAGGATTCTCACAGTGCTGGCAGGCAATTGGCATATAGGAGCGTGTGAGATTAGGATAAACCCCTACAGCCCCGTCGATAACATCCGTGTTCACGGTTATAACACGATTCCAAATCATTCCCATAGGCACGTTATTTTGCATCTTACATGCGTTAGCACAGGTCTGACAGCCAATACAGCGCGCAAGATTTATAACAATTCCCAGTTTCATATGTGCACACCTAAGCCTTTCTGACTTGGACGAGTGTGTCATTGAATGGCACAACTGGCCCATTGACTAAATTATAGCCACGCCTATTGCGCGCGTCGTTGGTTACATTTTGTATAGAACCTTCTTTCATATACTTCTCCCACATTCCTTCGTACATGCGAATCGCACCAGGACGTACAGCTTCGTTGAGTTGACAATGGCATTTGAATTTACCACGATCATTAAATACTTCGACCACATCTCCTTGATGCAAATTCCTTGATTTCGCATCAACCGGATTTATTTCTAGTACCGCTTCGTAATACTGCTGTATCCAACTAGCATCGCAGAACTGGCTATGGATGTGGTATTTTGTGCGAGGCTGACTAAACTGCAAAGGATACTTTTCAACCAACTTGTTTTCATCGAAAGCTTCGTTCTGTCCCTCGAAGGTGGGAAGCGCTTGACCAAAGCTACTAAGGTTTTCGTAGTACAGTTGTAATTTACCTGATTCCGTCTTAAAGACCTTGTTGGTATATGCCCTATAAGGCTGTTCACAGCCTACCAACTGCATAATCCCGTTGTTTTTCTTCAATGCCGCTAGTGTTATACCCGACAACTTTGGATCAGTTGACTTCTCCAGTTGGTACGCTACATACTGTTCTGCAGTCCCAGGGTAGAATTCTCCGACTCCCCAGCGTCTTGCAAACTCACGTTCAATTTGAAAATCAGTCCAACTTTCAAACAGAGGGTCAATCACTTTCTCGCGAAGCATCACATGGTTACGCGCAACTTTTAACCCGCCTACCTCCTCATCGCACTCGAATTTAGTACATACAGGTAAGACGATATCGGCATAATTCATACTGGGCGTGAAATACATATCAATGCCGACAATAAATTCAAGACTCTCCACCCATTTCAATTGAGTATTCATGTTCCCATAATGCATATGAATGGTATCCCCAATTGCGATCATTGCCTTGACGTTATTATTCTGGTAGCGCATATCATAGACAGGAATCGGGCTAGGTGCAGTAGTAAATTTCGCTGGAAGTTTCCACGCACCGAGTGCCGCAGAGTGCGAGACATAGTTCCCGATATAACAACCGGCACCACCGCCTTTCACTCCAATATTACCAGTCAGTGAGGCCAGTATTACGACGGCATGGCCAGTTATGTCAGCATTGCTCCACTTGTCAGCGCCACCCCAGCCAATGTTAATAAGCGCGGGCTTTGTTGTCGCATACAATTTTGTCATTTTGACAAAATCATCTTGTGCAATTCCCGTTCTTTCACTTGCCCAAGAAAGACTATACTTTTTCTGTTGCGCCTTCAACGCAGAAAAGACGGTCTGAACCTTTCTACCTCCAATCTCAAACTCACCTTCGAGTGCAGGCGTCACTCCTTTAGTATTGTATGCCTTAACTGAGCCATTTTCAGAATCCAACACCATAAATGGATTTAGGGGATCCTTACTATCTTTTTTCTCACTAGGAGCTTCTCCGCGCTCGCGTAAAAGCTTTCCAGTTTCAACATCCATCAGAAACGGAAGGGAAGTATTGGCAATAACATACTCCTTATCATACCAGTTGTTCTCTAAAACGAGGCTGATCATGCCAAGGAAGAGTTCACAGTCAGTCCCCGGTTTAATTGGAATCCATTGGTCTGATTTCGATGCAGTCGTACTAAAATGCGGATCAATTGTAATAATTTTTGTCCCAGCTTCTTTTGCGTCAAAGATATGCCTCGCATCTATCAGGCTTGTTTCAAGTGGATTAGAGCCAACATTGAGGATCACTGATGCATTCACCCAATCACGGATCTCACTTTGACCAAAGCCATAGCCAACGCCGCCTAAGGCAGGGTCAAAACCATTTCCAATTCCTATATCAATACCTCGTTTGCCATCTTTTTGCGCGCCAAGAATTTGCTGTAGAAACGGATAATTTGCTTCCGGTGCTTGCCCGATAAGGACACTGTCTTTTCCATTCTTTTCTTGAATTTTTTTCAATTCTTGTTCAATAGTGTTGAATGCCTCTTGCCATGTGATAGGAACAAATTTACCCTCTCCACGCTCACCGACACGCCTTAGTGGCGTCTGAATACGTTCGATACTGTAAATATGTTGAATCTCCGATATTCCTTTGAGGCAAACCGTAGACATATAAGGGTTAGGCCAATCATTGGGTTCGATCAGTGCAATACGCCCATCACGCACTGTGCATTTCAGTGAACAATGTCCTCCACAATGCGCCTGATGAAACGTATGAGCAACCCTTTCGGTGGTACCCTCGGCAAGCGCTTCCACTGGGTGTAACCATGATTTATACGACATCATTCCGCCGGAAGCGGCAGCTAGAAGTGTAGTGGCAACGCCACCTTTGATAAACGTCCGTCTTGAAATTGACATTGTCAAAACCATCCTTCCTTTCTGTTTTTATTACAACAATCAAATATTGTAATAAACTCTTCCTGTTTTCTGTAAAAACAAAATCGTAAACTTCACTTAATATCAATTTATCTTTTAAACAAAACCAAACCCAAAATCTATAAAATCAAGCTGCCAAATAATAAAAAGATATCTACAGTGTTTTAATTCGCAGCGTTCATCTACTTACCATACTCCGCAGTTCATTTCAAAATCAACGCTTAATCAAACACTGAATTTTGAAGCTATCTCGTTAATTTTTTTGACATATTCCCCTTGTCTCTGAGCTGTTAAAGTCACCTGTTCAATAGCGAGTGATGTTTTATTTCTATTTTCTTTTATTATTTCAATTTTTTCACTAGAATTCCGTACTGCGTGCGCCATATTTTGTACAGCATTATTTACTTGTTCTACAGTTTCTGCAATTCTTTCTGACATAACCGCAATATCTTCTGACATCTTATTTACAAAATCAGAATCATTATAATAATTATTTGCAGTATTTCCATACTCGCCAAAACTCTTTTGTACATCTCTTTCCACAAAGCTTAATATGTCGTTTCCGGTTTCAATACTGTTTTTAAACGCCTCATGTACTTTGCCTATCGTTTTAATAATATCTTGCACTGCTTCTTTAGACTCTTCTGCAAGCTTTCTCACTTCTTCAGCTACAACTGCAAAGCCTTTCCCATGCTCTCCAGCCCTCGAAGCCTCAACAGCTGCATTAAGTGCAAGTAAATTTGTTTGCCCTGCTATGTTGGCGATCGCATCAGCCATACTTTTTATATTTTTACTAACCTTTCCAGATTCAATGGCTATCATCAGTTTTTCTTTTTTTTCTGAAAGCATATTAGTTGACTCTTTAATAGCATTTTTACTATCTGCATTAGCTTTCATTGCTCTTTTTTTAAATTCGTTGGAACTACTATTCCCATTTATAGCTTTTTCTGAAAGAATGCTTATACTCGAATCAACTTCTTGAATAGATGCACTGACAGCCTCACTTTCTGCACTTGTTTTTTTCATATCGCTTGCGATATCATTTACAGCTTTATTTACACTTATAGCTTGCGAGGTCAATTCTTCTATTGTTTCAGAGAGTTTTTCCGTAGAAATAGTCATTTCACGAGAATTTTCAGCAATATTTTTAACGATTTCTTTAATATTATTTTGTATTTTAAGTAAGCACTCTTCAATTTTTCCAAATTCATCTTTTCTAGTAATTTTAAATTGATATGATAAATCGTAATTTGCAATTTTATCCCCAAGTAAACGAATCCGCTTAATATTTTCGTTTATATCTTTTGATAATATTAAGCCAATAAAACTTGTTATTACAAAACCTACTATACTCACTATCATCATCACAACGCTTAATTTTGCACTCATTATGTCATCGCTTATTGTAACCTCCACGACCCCCACAATTCCAATTAAGCTAGCAACAATTAAAAATGGGGCTGTGACAAAATGAGGAATCATTTTGTCCACAGCTCCTTTTTTGTGTCCATTTTGATTTTTTCACAAGATAAATCCGAAAAAAGAGTATACGCCCCCTTTCCCCATAAGAACTGCAACTTTTCAGCTTATGCGGCTTTTTTGATTCGCAATGTTTTATTGTAATATTTATATAGGTTGTAACCGATAGAAACCAGGAAAATCTCTAGACGAACCTGTTCCATGCCTTTTCGCACGATTCGTTTATACCAGCGGTTGTTTTTCAGGATGCCGAAGGTACCTTCAGATTGAATGGAACGATTCATCCGCAGCAGCGCTCCATGGATGCTCTCTAAGTTTTCCACGACTTCTTGATGCATGGATGTCAGTTCATGATTGAGCTGGATTGTCCGTTTTTTATCTGTTTTCTTACATTGAGCGGCATATGGACACTCTGTGCAATCTTCGCACTGGTAGATTTCTTCCTGCCGTCCGTATTGGTTGCCTTTTACATTCCGACGGTATTGAAAATGAAAGGCTTTTCCTGCAGGGCAGCGCAGAGTTCCTTCTTCGTCTATCTTGAAGTTTACGGCCCGGAACGGATTGTCTCGATACTTTTTGTCCGTCGTTTCCTTTTTGAACATGGTAAACTTCATATACTTTTTCATCCCATGCTGCTCGCAATAGATGTAGTTGTTGTAAGAGCCATAGCCTGCATCAGCGACAGGATATTGGGGATAAAATCCATAAGTTTCATGGAATTTCTCTAGCAAAGGAACGAAACAGTCCATGTCGGAACGATACTGATTTACGTCGGCTACGGCAATATACTCATCGGCAATCCCAAACTGCACATTATAAGCCGGCAGCAGCTGGTCGTTGCCCATATAATCCGTCTTGATCCGCATGAAAGTTGCAGAATGGTCCGTCTTTGAATAACTGTTCCGAGCTGGACCACAAACAGCAATCTTTTCGACATACTCCTGGAGCTTTGCCGTATATTCTCGCAGCCGCTCATAGTGGCGTTGCTGCGGCGTCTTATGATGCCCTTTGCCATAGACGAATGTGGAGTAGTCAATGCCCACGATTTTCGCATAGCGTTTCGTGATTTCATCCAAATAATCTGGAACATATTCTGTATTCGTTTCAATGCGGATACCAAAGCCAGCAAGTTCGTTGTTGATTTCATTGAGCAGCAGGGTAATCTTTTCAAAAAGTCTGTATCTGGATTTTTCGGTCGCTTTCTTCCAAACCCAGCTGTATTTATTGGCATTTGCCTCGAACTTTGAGCCATCGATATACAAATGACTCAGATCCACATGCTCCTCAGCAAAGATAGCTTTATTGATATCCTTGAATAACTCCTCTATGGATGACTTCAATACATTTTCGATGAAATATCCAAAGGTTCGATAGGATGGTGTCTGATGCTCCATGAGATACATGAAACGAAGATTGACCTTGCAGCTATCTTCGAGCTCACGGAGCGAAATATATCCATTGGTCATAAATCCGAATAAGATTGTTTTCAGCATGCTGGTCGGGTTGTATCTGATGCGTCCGGTAACGTGTTCCGGAACATTCCGCAGGTACTTCTCCAAGTCAATTCCCTCCATGAATTTGTCGAAAACCAGCACAGGATCACAAATATCCAGAAAATCCGAAATGAATAGTGGCAAAAATGCCTGTTTCGCTTTAGAATGATTAGTGGTAATGTTTTTCATTGGTACGTAAAATTTTACCACAAAAAGAGGTCCGTCAGCTCTTCCGAGCTAACGGACCTCTTTTTATTTGTCAGGGAGTTATTTCACAGCCCCTTCATTTTTATATTTTTAAAACCCCTCACAACTCCTCTTCCTTTCTCATTATTGGAATACATTTTAGCATCTGAATTAATACCTTAGACAACTACAGTCGACAGTTTACTTTCACCAATATA
>JBOFWC010000244.1:0-2710 GCA_051653405.1 Proteocatella sp. | reverse complement strand
AATAATTTTTGCGGTGGTAAGCACCGGGAAGGATTGAGCCTATGAAAAAGATTGTAATTACAGAGGATGATAGCGGAGTCGTCAGTGGAGAAATCAGCAACGTAACCATAGTTGATACCGCTGTGATGATGGGCAGTTTTGCCAGATCAGTTTGCGAGCAAAAAGAACTTACTGTTGCGGATGCTAGAAAGTCAGACGTCGTGAGGTTGTTCGCGACGACAATGCTGCAGGCAATGGGCGTTAATGTAAATACCGAACTGGAGGTTTGCGATGAATAAGGTTATTTTAGTCGGACGCCTCGCTCGTGATCCAGAAGTGCGATACACGCAGGCGGGTAAAGCAGTCGCTTCGTTTTCACTGGCGGTAAGCCGCCGGTTTAGCCGGGCGAGCGATCAGCAGAATACGGCAGACTTCATCCCCATCGTAGCGTGGGAGAAGTTGGCCGAGATCGTCGGCAACAATCTGGTCAAAGGCTCGCAGATTTTAGTCGAGGGCCGGATGCAGGTACGCAACTACGATGCCCAGGACGGCTCTAAGCGGTACGTCACTGAGGTTGTAGCACAGGACATAGAGTTTATGGGATCGAAGCCACAGGGAGTAGCACAGGAGCCGAGTGGAGCGAATAGCTTTGGCTCGGAGGTACTGCCAGACGATGATATACCCTTTTGAAGGAGCTGAGTAGATGATAAAACTTATAATTCCCGGGATACCAGTAGCACAGGGGCGGCCGAAGTTCGGTAAAGGGCATGCATACGATCCGCAAAAGTCTCGAGACTATAAAGCATATGTTGCCCTTATGGCATCAAATCAGATGAATACGCCGCCGATGAAAGAAGCTTTACGGCTAACGGTCAAAATATATAGGCCGATGCCGAAGAATTTCAGCAAGAAGAAACAGACTGCGGCTGAGAATGGCGATATAAGGCCAATGACTAAGCCGGACCTAGACAACTATATCAAAGGCGTAAAAGATGCGCTCAACGGGATTGTGTGGGCGGATGATAGCCAAGTTGTAGAGTACGGTCCCAGTGGTAAATGGTACAGTGATCAGCCGCGGGTTGAAATATGGGTTAAGGAGGTTAGCTAATTGGCGAAAATACTAGATGCATGCTGTGGCAGCCGCATGTTTTGGTTTGATAAAAGTAATGCAGATGTAGTTTTTATGGACAATCGCCAAATTGAAGATACTTTATGCGATGGAAGAAAGCTTGAAATAAAACCAGACATTGTGGCGGATTTCAGAAAAATGCCTTTTCAAAACAATACATTTCGCCTGGTGGTTTTTGATCCACCACATCTGATCCGCGCCGGAGAAAAGTCATGGCTAGCAAAAAAATATGGTAAGTTGGGACCAGAGTGGAAAGCGGATCTATCACAAGGGTTTTCAGAATGTATGAGAGTTTTAAAAGACGGCGGTGTACTGGTGTTTAAGTGGAACGAAGACCAGGTCAAATTAAAAGAGTTAGAAAATATTTTTCCTTGCTCGCCGCTGTTTGGAAATAAACGCTCAAAAACACATTGGATAATATTCATGAAGGGAGTATAAAAGATGGTCGGCGCAACGGTATCAAACAAGGATTTAGCTGCACGACTCGTGAAACAGACCCGCGGCGATTGCCACAAGTGTGTCTGCGAGGACAGTTGCAGCAAGCGGGGAAAATGTGAGAATAATATTTTTGTTTGGCTGAAAGGGGCAAAGTAAATGAAATACGTGAGAAAATGCCAACCAGTTGAGATTGAACCGTATGTACCAGGACTGGAAGATGGGTTTGAGGATGGGCGTCCGTACATAAATACGGATCTAGGCCCAATGTATATCCACGAAGATGATTGCATCATCACCTCGGATAACGGCGAAAAGTCGGCGTGTAATCGGGAAAAAGTGGATCGGTTATATCAGAGAGTGGGGGAAGAATAATGGCAAAGTACAGAAAAAAGCCAGTTGAAGTTGAAGCAGTGCAGTTTATCGGGTTTAATAATGACGGCGAAGCTATTTTCGATTGTGACGATGGTGATCATACTGAATCATGGCTGTGGGGAAACTGGCAAAACAACACTATTCGATATTGTGATAGCGATAATGGGACATTGGTTTTGGAAACTACTAACGAAGTTGTACAAATGGAAATTGGTGATTATGTTGTTAGAAATGTGGATGGTTTACTTTTCTCATGCAAGCCGGATATCTTTGAAAAGACATATGAAAAAATATAAATAGAGATGCGAAAGGGCGGTGAATAGCCGTCCTATTCGTGCGTTTGAATGAATTTTGATTTAGGGGTGAGGATATGTTGGCTACAGCAGAAGAAGCAATCGGCATTTTAGATGGGATTCAAGAGGATAAAAAAGATGCAGAATATTACTTATTGAACTATGAAAAAGAATTGAAATCATACTTAGATGCAAAAGATGAATTCATGAACTATAAAGAGCAGCGTGATGAAAATACGGGCGGTGGTCGTGGTGGTATTGGGAATCCTACTGCTCAAGCTGTCATGAAGGGATTACAGTTTGATAGCACATATTCTTGCTACCGGTGGCTAAAGGCTGTTGAAATCGTTCAGCGCGGGCTTGGGGAACGTAAAAATATGTTTATTAAGGTTCGCAGAGAAGCTGATCGTCTGCATCATAGCGGAAAGGGCCGCAAGGGGTGGGTTGCATACGTTCAGCGCAGGTATGGAGAAGAAATAGAAAAACGATTTATTCTCCC
>JBOFWC010000243.1:0-18315 GCA_051653405.1 Proteocatella sp. | reverse complement strand
GGTAGAGCCCCGGCCTTCCAAGCCGGTTGCGAGGGTTCGATCCCCTTCACCCGCTCCAAAGATGACCCATTAGCTCAGTCGGCAGAGCACCTGACTTTTAATCAGGGTGTCCCGCGTTCGAGTCGCGGATGGGTCACCAAAAAAACAAATAAATATATATTATGGAGAGGTGTCCGAGCGGTTTAAGGAGCTGGTCTTGAAAATCAGTGACTCAGAAATGGGCCGTGGGTTCGAATCCCACCCTCTCCGCCATAAAATATATGGAGAAGTACTCAAGTGGCTGAAGAGGCTCCCCTGCTAAGGGAGTAGGCCTGGTTAACGGGCGCGAGGGTTCAAATCCCTCCTTCTCCGCCATATATATTTTAAGTCGAGGTGTAGCGCAGTTTGGTAGCGCACGTGGTTTGGGACCATGGGGCCGGGAGTTCGAGTCTCTCCACCTCGACCATCTTTATGATATGGGCCTATAGCTCAGGTGGTTAGAGCGCACGCCTGATAAGCGTGAGGTCGCTGGTTCGAGTCCAGCTAGGCCCACCATATTTGTAGGGGCGTAGTTCAGTGGTAGAACGTCGGTCTCCAAAACCGAATGCCGTGGGTTCAAATCCTGCCGCCCCTGCCATTTTTTTGTAAAAGTTAATACATATTAAGTAATAGAATTTGGATAATTTCGAGGTGTAGCGCAGTTTGGTAGCGCACGTGGTTTGGGACCATGGGGCCGGGAGTTCGAGTCTCTCCACCTCGACCATTTTTTAACTTAAATTTGTTTTTCGAGGTGTAGCGCAGTTTGGTAGCGCACGTGGTTTGGGACCATGGGGCCGGGAGTTCGAGTCTCTCCACCTCGACCATTTTTTCTATGGGCCTATAGCTCAGGTGGTTAGAGCGCACGCCTGATAAGCGTGAGGTCGCTGGTTCGAGTCCAGCTAGGCCCACCAGCATTACTTTAAAAATAAATGGGCCTTTAGCTCAGTTGGTTAGAGCGCCCGGCTCATAACCGGTAGGTCTGGGGTTCGAGTCCCTGAAGGCCCACCATTTATTTTTGCCCAGATAGCTCAGTCGGTAGAGCAGAGGACTGAAAATCCTCGTGTCGCTGGTTCGATTCCGGCTCTGGGCACCAATCAAAACCCTTTAGAAAATAATCTAAAGGGTTTTTTAGTATTCTGTAGTTTATTTTATGTTTTAGATTTTGGCTTATAGTGGCAATCATATAATAATCGAATTGAGAGCTGATTGATTTTATGGTATAATAAATGGTAAAGCAAAATTGAGATTTATTTTTCATTTATGGAGGAGTGATCATTTGTATAATATATTTTTTAGATATCAAAGAGATATGAAAGAAGCGTTTTTTGAAACTCTTAGATATTCTATACTAACAGCAGCGTTGCTGCTTCTTGTAAAAATGGTGCCAATTCTTGCACTGATTTCTTTTTTTCTGCCGTCAATTTTTGCAGTAGTTACGTTTAGAAATGGGATGGTTTTTAGCTTTCTTTCAGCTCTTATAATAGCACTTATATCATCAACTTTTTTAGAGCCGATGATGGTGGTTTATTCGCTATTTACTATTGCGGGAGTTGGACTTGCTGTGGGTGAGTTTGCGTATAGGAAAAGAACACCGGCACTTGCTATATTCGCAGGCGCATTTATGGTCATATTAAATATACTGCTTTTAATGTATTTTGAAGCAAGAATGATGAATACAAATTTAGTAGATTATATAATAAATGGATATAGGGAATCTTTTCAGATGCAAAAAGAAATGTTTAATATAGATATGGATGTGGATACATTTATATTGAACTTAAGGAGAACCTTTCCAGGAATGGTTGTGTGTATGGGGTTTACTATTTCCGCGGTAAATTATTTCTTTACAGGGGCATTTTTAACTAAAATAACAAAGAAAAGACAAATTGCAACTTTAGGTGAGTTTAGTCTTCCTGGAAATGTCTTTGGAGGAATTTTAATAGTATATTTAATGACATTGTTTTTGATATATTCAGAGTATATCTATAAGGATACACTGATTATAAATCTTACAATAATATTTGGAATGTTATTCTTTTTACAAGGATTAGCTTCAATATATAATTTTATAAGTAAGAGAGTAACACCAGTTTTTAGAAATATAATAACATTAACATTGTGTATGTTTATGCCGCTTTATGCATTCGTAGTTGCAATAGGTTTTATTGATGCTGTGGTAAATTTACGGAGAATACAGAAATAAAGGTGGGACATGAAAGACAATATTAAATATATCAAACTAAATAATGTACTTTCGCTTATATTATCAATTGTAATTGCATATTATAATATTTGGCTTGGGATAGTAGCTGTAGCTGCATGCTTAATATTTATAAGGAAACAGATCATAGAAAACCAAAAATATGAAGAGAAGATGGATTCATATGTAGAAACGTTTAATATGACAATGGATTACAAGACTAGACAGTCTATTAGTAATTTAAATTTGCCTCTATGTATGTGTAATATGGAGGGGATAATTGTTTGGTATAACAAAAAATTCTCAGAGTTAATAGGTAAAAAGGGAATTTTTGGGGATAAGATAAATGACTATTTTTCAGAAATAGAAGTTGAATCAATTCTAGATTTAAAGCAAGGGGAAGTTGAACTAGAGTCAAAAGATAATAAGCATTATAAAGCCATATATTCAATAAATAAAGCTAAAGAAGAAAAAGACAATACCTTTATGGTATATTTTCAAGATATAACAGAGCTTGAAAATATTAAAACTACTTATTTAAAGAGCAGACCAGTTGTTATAACCGCGCAGGTTGATAGTCTTGATGAAGTTTTAGATTCTACGGAAGAACTTAATAAGCCTAGAGTTGAAGTTGAGATTGAGCGAATAATGAAGATTTGGGCGGAAGAACACAAACTTGCAATAAGAAAGATTTCAAAAGATAAATATTTTATGGTTACGACTGAAGAACAGCTTATAAAGATGGAGGAAGAAAGGTTTTCAATTCTTGACAATATAAGAAGCATTGATCTAAAAAACTTTATTCCAATATCTATATCTATGGGAGTATCTTCTTTTGTAAATTCTCTTAGAGAAACCCAGCTTATAAGTAATTCTGCACTTGATATAGCGCTTGGAAGAGGTGGAGATCAGGTTGCACTTAAGCGAAATGATAAGTATATTTTCTATGGTGGAAAATCAAAGGCTATAGAGAAGAAAACTAGAGTAAAAGCAAGGATTATAGGATATGCACTAAGAGATTTGCTTAGTGAATCCAAAAATGTACTTGTTATGGGGCATCAGTTTCCAGACCTTGACTCTATAGGGTCTTCACTTGGAGTTGTGGCTATAGCAGAAATGATGGGAAAAGAAGCCAAGATAGTAATTGATTCGCCAAATTCATCTATTGATGTATTATATGATAGAATCAGACAGAGTGAAAAATACAAGCATGTATTTTTAAAGCGAGAAGATGCTTGGAGATATATGGAGCAGGATACTCTGCTTGTTGTAGTGGATACTCATAATCCAAAATTTACAGAATATCCAAAACTTGTGGATAAGGCAGATAGGATTGTGGTTATAGATCATCATAGAAGAGGTCAGGAGTTCATAGATAAGGCTGTACTTGTATATCATGAGACTTATGCATCTTCAGCGAGTGAAATGGTTACGGAGCTTATACCTTATATTAAAGAAAGACCACAGCTTAACCCACAGGTTGCAGAAGCACTGCTTGCGGGAATTACACTTGATACTAAGAATTTTACATTTAAAACGGGTGTAAGAACTTTTGAAGCTGCAGCTTTTTTAAGAAAGTATGGTGCAGATACGATAGCAGTTAAGACTTTGTTCCAAGGGGATATGGAAACCTTTGTAATAAGAGCAGAAGCGCTTAATTTAGTTAAGATTATAGAGGATAAGATAGCAATAACTTATTGTAAAAATCCTATGAGTAATCCTCAGCTTGTAGCATCTCAGATAGCAGATGAACTTTTGAATTTAAAAGGAATTCAGGCCTCATTTGTAATAGCGGTTAGTAATACAAATGAAGTTCAGGTAAGTGCAAGGTCGCTTGGGGATATAAATGTACAGGTTATAATGGAAAAACTTGGAGGCGGCGGTCATATAGAAACGGCAGCTACGCAGATCAAGGATATATCTATAGAAGAAGCATTAGATACAGTACAAGAACAAATCATGGCATATTTAGAAGAGGAGGACAAATAAATGAAAGTAATATTTTTAAAAGATGTAAAAGGGACTGCTAAAAAAGGTGAGGTAAAAGAAGTAAGTGATGGTTATGCAAGAAACTTTCTTTTAGCAAAGGGGATTGCAAAGGAAGCAAGTCAAACTAATTTAAATGACCATAAACAGCAGGAAAAAGCAAAAGAAATTAAAGCTCAAAGAGAAGAAGAAGAAGCAGTTGAGCTTGGTGCTAAATTAAAAGATGCACAGGTTACGATATATGCTAAGGCTGGAGAAGGCGGAAAGCTTTTTGGAGCTATAACTTCAAAGGACATAGCGGAGCAAATGAAAAAACAACACAACGTAGAATTTGATAAAAGAAAGATTCTGCTTTCAGATCCTATAAAAATGTTAGGATCAATGACCGTTGAAGTAAAACTTCATCCAAAGGTTTCAACAACTATAGTAGTTGATATAAAAGAAAAAAATTAGATTAAAAGCCATGGCATAGCCATGGCTTGTTAAAGTAGAGGTGTTTTAGTTGGAAGGCAAAATAATGCCATATGCTATAGAAGCAGAGCAGTCTGTGCTGGGAAGTATTTTACTCGATAGAGATTTAATAATAGTAGTTGTTGATATAGTAAGTAAAGAAGATTTTTATTCTGAGCAGAATGCTGAAATTTACGATGTTATGTTGAGTTTGTTTAAGAATAATGAGCCCATAGATTTAATAACGATAGTAAACGAGCTTAGACGCAGAAACCTACTTGAAAAGGTAGGCGGAATTCCATATATAACATCACTTTCATCAGCACCTGATTTTACAGAGCATATAACAAAATATGCATCCATTGTAAAAGAAAAATCGATACTTAGGAAACTTATAAAAGCTTCTACAGAGCTTATGCAAAAGAGTTATGACCAAAATCTTGAAATTCAAGAAATTTTGGATTTTGCAGAGAAATCAATATTTGATATAGCTCAAGAAAAAGATCATCAAGGTCTAGTTAAGATTGATAATGTACTTGCAGATACATTTGAAATTCTTCAAGATCTATATCAAAGAAAAGATAAGCTCACAGGACTTACTACCGGCTTTATAGACTTAGATAGAAAGATAAATGGACTTCAAAAGACAGACCTTATACTTATTGCAGCAAGACCAGCAATGGGAAAGACTGCATTTAGTTTAAATATAGCACAAAATGCAGCTATAAAAGGAAAGGCTTCTGTAGCTATATTTAACCTAGAGATGAGTAAGGAACAGCTTATTCAGAGAATGATATCGGCAACGAGTCATGTAGAATTAAACAAACTTAAGAATGGTAATATTGATGATGAGGAATGGCCTAAGATAACAACTGGAATGGGGATTCTTCAAAATACCAATATATATATAGATGATTCTCCAGGAATAACCGCAGTAGAGCTTAGGTCAAAATGTAGAAGATTAAAAGTAGAAAAAGGTTTAGATTTAGTACTCATAGACTACCTTCAGCTTATGGAAGGTGATGGAAGGACTGAGAGCCGTCAGCAAGAAATATCAAAGATATCACGTTCTTTAAAGGTGCTTGCGAAGGAGTTAAAGTGTCCAGTAGTAGCACTTTCACAGCTTTCAAGAGCCGTGGAGCAGCGTTCTGATCATAGGCCAATGCTTTCAGACCTTAGAGAATCAGGCGCAATAGAGCAGGATGCCGACTTAGTTATGTTTCTTTATAGAGACGATTACTATAATAAGGATTCTGAGCAAAAAAATATTACAGAAGTAATAATTGCAAAACATAGACATGGGGAAGTTGGTACTATACCACTTACATGGTTTGGACAGTACCAGTTATTTAAGGATGCAGCAAACTTTGGAGGGTTCTAGTGATTTGGGGAGAACGAATACATTTAAAAAGATTAGAACTTGATAATATAAAGAAAATGATGAATTGGGAGCGAAATGAAGATCAGCTTTTTGCAGATTATGATTTTCCACAGCTTAGCGAATCAGAACAAAAAATGTGGTATGGAAGAAAAAACCAGCATGGTAGGAAATGTTACTGTATATTTAATGAAGTAAATAGACTAATTGGATATATAGCGCTAAGAAAGCTCAATTATTTTGATAAATCAGGGGAAATAGGAATAGTATTAGATCCAGCATACCATAATATGAACTATGGGACAGAAGCAATAAAATTATTTTTAGAATGGTTTTTTGAAGACTTTAAATTTAATAAACTAACACTTATTGTTGCCGCATATAATAAAAGAGCGATAAGATGTTATGAAAAAGTGGGTTTTTCTAAAAAGAAAACCTATTATGGAAAATTTTATAATGAAAAATTTGACCCATTTTTAGAAGAACATAAAGAGTTAAAACGCTATTTTAAAAATACAAGCATGGGAATACAGACAGAATATATTAGAATGAGCATAAAAAAAGAAGAATTGAATAAATAAAAATGAAAACCTAGATTATTTAAAGCCTTTAAAAGCTTTTTAAGAAATAATCTAGGTTTTTTTAGGCTCATAATTTTGCTGGAATTTTTTGTTTTGACAAATTATATTGTTATTACATCGGAAACCTTATAAAGTCCATTTTGCTTATCTTGTAAGAATTTAGCACAGTCGCATGCACCTCTTGCAAAACAGAGCCAGTTGTAAGCATGATGAGTTATCTCAAGTCTTTCACCCATCATACCAAAAATAACCGTATGGCTACTTGAAATGTCGCCAGATCTTATAGAATGATATCCAATTTCATTTTTATTCCTTATCCCTTTTCCTGAACGACCATATTTTGCAGCAGTATCAAAATCAATATCTAAATTTTCGGCAATAATATGCCCCATTTCCTTAGAGGTTCCACTTGGCGCATCTAATTTTTTATTATCATGCATTTCGATAATTTCAATATCACTTTCATTGCCTAAAATTTTAGAAGCTGTTTCTAATAATTTGTGCATACAATTTACAGCTTTTGAAGTATTTGCCGCATATAGTATGGGAATAAACTTTGAAGCATCTTCAAATAAACTCATCTCAAAATTTGAAAAACCAGTGGTTCCACACACAAGAGATTTTTTATATTCAATAGCTTTATTTAAAATATTAAGTGAAACGTCAGTCATAGAAAAATCTATTATAACATCACAATGAGGTATTATTTCATCTAGATTTGAAAATACAGGAGCATTAAGCTTTACTCCAAGTCTAGATATAAATCCAGAATCTTCTCCTATGTAATCTCTGCCTTCTGGGGCAATGGAGCCAATGAGCATCATATCATCTCTTTCACTTATAGTTTGAATAATAAGTCTACCCATTTTTCCTTTGGGTGCAACAACTACAACTTTTTGCATAAAAACCCTCCTATTTGATTTAATAATATAATTATACCAGTAAAAAAATACAATTTAAAGATGATATAGTATCCAATATTAAAGTGAAAAAAATATATATGAAATAAAAAAATTAAAATCATGCATTTTTTTTACTAATAAGCAAAGAAATCGTTTTAAAATGATTAAAAATGCAGTATAAAGTTATAGGAAATGCAGTCGAAGAAATCAAATGATTCTAAAAATGAAGTTATTCTTGCATATTTCTGACAAAAATGATATAATTTAGTCATACCAGAATTGAAATGGAGGAAGAGTTCAAAGTGAGTAAAAAACTAGTTGTAGATAAAAAATGGTGCAAGGGCTGTGGAATATGTGTAGCATTTTGTCCCAAAAATGTATTAGGATTAGTTAATGAAAAGATAGAAATTCAGAGAGTGGAAGACTGTATAAAATGCGGACAGTGTGAATTAAGATGTCCAGACTATGCAATTTATTTGGAGGAAGGTACAGAAAATGAGTAGAAAAATTGTATTGATGCAGGGAAATGAAGCATGTGTCCATGGGGCATTATATGCAGGAATGGAGTTTTTTGCAGGATATCCAATAACTCCATCTACAGAAATAGCTGAAGTTTCATCTGAGATGCTTCCAAGAACAGGCGGAAAATTTATTCAGATGGAAGATGAAATTGGGGGCATAGCTGCGTGTATAGGTGGTTCAATAGCTGGGAAAAAATCTATGACAGCTACAAGTGGACCTGGATTTTCTTTAAAGCAGGAAAATATAGGATATGCATGCATTGCAGAGATACCATGTGTAATTGTAAACGTTCAGCGTTCTGGGCCAAGTACTGGACTTCCAACATCTCCAGCTCAGGGAGATTATATGCAGGCTAGATGGGGAACTCATGGAGATCATCCTGTTATAGCACTTTCACCTACATCGGTAAAAGAAACTTTTGAACTTACGGTAAAAGCTTTTAATTTTGCAGAAAAATTTAGAACTCCAGTAATATTACTTATGGACGAAGTGGTAGGTCATCTAAGAGAGAATATAGATATTCCAGAACAAGGCGAGCTTGAAGTAATAGATAGAAAAAGACCTTCATGTAATCCAGAGGAGTATATTCCTTATGAAAATACAGAAGATATGGTTCCCGCTATGGCGGATTTTGGAACAGGATATAGATATAATATAACAGGACTATTCCATGACGAGACAGGATTCCCAACAAATAGTACGGATATAGCAGGAAAACAATTAGATAGATTAATGAAAAAAATAGAAAACAATTTTGACGAAATAAATATTTACGAAGAATATAAGCTTGATGATGCAGAGTATATGTTTATAACATTTGGTGGAATGGCAAGATCTGTAAAAGAAGCTATAATAGAGCTTAGAGAAAAGGGTATAAAAGCAGGCGCATTTATTCCAAAAACAGTATGGCCTTTCCCAGAAAAACAAGTGGCTGAGTTATCTGCTAAGATGAATAAGGTATTTGTAGCAGAGATGAATCTAGGACAGATGATATTAGAAGTTCAGCGTTCAGCAAAAGACAAGTCTAATATATATGGAATAAATAAAGCAAATGGAGAAATCATAACCCCTGAAGAAATAATAAACAGATTTATGGAGGTACAAAATGCCTAGTCAAAATGTATTAAACAACTTTAGAATAGATCACCTTCCTCATATATGGTGTCCAGGATGTGGACACGGGATACTTATGAGATCTATAACAGTAGCGATAGAAGAGCTAGGGCTTGATAAGGATAAAATTTGTGTAGTATCAGGAATTGGTTGTTCTTCAAGAGCAGCAGGTTATATGGATTTTGCAACACTTCATACTACTCACGGAAGAGCGCTTGCATTTGCGACAGGACTTAAAATGGCAAATCCAGAGCTTCATGTAATTGTAATTACAGGAGATGGAGACTGTTCCGCAATAGGAGGAAACCATCTAATTCATGCTTGCAGACGAAATATAGATATAACGACAATAGTGTTTAATAATAATATATACGGAATGACGGGTGGCCAGTATTCACCAACTACACCTCATATGGACAAGGGAACTACCGCGCCATACGGAAATATAGATAAGCCATTTGATATATGTTCACTTGCACAAGGGGCAGGAGCTACTTATGTAGCAAGAGCAACTGCATATCATGCAAAACAAATGATAAACTATGTGAAAAAAGGAATTATGCATAAGGGATTCTCACTTATAGAAGGAATGAGCGTATGTCCTACTTACTATGGAAGAAAGAATAAAAAAGGTTCAGCTGTTGATATAATGATGAACATGAAGGACACTTATGTAGATATAAAAGCCAAAGATAAGCTTTCTGAAGAACAATTATTAGGGAAACAGTTCATGGGAGAATTTTATGAATCTGTTGAACCAGAGTATACTCAGCTTTATGACGAAATCATAGAAAGATTTAAGTAAAGGAAGGGAAAAAAATGAAAACAGAAATTAGATTAAGCGGTTCAGGTGGACAAGGCGTTATACTTGCTGGTATAATTATAGCTGAGGCAGCTATATCTATGGGTCAAAACGCTGTTCAAAGTCAGTCATATGGACCTGAGGCAAGAGGTGGAGCAAGTAAGGCAGAAGTTATCATAAATGAAGATGAAATTTTCTTTACTAAAGTTTTAAAGCCAAGTATATTACTTTCGCTTACTCAAGCATCATATGAAAAATACAGCCATGACATAATTTCAAAAGGCATAGTTGTATTAGATGATAGTATAAAGTATAAAGAGACAGATTGCACCGTTTATTCACTTCCTATATTAAAAACTGCTAGAGAAGTTTTAAAAAAGCCTATGGTAGCTAATATTGTTGCACTAGGAGCGCTTACAGAACTTATATCAGGGCTTGATCAAATAGCTATGGAAAATGCTATAAAAGCAAGAATTCCACAAGGTACTGAAGAAATAAATATGAGAGCCTTTCAAGAAGGAATAAACATGGTAAAAGCAAGCAAGAAGGAGTAAAAATGACTAAAGAGATGATTGCGCAGCTCGATGCTATTAGGATATTGAGCATACCCGGATCGCTTGTACTTGCATATATGATAGATGGGATTTTAGGAGATCCATACAATTTTCCTCATCCTGTAAAATATATAGGAAAACTTATAAGATTAATAGAAGGTATTATAAGAAAAACCTGCCACACTTCAAAAACTAAGAAGCTTGGCGGGTTATTCCTGTTTATAATAACTACATTTACAAGTGCAGCGATAGTATATTTATTGGTAGAACTTAGCTTTAAATTTAATTTTTATGTGGGATTTGTAGTTCAGAGCATTGTAATGTATACCTGCTTGGCAAAAAAATGCCTATATGATGAAGGTATAAAGGTATATGAATGTATAAAATCAGGTGATATTGAAAAAAGTCGAATTCAGATATCCTATCTTGTAGGCAGAGATACGACAAACCTTTCGTTTGATGAAATAATAAGAGCTACGGTTGAAACTGTTGCGGAAAATACAGTGGATGGAATAATTGCACCAATGTTTTATGGAATTATAGGCGGAGCGCCGCTAATGATGTTTTATAAGGCCGTTAATACATTGGATTCTATGGTTGGATATAAGAATGAGAAGTATGGCGATATAGGCTTTTTTTCAGCTAAAATAGACGATATTTTCAATTTTATACCGGCTAGAATATCAATAATAGGCTTTATGTTTGCGGCACTTGTAAAAGGCCAAAATCAGAGTGATTGTGTAAAAATAGCTATAAGAGATAGAAAGAATCATAAGAGCCCTAACTGTGCATATCCTGAGGGTGCAGTAGCAGGAGCACTTGGAGTTCAGCTTGGCGGAACAAATGTCTATTTTGGTGAGGTTGTAGAAAAACCAACCATAGGAGATAAACTTAGACCACTTCAAGCGGAAGATATAGTTTTATCAGGGCAGCTTATGAAATATTGCAGTTTTTTTATGCTCTTTATATTTATAGTTATATGGCTATTAATAATATAACTTATTCTTGCTCAGCATCTTCAGATGGTTGAGCTTTTTTTTCGGCGGCAACTCTAAATTTTGAAAGGATATATTCATAATTTTTTTCAAGATGAGGAATTGTACAGTTGCTACAGTCTTTTATGCCATTTGAAAGAATATTGAAGTTTCCTCCGCAATCAGTAAGATAAAGTGGGCAGTAGCAAAAAAGACAGTTCATATTCTCAAGATTATGACATGGATAATACTCACAGCTTCTATTTTCAAAATACTTGTAACTCATAATTTACCTCCTTAAAATATGTAATTAAAAAACAAAAAAATATATAATAAAAGTCTTGATTTTATTATATCAGTAACGTATAATAACTAACAAGCATTTCAAACAAATTTAAAGAATATATTAAAAATTTATTTTAAATATGTTTGAAACAGCCTTAAAAAAGGTATAATATTACTATCAATGGTAATTGTACCAATGAAAGGGGAGTTATGTATGTTAGTTAATGTTTTAGGCAGAAATCTTAGAATAACACAGGCAATGGAAAATAATTTTGAAGAGAAACTTTCAAGATTAGACAAGTATTTTAGTAAAGAACAGGAGGCTAAGGTAAAAGTAGCAACTTTCAAAAATGAACAGAAAGTTGAGATAACAATTCCCTTTGAAAATGGAGTAGTTAGAGCAGAGGCTTCAGATGAGGATGTATACAATGCACTAGATGTAGCTGTAGAAAAACTAAAAAAACAGCTTACAAAGCATAAAGACAGACTTATGAGAAAGACACATGATTCTATAAGATTTGAAAATATCGAAGAATATATTCCATCTGCTGATGAAATCATGATAGAAGCAGGAGAAGATCAAATAATAAAGCGAAAAACTTTTGAATATAAACCAATGTCAGAAGAAGACGCAATACTTCAACTAGAAATGCTTGGACATGAATTTTTTGCATTCCACAATCATGATACAGATAAAATATCAGTAGTTTATAAAAGAAAAGATGGCTACTATGGATTAATAGAACCTAAATAGGGAATAAACCTTAATATAGAAAGAGTGCTGAGGCACTCTTTTTTTTGATTAAAAAAATATGTATTAAAACTTTCATAAAAAAGTACTGCCTCACGCTTATTAAGCTTGAGGCAATATAGTAAATAATAATTAAGAGGCTTGTAAAATCTTCAAAAAGTAGATGTTTACAATACTATTATAACATAATTTAGTTCAATATTCAAATATTTATGAAAATATTGTTAAAAAATAAAAGAAAACAGCATCTAGGCAGGATGCTGTTTTTTAAAAGGTGATAGATTATTTTTATTATTCAGCAAGAGCTTTTTTAGACTCTTCATAAGCTTTCTTTTCTTCATCAGTCATCTTTAACTGGAATAGTCCAAGGAAAGCAAAGGTAATAGAAACTATTGGGTTTATTATGTTGAGAGCACAGTATCTAAAGTAATCAACTGTGTCAACACCAAGTGCTCCTGACATAAATGCTCCACATGTATTCCATGGTACAAGTGGGGATGTTATAGTACCACCATCTTCAAGGGTACGAGATAGGTTTCGAGGAGCAAGCCCTCTTTCGGCATAAGCATCCTTATACATACGTCCTGGAACAACTATTGATAGATACTGATCAGCTGCAACTATATTTACGAATATAGATGTAAATATTGTAATCATTACAAGAGAACCAGTACCATGAGCAAATTTAAGAAGTGTAGCTGCAACTATGCCAAGCATTCCTGTAGATTCAAGAATGCCACCAAATGATAGGGCGCATATGATAAGTGACACTGTACCCATCATAGACTGCATACCACCACGGTTTAGAAGATCCGCTATCATAATTTCTGATTGACTGGCACCTTCAGCTACTTCCATTGAGAAACCACCGTTAGCAACATTTAAAACATCTCCAAAAGTTCCGCCTTGGTATACCATTGCAAATAATGCACCAAGCGCTACCCCGCCGATAAGACCAGGTATTGCAGGAACCTTAAATACAACCATTAATATTACAATTACTGGAGGGATTAACATAAGAAGATTTATACTGAAATTTGATTTTATTATAGCTAGAAGTTCATTTATTGCAGCATAGTCAAGTTCTTGACCCGCGTATTTAAATCCCATTACTCCAAATATAACGAGTGAGATTATGTAAGACGGTCCAGTTGTAAAAACCATGTGTTTAACGTGATCAAAAAGTGTTGCGCCTGCCATTGCTGGAGCAAGGTTTGTAGTATCTGAAAGTGGAGACATTTTATCACCAAAGTATGCACCTGAGATTATAGCACCGGCAGCGATTGGAGAAGGAATACCAATACCTTGACCAATACCTATAAGTGCAATACCTACAGTACCTGCTGTAGTCCAAGATGAACCTGTAGCAAGTGAAACAATCGAACAAATAAGTACTGTTGCTACTAAGAATATACTTGGAGATAGAATTTGAAGACCATAGTAAATCATTGATGGAACAACTCCACCTTGAATCCATGTACCAACAAGCATACCAACTATCATAAGTATAATTATGGCTTGCATACCCATGTTGATAGTTTTTAGGATACCATCTTCAATTTCTTTCCAACCATACCCTAATCTAAATACAGCAACTGCTACAGCTACTACAGAAGCAATAACTAGAGGAACTTGAGCGTTAGCTTCAAAAACTACGAGACCGAAATAAAGTAAAATAACGAGTGCAAGTATTGGCAAGAATGCTTCCCAGAGTTGAGCTTGCCTTTTTTCTCTGACTTTTGGTTCTTTTGACATAAAAACCTCCTCAATATTATTGAATATAAAATTTTGTCCCTTATATAAGGGATTTTCAGAATAGTTGTAATAATACCAAAAAACATTCGTGAACAATTCTGAAAATAATAAACACAAAATCGAATTTACTAAATCTTTCGCAAATTCTTAAAACGATTATAACAGCAATCTAATAAAAATACAAGTATAAAAATTAATTAAGAAAACGTTTTAAACAATATTAAAACATTTAATTTCAGAAAATTCATGATATTTAAGTGCTATTTTCATATCATTGTTAATTATTTCGTAGGGAAGTAAAAGAGGGATTCCTGGAGGGTATGGTATTATTTTTTCAGCACATATATCATTATCTAAGTCTTTTATTTTTTTAATTATAATGTTATTTTCATCTATTTTTTTATTTTTATATAATTTATGAAATGCTACACTTTCTGTTTTTGGAAATAAATTGTTTAAGTTTAGTTTAAAATTAGATTCAAATAAGTTTTTGTTATTTTTTATGATATCTATAATAGAATTTCCCAAGCGTTCTAAATCTTTTTCAGTATGCGTTATGCCTATCATGAACAATACATTGAAGCCTATCGTCATTTCAGCTTGAATTTTATACTTTTTTCTTAAAATATCAGAAAATATATCTCCAGGTATGGGGGTATTTATTGCAAACTTACAAAAGTCTTGAAGTAAATTAGGATCATTGCTTTCATATATACTTATATCAGAATATGAGTTTAGTTTATTTTTTAGATTCTCAACAGACTGCTTGATTTTATTTAAATGCTCTACGCCATATTTATCCATTATATAAACTGCAGTTTCGCAAGAAGCCATTAGTATATAGGAAGGACTTGTTGTTTGAAAGAATTGGATTTTGTTTTCAAGAAGTTCTAATTTAGATTTAGGAAAATCATTTCCTAAATGAAGCATTGCAGTTTGCGTAAAAGCGGGTAGAGTTTTATGAGCACTTTGTACAGATATGGTAGCCCCAAGTTCAATAGCGGTTTTGGGGAGAGCTTCGTTAAATGTGAAATGTGCCCCGTGAGCCTCATCAATTATAAGGAAGATATTCTCACTTTTAAGAAAATCACTTATCTTTTTTAGGTTATAAGTTCTTCCAAAATAATTAGGGTATGTTAAAATAACCGCTTGAATATCAATAGCTTTATTTTTTGCGCAAGTAACAGTTTCTACCAAATCTTCATACTCAATATGTGAATCTATGCAAAAATCTAGATCTATTTTAGGATAGATGTAATGAATATTTATGTTTTTATTTTCAAGTATGTTGTGTACGCTTTTATGGCAGTTTCTAGCAGTTATTACGTGAGCATTATCGTCTACAAGCGTGTCAATAGCGATATGGATTCCACTAGTGCTACCATTTACTAAAATATAGCTTTTTTTAGATTTATAAAGCTTACTTATATATTCCAATGATTCTAATATCATTTCTTTAGGCTCATTTAAATTGTCAGTACCATAAACTTCAGTAACATCAAAATTAAGTATATTTTCACATAGATAAGAAAGTTCAGGAAAGTCAGATTTCCCATAGTGACCTGGCATATGAAATCTAAGTATATTTTCATCCCTGTAGTTGGAGAGCCCATTTAAAATTGGTGGAAGATTTTTGTTCATAATTAATCCTTTCTAAATTGTATTTACAAAATCATATAATACATATAATATAAATTATATAGTTTATTTGAACTAATGAAAATAATAAACTTGAAAATTTATGAACAAAGAAGTATAATAAAAAGGAATCTTAAATGGAGGTAGAAGAAATGAAAAAACACGTTAAAACACTTACAACTAATAATTTAAAGAAAGATGCAGAGAAAAAAGGCTGTGGCGAGTGTCAAACTTCATGTCAATCTGCATGTAAAACTTCTTGTACAGTAGCAAATCAGGAATGTGAAAGATAATTAAATATTACTTATACAACTGAAAATTTGTCTATATATGACGAAATTGAATGTTGGTGAATGCCAACATTTATTTTTAAACTTAATTCCGAGTAAAATACTAGGAATTGTTCGCGGATGGAGGACTTATGATATATTCAAATATTATAGAAACAATAGGAAGAACACCTATTGTAAAATTAAATAATATGACAGATTCGGATATGGCAGATATTTATGTTAAGTTAGAATACTTTAATCCAGCAGGTTCAATAAAAGACAGAGCAGCTTTAAGCATGATTGATGCATATGTAAGTGAAGGAAAATTAAAGCAGGGAGATACTATAGTTGAACCTACAAGTGGAAATACAGGTATTGGAGCTGCTATGATAGCTGCGGCAAAAGGTTTTAAAATAGTTTTAGTAATGCCAGAGACCATGAGTGTAGAAAGAAGAAAGCTGTTGTTAGCATATGGGGCAAAAATTATTTTAACTGAGGGAAGTTTAGGCATGAGGGGCTCTATCGAAAAAGCAGAAGAGCTAGTTAAAAGCAAGGGTTTTGTTATGTTAAGCCAATTTGATAATAAGGAAAATCCAAAAGCACATAGAGAAACAACGGCGTTAGAAATTATAGAAGATATAAAAGACCTTGATGCATTTGTTGCAGGAGTTGGTACAGGTGGAACTATAAGTGGAGTTGGAGAAATATTAAAACAAGAAAATCCAAATTTAAAAGTTATTGCGGTAGAACCTTATGATTCAGCTGTAATTTCTGGAGAAAGCCCATCATCACATAAACTTCAGGGCATTGGAGCTGGATTTATACCAGGAAATCTTAATATGGATATTATAGATAGTGTTGAAAAGATAAAAAATGAAGAAGCTTTTGAGGCCTGTAGAAATATAGCGAAAAACGAAGGTATATTAGTGGGGATTTCTTCAGGAGCAGCCTTTTGCGCCGCAGTTAAAGTTGCAAAACGCTTGGGCAAAGGAAAAAAAGTTTTATTTATAGCACCAGATAGTGGAGAAAGATACCTCTCTATGGAGTTATTTTAGAGAAGGAGAATAAGTTTTAATGATAAGATATATACGCGCAGTAGGTGAACTTCTTGATGTTTACATAAAACAAGATCCAGCAGCCACATCAAGGGCAAGTGTTTTAATAAATTACCCAGGAGTTCATGCAATAATAAATCATAGATTAGCACATTTTTTATATAGACATAAAAGATTTTTTTTAGCAAGGTTTGTGTCGCAGGTATCTAGATTTTTTACAGGAATAGAAATACATCCAGGAGCACAAATTGGTAAAAATCTATTTATAGACCATGGGATGGGTATCGTAATTGGAGAAACCGCAGAAATTGGAGATAATTGCACTATATACCATCAAGTAACTCTTGGAGGAACTGGGAAAGACAAAGGAAAGAGACATCCTACTCTTGGGAATAATGTACTTGTTTCAACTGGGGCAAAAGTATTAGGACCAATTACTATTGGTGATAATAGTAAAATAGGAGCTAATGCAGTAGTGTTAAATTCTATTCCAGAAAATTCAACCGCAGTTGGAATTCCTGCAAAAGTTGTAAAAAAACAAGTATAGCTGTAAATTAAAAAGTTAAAACTGTATAAAGAATATATAAATTTTAAATAAATTACTTTGCTGAAAAAAGAGCCTCAAGAGCTCTTTTTTTAGTGCAATAATCTTACATTAGTACCACAATAAAAAAATGTTTAAAGGGTATTAATAATGTATAGCATAGCGGAATCATAGAAGATATGGGAGGTGGTTATTTGAAGTGTAACCTATTTTGAGGAGGAAGCGTAGATATACAGTTTTTAAACTGGGCACTTTAAACTGTATGGAGCGAGTAGTGCAACCGACCTTTCTCTAATTACTCTATTTGTTTTAAAGGGAGCGTAGAAGTATATTTTGAATATGGGCACTTAAGAAATATATGGAGCTAATAGTGCAACCGGCCTTTTTAAAGCATAGTTTAAAAAGGAGAGAATGAAAATGAGAAAAATAGAGAAAAGGAGAAAGTTATTTTCAATATTCACAGCAATTATGTTAATACTTTCTGTTACTTGGACATCATTCGTATATGCTGATTCAGAAGAACTTCTTGGAGAAC
>JBOFWC010000242.1:0-8489 GCA_051653405.1 Proteocatella sp. | reverse complement strand
CGAATGTCTATTTCAGCTAGGGCTGCACAATTCGCACCTTTTGCAGCCCTTACTGGCCATTCTGATGCAATTATAGAAACTGCTCGCCTTACAGATAAAAAAATAGAACTGGACGAATCTATAAAAGGAGCAATAAATCAGAAACTAACGACACTCAAAAACAATATTAAAAAATGTCCTATAGTCACTATAACTTTTTTTAGCCCAGACAAAAATAAGGCCGGTGGAAGGTATCTTTCTTCCACCGGCTATATAAAAAAATTCTTATCTTTTGACCAAAAAATACTTATGTCTAATTCCGATAAAATAATCACAAATGACATCGTAAAAATTCAATATGAACGAGAAAAATAGAGGTTTATATACAATTTCGTTCTTCTAAATTTTTAATTGATGCATCCATTGTACCCATACCAAATTCAGGGCGCATATAATCCTTTAACTGAAACGCATTCCCATTCCTAATAAGATTCGCTGTAGCCGGAGTTTTTAATAAAACTTCAAACGCAGCCACACGCCCATCTCCATTTTTCTTCGGCAGCAGCTGCTGAGCAATAATCCCTTCAAAACAATGTGCTAATTGCGCTTGGATTTGCGTCTGCTGCCCTTGAGGGAAATATTGAAGGATTCGGTCTACGGCTTCAATTACATTGGCTGTATGCAACGTCGTTAAGACTAAATGGCCAGTTTCAGCTGCCATAAGTGCCGTCTGAATCGTTTCAGGATCTCTCATTTCTCCGACAAGTATGATATTCGGATCTTGTCGAAGTGCAGCCTTTAATCCTGAAGCAAAACTACTGCAATCTCGACCAATTTCTCGCTGAGAAACCAGCGCACGTTGAACAGGATATATATATTCTATTGGATCCTCAAGCGTTATAATATTTAGTGGTTTCGTCCCGTTAATTTCATTGATCATTGCCGCCAAGCTAGTAGTTTTTCCACTACCGGTCGGCCCTGTAATCGCTATGAATCCATGTTTCTTTTTAATAAGATTACGCATGCCCAGCGGTAAATTAAGGTCTTGCATATTTCTAATCTTTTCACTAATAAGACGAAATGCAAAAGAAATTCCTCTATAGTCCCTATATACGTTTACCCTGGCACGCAAAATCTTGTTTTCATATATACTTCGGCAAGTATACGCAATATCTGCATCACCATTATTTTCAAATTGATTCTGCTGATAGGTATTGCTTAAAAGTGTCTTTAGAAGGCTCTGCGTCTCTTCTGGCGCAATAATATCTGCCCCATCATTTACCGGGCAAATATTTCCGTTAAGACGCATGGCTGGAGCAACATTGGTAACTAGATGCAGATCTGATCCCTTCTTTTGATCAACAATAGATAAAAGTTCTTGAATATTCATGATAAACCTCACCTCATAATTTATAAAAAGACGATACTTTTAAAAGTACCGCCTTTTTTAACTGTCTTATCAGTTTATGTTTGAATTTGCGTTTCATTATTCTTTCTAAACCATTTGATCCGTATTTTAAATAAATCCTACCAGCTTCCCTATTGCATAGGTTACAAGCCCTGAAATTACAATTCTCTTTGCAAATCGAACATTCATATATTTTTCCATTTTAATATCCTTCTTTCTATATTTTTAGATTAGTTAGTCTAAAGGATGCCCATAATGGGCATCCTTTAAGGTTCATGTTTCAACAAACTTTTCTCCGTCCCATATAACCTCTTCACAGGAAGTTGAAACATCTTCCGCTGGAAGAACAGCTGCATCATTTTCATCAAAAATATCCATATCCATATTGATCCCCTCTTTAACGACAGGCCACAGCCGACTGCGCTTTTTTATATTCCTTTTGGAAATTTTGATCTTTTTCAATTCTAGCAAAAACATACTCGCTATATTTTGAATTTTTTTGCGACCCATCTCTCGCCGATTCTGGCGCATATTGTGTAATCAAGGCCTTAATTTTTGATTTTGAATATACGCCTTCCAAAAGAAGCTCTTTTGTTGCTTCTACAACAAAGCCTTTACTTTCCGGCCGAGCATCCAGCGCCTTTCTGCAAGCTTGTAAAAAGCGTTCTGCCGGTAACTTTGCCTTCTTATTCAGATCAGCAGACTGGATGGCCTCCAATCTTCCGGCTACAGCTTCATTTACAGCTTCATTCTCATGTGCCATTACATAAGACAAACGGCTCACATTTCGCGCCACTTCAAAAAAAGCATCCTTATTTTCAGCAAGTTTTTCAACCGAAAAGGTATTCCCATAGGAAAGCATGATTTTTGCACACTTATTCATTTTTGCATCATAAACTTCAATAGGGCCAAAAGGTTTCGAACGATCCTTGGGGAACATTTGACTAAGATTAAAGTATCTCGTAAATCCACGTTTACCATCTTGCGATACAGTTTCAATCACAGTAGCCTTTTCGCCCTTTTTTATCATTCCATTGAATTTTTCTATCTGATTTTGTTGCACCCATCTAGGATCCATTGTTCCAAGCTCATGTTGCCGCTGCATGAAAATCATAGCGTTTGATCCCTGAAAATATTTTTGTGAAATAGGATTCACCGGCATATGCACAGGACCTTCTTGAACTTGCCATACCGCCTCTCCATTGGCGATTTTTGAAATAAACTCGTCGGTTATTCTTTCTCTAAATACATCCCTCCTTTCTTCATTTTGTGTTTCTCCCCGAGCAAGTGGATCCATAAAAAACGCTCCTCCCCTATAATTTAGTGGTAAAATACCACTAAATATACCATACGGCTTTTTATGGCGTTTAAAATCTTATGTTTTTGCGAAAAAAAGATGCCCATTATGGGCATCTTTAACATTATCGACATGCAACAGCACTTTTTGATTGTATATCTTCCACTAATTTAGATACGCTTTCCTTTACTTGTACGGATGGAGAATGTTTAAATACCGTTTCTAAGATTTCGCTGTTTTTATATCCATGTTCAAATAAAGTTGTGATGATTTTCTGATCAAAGGAATCCTCCCACACATTTGCATGTTTGGATAATTCTCTAAGAGCCGCTTTTTGATAGGATTGTTCAACTTTTGGCATTGAAAAATTCATTTCATCACTTAAAATGTTTCGAATCCGCTGTTCTTTTTCTACCACCATATCTTTCTTTTGATCATTTTGACTATCTAAATTCAAAAGAAGTTCTAATTCTTTTGCCCGAACCAGTTTTGTTTCTAGTTCCTGTTCTTTCAAAAATGGCATTTCTACTTCTTTTTGAGAAGCTTCTAGATTTTGTTCTATTTGCCCTTTTCGATTTTTCTTATTTTGTAAATCGACTTCTAAATGATCAAGTGCATTATCCAATCGTGTAATATTTCCAACAGCATCCTTCCCTGCCTCAACTTCATATGACATTTTTCCTTTGAAACATATCATATACTCCTGCGTGAATGGATTGAATTTCAAATACAAAGGAAACCCTCTATATTCGCCGGTAACTTGATGTGTTTTGTTATTTTTTATAGCGGATAAAAGGAATTCTCCCGCCTTGGTCCGGTCAACAAAAACATTGTTATTTAAAGACATGGTAAATATTTTTTTATCTGTCTGTTTATCCTTTTGGGTGTTTTCAGCACATCGCTTTACATCTTCTTCTAATCCATTTATCTTGCCGGAGATTTCGACAAGTTGCTCTGGATAAACATCTGTTATTTTCCGTTCAAGTTGATGTTTCTGCTGTAGATATTCCGCTTTTGCCATTTTTAATCGTTCAATCTGCATATCCAATTCCATTTTTTCTTTTATTAAAGGATTGCCGGTCGCAATGGCTTTAATTTCAGCATAAGAGAGGGTTGCTTCATCGACATCGTCAGCACTTCGCACTGGCGATTTTGATGTCATGATCTGAGCAATAAATCGTTGTTTATTCTCGATAATTTGCCATAAATATGCATCAAAGGTTTCTTCTGTAACATACCGGAAGATTTTCACATGCTTATTTTCATTCCCTTGCCGAACGATACGCCCACTACGCTGCTCTAAATCCGAAGGCCTCCATGGAACGTCTAGATCATGCAAAGCAATCAGTTTTTGTTGCACATTGGTCCCCGTCCCCATCTTTGTCGTAGATCCTAACAAGACACGAATTTCGCCGGTTCGAACCTTTGCAAACAAAGCATCCTTTTGTTTTTCAGTTTTCGCATCATGGATAAAGGCAATCTCTTTTTCAGGAATCCCTTGATTCATTAATTTTTGACGAATATCCGTATATACATTAAATTCTTTCCCAGGAGTAGACAAATCACAAAAAATCATTTGTGTAGACTTATTGCTTTTAGTGGATTCCCATATAGTAAATACATTTTTCACGCAGTGATTTACTTTGCTGCTTGGATCATCCGGTAAATTTTCGTTTATGAGTCTCTGATCCAGCGCCAGTTTCCGGCCATCATTTGTTACAAGTAACATATTATCTTCGTCCGGATTAACACGACGATCCCGAATGGCTTCTGCACGCTCTGCAAGCGCATCTACCATGTCTTTCTGCTCAACAGTAGGTGGAATTCGTTCTATAACATATTCGGCTTCAGGAACAGGCAAATTCAGCATATCTGCCGTTTTGATATCTGCAATTTCTTTAAACATACTCATTAATTCCGGGAGGTTATGAAATTTAGCAAACCTTGTTTTACTTCTGAATCCTTTTCCCTCTGGACTAAGCTCTATTGCTGTTGTAGTTTTGCCAAAATCCGCAGCCCAAGCATCAAAAGATGAAAGGCCTGCTTTTTTTAATCGATTTGGCTGCAAATATCTTTGCATTGTAAATAATTCTGTCATCGAGTTAGAAATCGGTGTTCCGGTTGCAAAAACAATCCCCTTCTCATTTGTAATTTCATTGAGATATTTACATTTATCATATAAATCGCTTGTTTTTTGAGCATCCGTGGTTGTTACCCCGGCAACATTTTGCATTTTCGTTGCTGTAAACAAATTTTTAAAATAATGTGCTTCATCTACATACAACCGATCTACACCAAGCTCTTCAAAATCAAGGGTAAAGTCCGGCTCCTTTTTCTGCAACCGTTCCAAGCGAAGCTCCAGTTTTTTCCGTTGCGATTCCATTTGCTTAATGGAAAACCGTTCGCCATTATTGGCTTTTAATTCCTTCGTACTTTCTATAATCTCGTCAATTTCTGCTTGAATCTGCGCCTCTTGGCGTTCCTTGCTTACTGTAATTTTTTCAAATTGCGTATAGCCCATAATAACAGCATCCCATTCCCGGGTTGCTATTTTACTGCAGAACTCTTTGCGATTATTCTTCTCAAAATCTTTTTGTGTTGCAATTAAGATGTTTGCTTCAGGATATAGCTGTAAAAATTCACTACCGACTTGTTCTGTGAGATGTTTGGGAACCACCATCATCGATTTTTTTGAAATGCCTAACCGTTTAGCCTCCATAATACTGGCCACCATCTCAAAAGTCTTTCCGGCCCCTACACAGTGCGCCAATAATGTATTCCCACCATATAAAGTATGTGCAATAGCATCTTTTTGATGCTTTCGCAACACAATTTCCGAACTCATCCCTGGGAAAGTAAGGTATTTCCCGTTATATTCCCGTGGTCGAATGTTATTAAAATATCGATTATAATATTTTTCCAGACGGTCTCGACGAACAGGGTCTTTCCATATCCAATTTCTAAATTCTTCTTTTAATAATTCCTGCTTTTGTTGTGCTAACAAAGTTGCTTCTCGGTCTACAACCTTCTTTTCTTCGCCATTTTTATATATGGTCATATATACCTTGGCATCACGCAAATTCAAAGCACTTTCCGTAAGCTTGTAGGCATTTAAAGCATCGGTCCCAAAAGTAACCGTTGCTTTCGGATTCCCACCATCTTGTGATTTACCTTCAATATGCCATGCAGCCGTTATCGAAGAATAACTAACAGAAATACTATCTCTTGCCCATCTCGACGTTTCTAAGGTCTCAAACAAAAAATCTTCTATATCCGCCGGAGGAATCCAGGCTGCACCCAATTCCACCTGTATGTCAGCAGCTGCTAAATCATTTGGTTTCACCTTAACCAAAGCATTTTTATTGATATGTAATCGTTCTATTTTTTGAGATATTTCACAAAGGAGCGCATCTTTTGGATTTTCAAAAAGATTGTTTTTCTGTTCCAGATAGTTTCGTTCGTATATCTCCCAATCATTTTTTATAGAAGAAAATACTTTTATATCTCCAGCCTTATATAATTGCGCTTTCTCGATCATAAAAGCATAAAAGGCAGGATCTTTACAGGCGTTTCGCCCAATAATATGTGAAGCATCTCTAATCGCTTTTGAAATTATTTGGCTTGTGTCTGAAAAAATATTATTTGGAATATCTCCTTGGTACATTGCCTTTACCAAAAGGACTGGATCCTCTGTATATTCTTTCGGCAACTGCATATTAATTTTAGGAACAGCCGTCAATATGCCTACCATAAAATCGGGTTCTTGAACCCTATATATGTATTCCTGCAGCCGAACACTCGGCCTTGTATAGTTTAGTGAAAAGATTTCTTTTTCTATGTCGTTTTTAGGCTCATATGTAACCTTCGGAGGAATTGATTCTAAAACAAGTTCTGTGACTCGCTCAGCCTTTTTAGCTTCAGATTCTTTTATGGCAGATTCCAAAAATTCAATCTTACTACAAATATCTCCACTAAGATATTCTTCTGCCAGCTGATATTCTTTTGCTTCAAAATCAAAATAAATACTCTGGTATTCAAGATCAGCGATTATTTTTTCAGAAGGGATTTTTGACAAGGTCTCCATATACGGAAGATTTACTTTCCCTTTTTCCTGCATGGATATGACCAAGGCATCAGCTGCAGTATCGGCATGATCTGGAACAATATGCGGATTAATGGTACGTTTTGAGAAAATATCACTTTTCCCTATGTATTCGCCTTTTGCATCAAATAATTCTAATGCTCGAAGCAATGGATACGATGAATCTTGTTCAAATATACGGCGAACATCTTTCCCGTTGGAAATTGTTCCATATTTTTCTTTATATGTATCATATTTTAAATTCAGCCCTTGCTGGGCCTTATGTATAAGAGTATCTGCAGCACCATCTTTTTGTAGTTCAATGAGAGTGCGCACCGCTTCTCGCAGTTCTATACACATTCGCATTTGCGCATGGTCTTTTGATGAAAGACTATCCACTTCTTCTTTTGAGTCTACAAGCTGATAATAAAGCTTATTATCTTCGTAGAAGAAGCTATAGGGCCGAGAAACTTGATTTTCAACAGACACTATTTCTATGGGTTCAGTGGTTTCCACTCTCTCATATTGCGCTGAAAACGTCGTTACCAGTTCTTTAAGGTGATGGTCTAAGGAGCCATCTTTAAACGGCACACAAGTTAAATCATACCCATATTGGGTACTCGTTTTCTCCAAGTTTCCAAGTACATGTTCTGGATGCTCTTGAAAATAAGCATTTACCCTGCAGCCGTCCGATCGTTCAACACTTTCCACCCATAATGGCTGCTCCCTATTTTCTTGTAATGTTTCATGTTTTTTTAAGAACAATATATCTGCTGTTACCTCAGTACCCGCCGCCTTAAAAGCATTGTTCGGTAATCTTACAGCATGCACTAGGTCTGCCTTCTGCGCAAGATACGCTCGAACACTTGGATCTTTTTTGTCTAGCGTCCCTTTTGTTGTTATAACTGCAACAAGGCCCCCAGGACGTACTTTATCGATCATTTTGGCCAAAAAATAATCGTGAATCAAGAAATTCTCTTTATTATATGCTGGATCATTTACTTTATAATCACCGAAAGGAACGTTCCCAATCGCTAAATCAAATGTATTGTCGTTAAACTGTGTCTTCTCAAAACCGGTAATATGTATATTGGCTTCTGGATGAATTTTTTGAGCAATCCTTCCAGTTAATGGATCAATTTCCACTCCATATAGTTGGCTCTTTTTCATGCTTTCAGGCATGTGTTCAAAAAAGCCGCCAATTGCACAAGAAGGCTCTAAAACAGAGCCTTCTTCAAAGCCCATATTATGGAGTGCTTGATACATGTTCTTAACAATTATGTCAGATGTATAATGCGCATTTAAAACGGATGCTCTGGCCGCCTTATACTCTTCTGGAGATAGAACCTCAACAAGCTGAGAATATTCTTCCTCCCAGGATGAATTTCCATCGTCGAAGGCTTCAGCTAAGCCACCAAAACCTATATAGTTTTTCAAAATATCTTTTTCCGTTGAAGATGCTTCACGCTCCTCTTCTTCAAGCGTTTTCAAAAGATAAATTGCCTCTATATTTTTTTGAAAAACTGTTTTCTTATAGCCTTTACGTTTCGTATTGGGTGGCAGGTTCTCTTTTAATTCTGTAGAGTCTTTTTCGGTTATTGGCAAAGCTCCGCTTGCAAAATTTCCTTCGCCTGTGATCGGATGTTGTTCAATCTGCCGGTCCAAAGTAACGGGTCCATGGCTTTCACTTCTTCGGTCAGGTTTTCTGTTACCATGAGTTGGTC
>JBOFWC010000241.1:0-3379 GCA_051653405.1 Proteocatella sp. | reverse complement strand
ATCTTCTTGTTCGACAACAGACGCATGCGAATATCGGGGAAGTATTGCTTCATACAACGCACAAAAACCTTGGCATTCTGTATACTATTCCACTTCTTATCGAAGATGAAACCAATCTCTTCGAGCTTTGGAAGCATCTGCTTCACCATCGAGATCGTTTCGTAAATATGCACTTTATTGTAAACAATAGTGAGATTTTTACGTCCGTTGAACTCTGACAAGTAACGTATAGAATCATTGTCCGAAAAAGTTTTGTCGAATAATGCTTGATGATCGGCTCCTATCTTCTGGCTCTCAGCATAGAGGATGGTAGGTATATCCCCCCATTTGTCGTAAACATCTTGTTGCAGAAGTTGAAAACTAGAGTTATACAGAAAAATCACCAAATCGGGTTGGGTATTATCAAACCGTTTGAAAAAATCGGTTCTTTTCTTGTTGAATCAGGGCAACCGCATCAAAATTGGTATTCAAAAAAAAGCTAACTTTGCAGGATGAAAGAATTAGTTAAGGCATGTTTTGCAGAAGTCTCCGACCCTCGTGTTGTCGGTCGTTGTTCTCATCTATTATCTGATATATTGATGATTGGTTTGTGCACCTATATTAGTGGCGGTACTGATTATCAGGATATGTACCTCTTTGCAAAGAACCGTTCATCCGAGTTAAGTGCTCTGCTTGTTTTACCTAATGGAATTCCATCTGTAGACACGTACGAACGTATATTTAAGCGAATTGCACCAGAGGAACTGGAGAGTTGTCTTCTGCAGTATGGTTCTTCATTACTCTCATGCCTTTCAGAAAAGCAGATTGTAATAGACGGCAAGAAACAGCGTGGCGTTTCTCCTACTACCCGGGGTAATCGTGGGCTTTATCTGTTGAATGTATGGGTAAGTGAGAATAGCTTTTGCCTGTATCAGCAGAAAGTACAGGATAAGTCTAATGAAATCACGGCAATTCCCGATGCCTTGAATGCCATTGATGTAACGGGAGCCACCGTTTCCATTGACGCTATGGGCACCCAGCGTGAAGTCGCTGACTTAATTGTAGATAAAGGAGGACACTATTTCCTTGCCGTAAAGGATAATCAAAAACAACTCTATGAAGATGTTGAATGTGCCTTCAAAATGCATTCAGGACATGATGTGATTGAGACATTGGAGAAAGACCATGGCCGAATCGAGAAGCGCACCTGCTCAATATTACCCGCAAAAGAGTATCTCATGGAAGAAACACTAAGCAAGTGGGCGCACATCTCTACAATTATCAAGCTGGTATCTACAAGGGAAATAAAAGGGATTTCCACTCAGGATATCCGCTATTACATTAGCGATGAGGATCAGACCAATGCCACCTATTACCAGTCATTGGCTAGAGGACACTGGAGCATTGAAAATCAGCTGCACTGGGTACTTGATGTGGTATTCAAAGAAGATGCCTGCCGGGCAAGAGAGGGATATGCCTCACAAAATCTTTCGGTATTGAGAAAGATTGCCTTGCATATCATAACCAATTACAAAGACAAACTCAGTATCAGCAAAAGAAGATACCAAGCAGCTTTGGATGTAGAATATCTCAAAAGATTACTCAGAATTTGATGCGGTTGCCCTGACTTTTAATAACGATATTAGGTTGCCAACATTATTTATTATTCCTAAATTCAGTTGACCTCTTAAATTTTTAAATCTAATTCAGGTTGACCTTTTTTAGTGTTATAACTAAATCTAGTTGACTAAAATATATTTAAAGGAAAAGAGAGAAAAAGTCCCTCCTTTTTCCTTTTTTATTGCCTATAAATAGGCTTTTTGTTTTTTCCTCTACAAATGTATAAAATTAATATTCACTTTTTGCTGTACGAAGATATTTTTCTCTGTAGCTATGCCACCTTTTTTTTATTACCCCTGATTTCATGGCAGCTTGTGCAGGTGTCATCATATCCAAGCTTAAATGTGGTCGTTCATTATTATAGAAATCAATGGCACGAGCAACAGCTATAGAGATTTCCTCAATACTATAGAAATATTTACCTTTGAGCAATTCGTTTTTGATTGTTCCATTGACTCTTTCCGCTACGGCATTGTCTTTCGGGTTACCGGATTCTGTCATACTTATTTGCACTCCCGCTTTGCGTAGTTTTTCTGTATAATCAAAGCAAGCATATTGCACGCCTCGATCAGAGTGATGAATCAAATCAATATAGTTTAAATGTTTAAGACGCTCTAATCCCATTTCTAAAGCATTGATGGTATAAATAGCTTCAAGACTTTCACCCACTTGATGGCCTATAATTTCCTTGGTGTAAGCATCAGTGAGCAGAGATAAATAGCAAAATGAGTAGTCTTCTTTAGCTTCATCATGCCAAATTTTAAGATAAGTGATATCGCTGACCCAAAGCTGATTGGGACGATCTGGCAACAATTCTTTAATAAGATTGGGATATTTAGGTAAATTATGATTTGAATCTGTGGTTTGAGGGTTTTTATGAGATCTTCGAAGAATTAATTTATGCTTAGAGAGTATAGACAAAAAGCGATCACGACCAATGGGGGCTGAATCACCTGATTTTTTTTGGAATTTATACCAAAGTTTTAGTCCACCAATGTTCGAGTCTTTTCCATTGCGAATATCATTAACGAATTCTACTACAATAGATTCTTGAGCAAGATAACTAAAATTAAAATCCTCATGCTTATAGAAGGCTTGTTTTGAAGCACCAAACAAAGCGCACAAGGAACAAACTCCATAATGAAAGTTCCCTGTGCGAAGCCTTTTTACTGTTTGGTGCCAGCTTTTTTTCGGATAGGGATGTTAAACATCTCTTCGGCAACATCTATCATCGTATCATAAGCATGGGCACGCATTTGAGCATCTTTGAGTTCTTTCTTCAAACGAAGAATTTCAGACTTAAGAGCAGCACTATCGTCTTGAGAGGGTTGAATACTTCTTTTTTTCTTCATAAAATCAACTATTGCAGGATTAGACGAGGCAAAGTTACAAATCCAATCATAAATAGTGCTGCGAGGTACAGGGTATTTTTGAGATAGTCCATCTAAACTCATACCATCAACAAAACGGGAACGAAGTACCGTAAAATAAAGAGGGTTGTCTGGCATTACATGGGATAAAGAATCAAATGAAAAATCATCTGAAATAACTGAAATGTTCTCCTTTTTCATAAAAAATAATTTATTTAATGAATAATAGAGTCAACTTATTCCAGGGTGAGACAGCGCCCCCTTACTAAGTGTGCTTATTTAAAAAGAAAAGCTGATAAAAAGGGGAAACTTTGATGGAGATCAGATATAAAATAAACTTATTAATCCTGATGTGCAGTCATTCCTTGTTCTTTCAAGTAAGACCAAACCTTCGGATGAAGGAAGAAACG
>JBOFWC010000240.1:0-11804 GCA_051653405.1 Proteocatella sp. | reverse complement strand
ATATCTATTTTCGAAAAGTGTTCTTCAAAGTTTTTAAGATTTCCACCTAGAAACATTATCCCCAGCGGTTTTTTCTCATTACAAAATATCCTTGCCTGCTGAACTTCATTTGCATCCTCATCTAAATAGTTAACTACCGCTATATAGCCCTCTTCTTCTATGTGATGCTGTATTTTTTCTAAGATTGAATAGAATAAAAAGTTAAAAGTACCTTTTACGAATATACCTATTATATTTGTATTTTGCTGTTTTAGATGTTTAGCATTACTGTTCGGTATGAACTTTCTTTTCTCTACTACTTCCTGAACTTTTTTCTTGGTAGCCTCACTTACATCGGGATGATTGTTAAGGACTCTTGATACTGTACTTACTGCTACGCCTGCTTCTTTCGCTATATCTTTTATAGTTACCATAGTTTTCTCCTGTTATCCTTTTACTGCGCCTGATACTACTCCTTTTATAATATGTTTCTGTGCTGAAAGATAGAATACGATTATTGGAATTATAGCTAATACTAGCATCGCCATAAGGGCTCCCATATCTCTTGATCCATAGCCGCCTTGAAGATACTGAATTGCTACTGGAAGTGTTCTGTATTTATTTCCTATAACTAAATATGGAAGAAGATAATCGTTCCAGATCCACATTGTATTTAGTATAGCTACCGTTATCGCTGTGGGTTTTAAAATTGGAAATACTACTAAAAAGAACGTCTGAATTGGATTACATCCATCTATCATTGCCGCTTCTTCAATTTCTACCGGTATACTCTTTATAAAGCCTGAGAACATGAATACTGAAAGGCCTGCTCCAAATCCTAAATATATAAGTATCATTCCTACGGGGTTATCTAATCTAAGTACATTTACAGTTTTTGACATTGTAAACATTACCATTTGGAACGGAACTATCATGCTGAATGCAAAAAGGTAGTATATTACAGTTGTTATTTTGCTCTTTACTCTAGTAATATACCATGCGGTCATAGAGGTGCATAGTGTTATTACAAATACTGAACCTACTGTTATAAACATAGAATATCCAAAGGCTGAAAAGAAATCAATTTTCTTTATTCCATTTATATAATTGTTTACGCCCACATAGGTTTCTGAAGTTGGAAGTGCAAAGGGAGCATCTGATATATAAAACTGCCCTTTAAATGAATTCATAAGTACTATGAATATTGGTACTAAAAATGTAATTGCAAGGACTGTCATTACATAAAATATTATTGTGTTTGATTTTTTTAGTCTTGTCTCCATTTAGCTCTCCACTTCCTTTCTTCTTGTGATGTAAAGCTGTATAAACGCTATTACGGCAACCATTATAAAGAATACCACGGCCTTTGCTTGACCTACTCCCTCTGAACCTACTCTACCATAGAAGGTATTGTATATATCAAGGGCAAGCATTGCAGTTTGTTTTGCAGGTGCTCCACCTGTAAGTGCAAAGTTTTGGTCAAATAACTTGAATGAGTTTGTAAGCGTTAAAAATGTACATATTGTTATTGATGGCATAACCATTGGAATAGTTACGTGTACAAGTGTTTGAAATGGCGTTGCGCCATCTATTTCGGCTGCTTCTTTAAGATCTGCTGATATATTCTGTATTCCTGCGATATATATTATCATCATATATCCTGCAAGCTGCCAGTTCATAAGTACTACGAGTCCCCAAAAACCATATTTTGCGCTAAATGTTATATCTACGCCAAAGTTTAAAAGTACTCCATTTATTATTATCTGCCAGATATATCCAAGGACGATTCCCCCGATAAGGTTTGGCATAAAAAATACGGTTCTAAAAAGGTTTGTGCCCTTTATCCCTCTTGTCAAAAGAAGGGCAAATGTAAATGCTATTAAGTTTATTGAAATTACAGATACTACTGTAAATTTGACTGTAAACCAAAGTGCATTTATAAAATCTGGATTTCCTACAAAGGCTTTTCTATAGTTCTCAATTCCCACCCAGGTGCTATTTGTAACGGTTGTAAACTCTGTAAATGACAGATATATCCCCATTACAAATGGAATAAGAAATGATATTGCAAAAGCTATTAGTGTGGGAAGTGCAAATACTGCAAAATATTTTTTTAATGCCCTTTCCATATGTTCTCCTTTAAATAAAATGCCCCTGTGCATCTTACAGGCAGGGGCATTTGAATTCTACTTTAATTTTTATATTACTTTTAAAAATATTACATATTACTTTCTGTTTTCCAATCAGCTACCATTTTTGATACTACATCTTCCCATGCCATAGTTCCCTGTGCATATTGAAGAAGTGAAGCTCCAAAGTTATCTTTAAATGTTTGATTTGGGAATACTGTAAAGTTCCAAGCTACTGAAGTTGTACCTTCTTTTTCCATCCATCTTATTACTTCCTGTGCAAGCGGATCTGCTGGTCTTTCTGTTTCTGTAAAAGTATCAAATGGTGCTATGAAGTTAAGTTTTTCTACTACAAATTTCTTTCCAGTTTCGCTTGAGTATAACCAGTTTATGAAATCTGCTGCTAGTTTTTGATCTTCTTCTGAAGCCTTAGCATTTATTGCAAAGAAGTTTTCTGTTCCTGTGCAAAGGCCTTGGCTCTCTTCACCTTCTACACCTGTGTATATTGGCATGAATTTTATATCTTCAGGTTTTACTACGTTTCCTTCAACTTGGCTAATTTGTGACCATGCCCAGTTACCATTTTGTACGAATACACATTGGCCAAGTGCAAACTCTGCCATAGAATCTGCTACTTGTTTGCTTCCAAGAAGCTTTGGCTCTGTTGTAGAGTTATTTAAATATAGGTCAAATATATTTTTGTAGTTATCTGCATACTGGAATTTTATTTCCTTTGTTGCATCACTTGCTAAATCAACATTGTTATTTTTGAATTCATAGTATACTGGAATATTTGCTAAATGTGTCTGCCATCTCCAGTCTTCACCTGGTTTTAAAGATGTACTTGCAAATGCACCTTTTATTCCTAGTTCTGCTTTTTTTGCAGTTATATCTTCAGCTACTGCTTTTAAAGTTTCAAAGTTGTTTATCTCATCAACTGAAGCTATTTTTGCACCTTCTGTAGCAATGTATTTTTCTAAAAGCGCATTGTTGTATATAATTCCGTAGCCTTCAACTACATATGGAATTCCATATACGCCTTCACCATCAGTTATTGCTAAACTCTTGTCTGTAAGGTGAGAATAAAGCTCTGTAGAGCTTAAATCTGCACAGTAATCCTTCCAGTTTGCATATCCTTTAGGTCCATTTATTTGGAACAGCGTAGGCGCTTCTGCCTTTGCCATTTCTGACTTAAGCGTTTGCTCATATGTTCCTGATGCTGCGGTAACAACATTTAGCTTAATACCTGTCTCTGCTTCATATGCTGCAGCTATCTCATCATATACAGGTGCTATTTCTGGTTTGAAGTTAAGGTAATAAATTGAACCTGAACCCTTTGCTTCTTCCGTAGAGCTACCGCCTCCACCACATGCGGTTAATGATAATGCCATTGTGGCCATAAGTAAAAATGATACTATTTTTTTCATATTTTTCCCTCCCATGGTTTTCAGGAATCGTTACTGGAAACGTTTCCTGTTATGTATGCATACATTATACTATTAAAATTTTTTAGCCGTCAAGAGTTTTTGTTAAAATTTTCTTGCAATTCAAAACAGTCTTACGGCAAACGCTCTCTTTTCAATATTTACCCCTTCTAAAAAATTTTAACCGTTTTTATATTTAAATAGGCTTTACTTATTTTACTTGTAAATATACGTTTCTCATTATAAACTATATTTATGCTTTAAAATTGAGAATTGATAATTACAAACTACTTACTAGTATTTATATATAATTCCAACTCGCTAAAGTTTATTCTAAGGAGACTAAATATGAAGGCCAAAACTATAAAAGACAAAATACTTGAAAACTTTGATAGCCTCACAAAAAATGAAAAAAAGATTGCTGAATTTATAATAAAAAATTATGATACAATTTCTCACTATAGAGGCGAAGATATTGCTAAGGCAGTGAATACAAGCGATACTACTTTAGTTAGACTTACAAAAAAACTTGGTTTTTCTGGATATATAGAATTAAAAAAAGAAATAAGCAACGAGCAACTGGAAAAAAGTATCCGTAGCCCTTACTTATCACTAAAATCTACTCCTCAAAAAAACCTGCTTAACGAATCACTTTCTTCTGATATCCAAGAATTTATTAATAATATTGATAACCATAAACTAGCCCAAGCAGCTAAGTTTCTTCTCGAAGCTGAAAGAGTCTATCTTTTTGGACTTGGCTCAGATGCAATTTCTGTTCAATATTTAAATAATTATCTGCCGCTATGCGGGATCCCTTGTACCTTGATAACGCATCAGGGGGTCTACCTTAGAGAAAAACTAATAGATCTTTCAAAAAACGATGTAATCTTAATGTCTAATTTTCCTCAATTAGAAAATGATGAGTATATGCTTGCCGATTATGCAAATTCAATCGGCTGCAAGATAATATCCATTACAGACTCTGAGCTTACTGCAAAAAAATTAAATAGCTCACTATACTTTTTGACAAAAGAATCTACTGAAACATTTTACAACTCTCCTGTATTATCTATAATACTAAGCAATTTAATTCTTTTAGAAATAAATTCTCAACAGCCAGAGAGAGTTCAGGAACATCTAAAGAAACATCATAGTATAGTTGAATTTATGACTAAATAAAAAAATCCCAAATTATTTTTCAAAATGCTTATACAAGCATTAAATAATTTGGGATCTTTTTATTTTTAGTTTTTTAGGATTTATAGAATTATTAGACTAGAAACCTAGAACTAATCCAATGGTTAGCATAACTACTGATATTACAGTTACATACCCTACTAGTGGCATAACAAATCTAAACCATTTTGAATATGGAATTTTTGCAACAGTAAGTGCTGTAATAAGAATTCCAGATGTAGGAGTTACAAGACTCACTATTCCTTTTCCTAAGTGGAACGCTGTAATAGTCATCTGAACTGAAACTGATTGAAGGTCACTAAGTGGCGCAAGAATAGGTATTGTAAGTGATGCAAGCCCTGAACCTGAAGGAATTAAAATTGACATAAATCCTTCAAACGCCATAATTAAGTTAAGATATACCGCCTTAGGAAGTCCTGACATAAACTCAGCTGATGAGTAAAGCAGTGTATCTATTATATTTCCATTTTTCGATAATACAACTATTGCTCTTGCAAGTCCAAGTACAAAGGCTGCTGAAAGCACATCCGTCATTCCATCTATAAATGCAGTACAAATTTCTTCCTGCGAAAGGCCGCCAATTATTCCACCTATGATTCCTATTGCTGTGAATACCATCGCAATATCGCTAATATACCATCCCAGCTTTAGAACTCCAAAAACAATAGTTCCCATTCCTGCAATAAATAACAGCAATACTAAAAGTCTTCTAAAGTTAAGCTCATGAAGGCTATCAAAGTGAACTACAAAGCTGTCTTTGTTTGCCATATCATATTCGTATACAATTGAACTTGTTGGATCGTTTTTTACTTTTCTTGCATGTAACATTACAAATAGAATTGTAAAACCTGTAAGTACTAGGAATATAATTGTTCTATAACCTATACCTGAACCAGGTGCAATTTGTGCTAATGCTTGAGCGATTCCTACTGTAAATGGATTTGTAGTAGATGCCATAAACCCTATCTCTGAACCTAAAAATACAATAGCAACTCCTGTTAGAGTATCGTATCCAAGCGAACACATAAGCGGTACAAAAATCATATAAAATGGAATAAGTTCTTCTGCCATACCTGTAACTGACCCTGCTAATGCAAAAATAAGCATACATACAGGTATTATTAAGTAAGATTTGTCTTTAAGGCCTTTTACCGCCTTTCCTATAGATGCCTCTATCGCTCCTGTTCGATTTATGATCATAAAAGACCCTCCAACAAGAAGTACAAATCCTATAATTTCTGCTGCATCTACAAAACCATCAATCGGTGATCTAAAAACGTCTACAAAAGTCTGAGGATTTGCTTCTGCTGCGTGATATGTACCGGAAATAACAACATCTCTTCCGTTTACCTCATGTCTGTCATAAACTCCACTTGGGACTACCCATGTAGATATCCCCGTTATTACGATCAAAATAAAAATTAATGTGAACGTGTGGGGAACTCCAAGTTTTTTTAATTTCTCTTTCATAATAAAACACCCTTCTTCTTTCTTTCAATAAATTTTAATTTTCAGAAATACTTTTACTAGGATATTAACATACTTGAAAACATTTCGCAATATTTTTTTCATTTTTTTGAAAAATGTACTTTTTTCTTCAAAAAACATGTGTTATAATCTCATTGAACATAAAAACTAATCGAAAGGTGATATCACTTTATGAATAAAAATATTGATAGCATAAAAAAAAGACTCTACGATTTTGCAGACCAAAATCAAGAATCATTTGCCTCTATTTCAAACTACATATTTAATAATCCAGAACTTGGAGGAGATGAGTTTAAATCATCAAAGTATTTAGGAGAATTTATGGAGAGTCATGGTTTTACAGTGAGTTTTCCTTACGAGTCTTTACCTACTGCATTTATAGCAGAGTTTAAAAATGGGGAAAATTTACCAACATTTGCCTTTTTAGCTGAATATGACGCACTTCCTGGATATGGTGAAAATGGAGCTGCAGGTCATGCATGTGGTCATAACTGGATTTCAGCTTCTATGGCTGGATGCGCAGTTACACTTTCTCAGGTTTCAAAGGAAATGAATTTTAATGTAAAACTTATTGGAACTCCTGCTGAAGAAACCTTTGGCGCAAAATATGATCTTATAAACTTAGGGGCTTTTAATGATGTTGATTATGCATTCCAAGCCCATATGGATTTTGCAAATTCTATGTATGTTAACACGCTTGCTATGAATTCTATAGAATTTACCTTTAAAGGAATTTCTTCTCATGCAGCTCAGGCTCCTGAAAATGGAGTTAATGCCCTTGATGCTATTATATCGATGTTTGTAAACGTAAGTACTATGAGACAGCAGACAAGATCTGATGCTAGAATTCACGGAATCATTACTCATGGTGGGGAAGCTACAAACATAATCCCTGACTTTGCTCAATGTCAATTTACTATAAGAGCGTCAGATAAGGCCTACCTTTCTAAAATGCGTGAAAAACTTATAAATATTGCTAAAGGAGCTGCTCTAAGTACTGGTGCAGAACTTTTATATAAAGATTTTGAAAATCCATTTGATAATATGCTTAATATCAGAAGTCTTGTTCAGGTAGCTGAAGCTAATTTTAATGATTTGGGCGTAATGAATTTTCAAAAAGAAGATGAGCCTGGCGCTCCTGGATCTTCAGATATAGGAAATGTAAGCTACGTGTGTCCTACAATATATGCAGAGCTTGGGCTTGAAATTCCTGATTCATTTAGAGTCCATCATCCAAGTGCTCTTGAACATGCAAATTCACCTGTTGCTTACAATAAGATGACTCAAACTATAAAAGCATTCTCTGCTACTGCAGTTGACATTATGTCAGATGAAGCCCTTGCAGAAGCTATAAACAAAGAATTTAAAGATAAACTTAGCAAACTGTCTTAGTGTTTTTGTAACACAATTTAATATTACACTCAAAAAAACACCTTATCTACTTTTTATAAAAGTTTATAAGGTGTTTTTTTATCAGTATATTAAAATTCATACTTTAAATTAAAGATTCATACTTCAACTTAGAATTTTACTGCTGTACCTGTAGCCACAATCATCATCATAGAACCGTTTTGACCAAGTACTTCAAAGTCTAAATCTACACCTACAACTGCATCTGCTCCCATTTGAGCAGCTCTTTCACGAATTTCATCAAGGGCTCTTGCTCTTGCTCCTACTAATTCATTTTCATAAGAGCCACTACGGCCTCCAAAAATATTAGTAAGTCCTGCCGCAAAGTCTTTAATAAGGTTAATACCTATAATAACCTCTCCATTTACAATTCCTAAATACTCACGAATTGGTCTTCCTTCAATAGTGTTTGTAGTTGTAATAATCATAACATTCCTCCTGAATTTTCTAATAAATAATTTTTACCCAAATTTCAAATTATAAAACTTTCTATATTGTTCTAGATATTATGTCATAATAAGTGGTTGGTTTTAATATTTTAAATTTTGTATTATTGTGTTGTGTATATAATACAATAATACAATGGTACAGTCAAGAGTTTTTATAAAAATTTTTTAATAGTTTTTTCTAATTATTTATTTTTAGAATAAAAAAACAAATGAAAAAAGTTGAAAATATAGGATATATGTTATATAATAAAAATATAGGATATATCCTATTAAAAGAGAAAGGTCATATCAAATGCAAAATTTTGAAGTATTTTTTTATAAAAAAGGTGATGGTACAGAACCTGCTAAAGATTTTTTAAACAGTCTTGATGTAAAAATGCAAGCTAAAATGGTCAGAACTATTGAGATATTACAAAATAATGGTCATGACCTTAGAGAACCTTATTCAAAACAGCTAGATGATGGTATTTTTGAATTAAGGGCAAAGGTTGGAAGTGATATTTCAAGAGTCTTATATTTTTTTGTTATAGGTAAAAAAGTTATTCTAACAAATGGTTTTGTGAAAAAAACTCAAAAAACACCTAAAAATGAGATTGAACTTGCAAAAAAATATAGGTCTGATTACCTTGAAAGGGGATATAAAAATGAGTAAATTCAATAATTTTTTAAAAGATAAAATGGAAGATGCTGAATTTAAGAAAGAATACGATCTTCTTGAACCTGAATTTGCAGTAATTCAAGCAATTATTAATGCGAGAAAAGAAAGTAAACTCACTCAGAAAGAACTTGCCTTAATTACTGGTATTGCACAATCTGATATAAGTAAACTTGAAAATGGAAATGCTAATCCTTCAATAAGAACTTTACAACGTTTGGCTGAAGGAATGGGAATGAAGCTTCATGTTGAATTTTTACCAAAATAATTTTTTATAAAATAAAGTTAAGGGCTGTAGAAAATAACACTTTTCTTTTCAGAATGGTTATTTTTTACAGCCCTTTTTAACAAAAAGTCCAAAAACTTTTAGTTTTTTGATATCACAATTAGATTTTATTTCATAAACATTTCTATATCATCTTCTACAGTCCCAACACCTGCTATACCAAAAGTTTCAACTAAAACTTTTGCTACATTTGGTGAAAGGAATCCTGGAAGAGTTGGTCCAAGGTGAATATTTTTTACACCTAGATATAATAGGGCTAACAGTACGATTACCGCTTTTTGCTCGTACCAAGCAATATTGTATGCGATTGGAAGCTCATTTACATCTTCTAGAGCAAAAATTTCTTTTAGTTTAAGTGCTATTATTGCAAGTGAGTAAGAGTCATTACACTGACCTGCATCAAGTACTCTTGGTATTCCACCTATATCGCCAAGAGGAAGTTTGTTGTATCTATATTTTGCACAACCTGCAGTAAGGATTACTGTATCTTTTGGAAGTTTTTCTGCAAATTCTGTATAGTAATCTCTTGATTTCATTCTACCGTCACAACCTGCCATTACAAAAAATTTCTTGATTGCGCCAGATTTTACAGCATCTACTACTTTATCTGCAAGCGCAAATACCTGTGCATGTGCAAATCCACCTACTATGCTTCCTGTTTCTATTTCAGTTGGAGGTTTACAGCCCTTAGCCATCTCAATTATTTGACTAAAATCTTTTTTGCCATCTTTATCTGCTGCTATATGAGTACATCCTGGATATCCAGATGCTCCTGAAGTAAATATTCTACCTCTTACTTCTTCGCTCTTTGGAGGTACTATACAGTTTGTAGTAAATAGAATTGGACCATTGAAAGTTTCAAATTCGCCTACTTGTCTCCACCATGAACCACCATAGTTTCCTGCAAAGTTATCATATTTTTTAAAGAATGGATAGTAGTGCGCTGGAAGCATTTCACTATGTGTATAAACATCCACTCCAGTTCCTTTAGTTTGCTCTAAAAGCTGCTCTAAATCTGTAAGATCATGTCCTGAAATCAGGATTGCAGGATTGTTTCTTACGCCTATATTTACACTTGTTATTTCTGGATTTCCATATTTAGAAGTATTTGCTTCATCTAGAAGCGCCATTGCATTTACTCCGAATTGTCCAGTTTTAAGTGTAAGCTTCACTAAATCATCTGCTGAAAGCGAATCATTAAGTGTAGCTGCTAAAGCTTCATATATGAAGCCATATATTTCTTCATTTTCTTTTCCTAAGTTAAGTGCATGATGAGTATAAGCTGCCATACCTTTTAAGCCGTATGTAACCAGCTCTCTTAGTGACCTTACATCTTCATTTTCTGTAGCAAGCACGCCTACTTTAGCTGCTTTTTCAAGCATTGAAGCTCTATCAGTCACAGTAAATACTGCTGCATCCCCAAACTCTACGCCTGATACCTTAGCTCTAAGTTCATCTCTAAGACCTAGCATTTTCTTAATTTGAACTTCAATCGCTTGCTCATCAAAGTTTGCGTTAGTTATAGTTATAAAAAGACTTTTTAATACCTGATGATTTATTTCTGAAAGTGATTTTGGATCTAAACTTCCTTTTACCACTATTTCAGAAATTCCCTTACATGAGTAGATAAGTAAATCTTGAAGGTTTGCCACCTCTTCATTCTTACCACATACCCCTTTTATTAGACATCCTGTACCCTTTGCAGTTTCTTGACATTGATAACAAAACATACCCATTTTTTAATTCCTCCTTAGTTTTTTTATTTTATTCTTTATTTGAAAATTGACTATCTCATTAGGTCTTTTCTATATCATACCCATCTTTTTGAATAAAATATGTAACTATTGTTACATTTTAGAGAAATTGATATTTTTTTATAAAAAACACTGAAAAGCGAAATGAAATACACCTGTCTATTTGACAATAGCAGTTCACAGCCTTCAGTATTTTCAAAGGTTTCCTTAATTTCAATGGTTAAAAATTTTTAATATTTATATTCCTCAAAGCTTTCGTCAGTAATTTCTTCAGTGCTTTGATCAACGACTTCTTCTGGCACTTCTTCCTGTGATAAAACTGGCATGTAGTCCCATACATATGTCTTTAGCGCTTCCGCTAAACTTTCATTATAATAGTGATAGTATTCTAAATAATAGTTTCCAAATCTATTGTAGCACCAGTCTTTCCCATATACGATTTCGTATGATGGAATCAGTGCAAATATATCTCCAATTCTATTAACATACACATTGCCATACTCATCCTGCCATTTTATACGCTGATTAAGATCTACCTCTTGCGAATCCTTAATGTACCAACTTACTGAATCATCTTTAAGATTGAAGAATACTTTAAATCTATTTTTATAAGGATGACCTTTTAACTCATATGTATAATTTGGATTCGAAGACGCTACTGCATATAGTTTAGCTATTTCAGTTTCCCATACCATTCTAGTCTCCTGTGACTTTACGCCTTTAATTGGAATATTTGTATACTCTTGAGCGTTTACTGCCATTATTTCCTTTGGATTGTCTGTCGCAAGTCCCAAAACTATAATTTTTTTATCTTGATCATATCCCACGCCTGTTTTTAGGCCCTGTGAAAGGGATTTAAGCGGCACAAGAGTTTTTCCAAAAATGGTAGTAGGCGCTTCCTCTATCTTTACAGGAACTCCATTTACATACATCGTCTTGCTTCCCATTTTAAATTTCAATTTAGTTTTTGGAGTTGTATCTGGACAAGTAATATTAATGCTCTTGTCAGCTTTATTCCACTCTACAGAACACC
>JBOFWC010000239.1:0-2650 GCA_051653405.1 Proteocatella sp. | reverse complement strand
TTGATACGGAAACAGGAGATACGGTTATAAGTATAGTTTCACCAGTATTTAACAAAAATAAAGTAGATGTAATTGGGGTATTTGCATTTGATATAAATTTAGCGCAAATAACCAAAATCATGAGCAATTATAAGATTGGAGAGCATGGATTTACAATGCTTGTAGACCCCGATGGTAAGATAATATATCATCCAAATAAAAAATATATTGAGAAGAATATATCTGACATTGAACTATCGAAAGAGCTTACTGAAACTATACAAAAAAGGGAAGCTATGCATATAGATTATAAAATGGACGGAAAAACTTATATTGGAGATATTGCAGTTGAATCAAAGTCAGGATGGACTTTAATCACAGGAGAACCAGAGAAGGATGTAATGGCAGCAAAAACCAAGACGAGCGGAATTATATTTATAGTATTTGGCTTAGGTTTAGCCCTTATTGTTTTAAGTGTATTATTTATAGCGAGAAATATTACAAATGCAATGAAGAAGCTTTCGAGTGCAGCGCTTGATATAGCGGAAGGCAATTTAGATGTAAAAATTGAAGTAAATTCAAACGACGAAATTGGAGATGTCGCAGTTGCCATGAACAAAACGACTGATAGGTTGAATTCTTATGTAGATTATATAGCAGAAGTAGAGGAAGTTCTTAATTCAATTGCTAGTGGAAGTCTTGATTTTGAACTTCATCATGATTATGCAGGAGAATTTGCTAAGATAAAGGAAGCGCTTTTAAATATAAGAGAAACCTTAAGAGATACAATTATAAACATAAAAGAGTCTTCAGAACAGGTGAGCTTAAATTCTAGACAGATATCCATGGGAGCACAATTCTTAGCAGATGGAACTACAGAACAGGCAGGAGCCATAGAAGAACTTTCAGCTACAGTAGGAGATATATCATCTAAGATATCTGATATGGCAAAACACTCAGTAGATGTAAATGCTAGTATAGAGCATGCAGGAGAAAAGATAGAGCTAAGTAATCGTCAGATGCAGGATATGCTTGAGGCGATGAATGAAATAAATGAAAAATCAGCACAGATTGGAAAGATAATTAAGACGATAGATGATATTGCATTCCAAACTAATATTCTTGCGCTAAATGCTGCAGTAGAAGCTGCTAGATCAGGCGCTGCAGGGAAAGGTTTTGCTGTAGTTGCAGATGAGGTTAGGAATCTAGCGAATAAGAGTGCTGAAGCCGCTAAAGTGTCAGATGGATTTATAACAGAGGCAATTGTAGCGGTAGAAAGAGGAAGTAGACTCGTAAATGAAGCCGCAGAAAATCTAGAGGTGCTTTATGATAATTCTAGAAATATGCTTGAAGGTGTAGCTATGATTTCTCAGTCTACTCAGGCACAAGCGTCGGCAGTAAATCAAGTAAATGAAGGGCTTGAACAAATAGCTCATGTAATTCACACAAATTCAGCTACTGCAGAGGAAAGTGCAGCGTCAACGAGAGAACTTTCTACTCAGGCAGAGATATTAGACGAACTTGTTAAAAAGTTTAATTTATAAACATAAAAAACTCACCGAACCATGGCATAATTCGGTGAGTTTTATTTATCTCAATATACTTAGTTCATCAGTACAAACTGATTTACTAGATCTTTAAGACTTTCAGATTGAGCAGATAGCTCTTCACTTGCAGCCGCACTTTCTTCAGCAGTTGCAGAGTTGCTGTGAACTACAGAAGAAATCTGATCAAGGCCTTGTTGAACCTGAACTATAGCTTGAGCTTGAGAAACCGCATTTTCAGATATTGAATCTATAGATGCTGAAACCACTTTAGTATTTTCTACTATGGCAGACATTATTGTGCCAGTTTCATTTGCAATCTTACTTCCATTTTCTACATAAGATATCGAGTTTTCGATCAGCGAAGTTGTATCTTTTGCAGCTTCAGCACTTTTATTCGCTAGATTTCTAACCTCGTCAGCAACTACGGCAAAACCCTTACCAGCAGAACCCGCACGAGCAGCTTCTACCGCCGCATTAAGTGCAAGGATATTAGTTTGGAAGGCAATATCTTCTATGGTTTTTATTATTTTTCCTATTTCGCTTGAGCTGTTATTTATATCATCCATTGCCTCAAGCATATTTTGCATCTGCATATTACAGTTTTGTATATCATTAGAAACGGTTGAGATTTTATTTTTTGCGTCAACTGAATTTTCAGCACTTGCTTGAACTTTTTGAGATATATCTTCTATAGTAGCAACAAGCTCTTCAACTGAACTTGATTGTTCAGTAGCCCCTTGAGCTAGAGCTTGAGCACTGGAAGATACCTGCTCAGAACCGTTTGCAACTTGGTTAGCACTCATGTTAATTTGCTCAATTGTATCATTTAGAGATACTATTATATGATTTACAGAGTTTCGTAATTCTTCAAAATCACCTTTATATGATCTTTCTATAGTTTGAGTCAGATTGCCATCTGCAGCGGCAGCAAGGCAGTGAGAAGTTTCTGATATTGCTCCATTTAAACGCTCTATAGTAGTAGAAAGGTCATTTAGAAGCTGTCCTGTTTCATCTTCATATTTTGCTGCTGGAACTGGTGATTTTAAATCTCCGTCTGCAAGTAGGTTAAGTCTATTAGCACACTCTAGGATAGGTTTTGAGATAGAATCTGCGAATCTAGAAGA
>JBOFWC010000238.1:0-1932 GCA_051653405.1 Proteocatella sp. | reverse complement strand
GATATACCAGAATTTCACGAGTTGCCTTATGCAGATCAGCAAAAAATACTTGAGCAATGCAAGGAGATTGAAAAGAAATCCGACTAGAAATAAATACATGCTCGAAGCAATGATGGCTGGGCGGTATAGCTTTTCGGTTAAGGGGCAATAGAAGTAAGCAAAATATCGATTGTTGTGAGGACAGGGGGAGTCAGGAATATGTCAATGATTAGTAGAAGGGTTGGGCAAAATATAATTTGCCAGAATACTGATGAAAGGACAGATGAATGGCTTTCTCCAAGCGATATCACCCAGTCTTGGTGTAATCCTGTAGCGTTTATTCAAGAAAACGCCGAAAATGGAACTGGCGGTCTACGGACAGCGCAACTAGGTGCAATCTTTGCTATAAAATCGCATTGGACAGTATCGAATGCGCCTGCAACAATTGTAATGCCTACTGGAACCGGGAAGACCGAAACAATGATCGCAACGATAATATCAGAACAGTGCAAAAAGACGTTAATAGTAGTTCCAAGCAAATTATTAAGAGAACAAACTGTCAAAAAGTGTGCTTCATTAGGAGTGCTTCGAAAGATAGGCGTTATTCCTTCGAATCTGATGAGTCCGTCAGTTGGCTGCTTACAAACAACACCGTCAGATATTAATGAATTAGGTGCCATAATAGAACAATCAAATATTTTGGTGGCAACAGTTTCTCTGTTAAAGAATTTTGATGATAAATATATTGATCTTATAGTGCAACAGTGTTCGTCAATTATAATTGATGAAGCACATCACATTGCAGCAGGTACATGGAGCGATCTCAAAAGCAATTTTACTAAGGCTAAGTGCTTACAGTTTACGGCTACTCCTTTTAGGAATGATGGAAGGAAAATAGACGGCAAGATAATTTATAATTTCCCATTAAGCCACGCACAGGCTCAGAATTACTTTCAGCCGATTAATTTCATTCCTATCTATGAATTTGATGAGGAAAAATCAGATCAGGTTGTTGCCAAGCATGCTGTAGATATTCTTAAAAAAGATATTAAAAATAGTCTGCCGCACATTATTTTAGTCAGAGCGAAGAGCAAAGAACGAGCAGGATTTTTGTTTGAGAAAATCTATAATAAAAAATATGCCAAATATAAGCCGGTTTTAATAATAAGTGGTATGGGAGAAAGAAATAAAAAAGAAGCTTTACGGCAAATTGAATCACTGGAGTCAAGGATACTGGTATGTGTCGATATGTTTGGTGAAGGGATCGATATACCAAATTTAAAGATTGCCGCTATCCATGACAAGTATAAATCTCTACCGATAACACTGCAATTTATTGGTAGATTTGCTCGAACGCAAACGGGGCTAGGAAATGCGACTGTAATCGCCAATATTGCAAATGAAGAAGTCGGAGAAGCATTAAGCGAGCTTTACTCGCAAGACTCAGATTGGAACGAGCTTTTACATATAATGTCTGATAAAGCGATTGGTAAAGAGCTATCATTACAAGAATTATCCCAGGGGTTTAAAGGAACTGGTGTCGATGGTATTCGAATAAATCAAATCATTCCTAAGGTAAGCATGGTTCCGTTTAAAACAAGCAGCGAAAAATGGAATTGGGGGAATTGGACTCAGATATTTGACGAAGACAAGTGCCGTTACTATGTGAACGAAGAAAAAAAGCTGCTTGTCATTATTGAAATGACAGATAGTAAAGTTGATTGGACTCACTACAAAGATGTTAATAATATTAATTGGAATTTGCATCTTTTATATTGGAACGAACAAAAAAAGATGTTCTTTATTAATTCTACAGAGAAAACCATTGCGAATAGTATTGCCGCAAAGGTGTTTGACAATTTTCAAAGAGTCTCGGGCGAAGAAGTATTTCGGTGCCTATATGGAATAAATCGGCTTATGTTTGCTACAGTAGGACTTAATTCAGCAATTGAT
>JBOFWC010000237.1:0-5416 GCA_051653405.1 Proteocatella sp. | reverse complement strand
TTGGGTCTGTTGGTTTGTCTGCTGATTTTACTATATTAACTTCTTTGCAAGCATTTTTAACAACCGGCCCTCTCATTCCCATTTCCATTTTTAATTCCTTATCCGCTGTAAATGAGTATATCTTTATCCCCATTGGCATTGGTGGTATTACTGGTATATGATCTCCCCCTGGTATCATTGGTCCTGGATTTGGCATTGGTGGCATCGGCATAGCGAAAGATTTTAACGTTCCCCCTTTTGGAGCTGTGGTTATATCCATTCCTGTAGCTTTAAATGTAAATATTTCTTCAGCTTCCGCAACTCCCATAAATACCATTGCTGCCTGCCCTGATTTTATATCTAATGCTCCCCCAGTTATCGAAACCTTCTTAGGGTCTCCACTCATTGCCCCCATTGTGATTCCTGTCGATTCTCTATTTCCTGCATTATGGATTGTAAGTTTTCCGCCTGTCATAGAGAAGTTACCTTCTTGAACCATAATTCCATTATATTCGTCTAGAGTTGTAAGGTGGCCTCCTTTTATGTCTATATCTCCAAGTACAATTAGGCTTCCTCCATCACCTTTACCTATTACTGCATTTCCCCCACTCATTAAAAAATCGCCATATGAACTTATGCTCGCATTAAAGCTATCTGAACCTATAGTCCCCCCATTTATTTCAATACCCGCTGCATCTATTCCTCTTTTGTCTTCGCCTTTCATAATAAGGCTTCCACTTTGCATTACAATTTTACCTGTACTCGTAATCACTTTTGTAGTTGATATATTTCTTGTGCTAGGGATAGCTGTAAGAAGTCCATCTCCTGTGATTGTAAGTGACCCACTTGCTTCTGGTACTGGAGCCCCTGGTCTAAAATCATAGTCAATTGTACCTTGAGCTATTGAGCTTTTAAAGCCTTCAATCTTGTTGTAGCCTTTTATAATTAAAGTTACATGCTCTCCTTCAGGAAGCGTTATTGCATCAGTATTCTCAGTTCCTGTATTTCCATCCATCATAAGATTTTCTAGAGTTAGCGTTTTGGATGAATTATTCCAGTGATATCCATCTTTCGCAAGCTCACCCTTGTCTTCAATCACAGTGCTAAAATCCATTGGTTCATATATCTTATTTATACGCTTACCTTCATTTGTGAATAATACATTGATACTGCCTCCACCTATTTGAGTAACAACCAATATCCCGTTTCCCTTTAGATTTAAACTGTTATAAACCCAATTATCTAATTCTGCATCATTCACATCTCTTTTTAAATTAAGCGTTCCATTGTTTATTATTTCACCATAACTTGTAAATGTTTCTGTTTTAAGATTAGCCCCTTGTTCTATCGTCAGCTTAGAACCTTCCTTTACCGTAAATTCGTAATAATATTCATCATCAACAAATGACACATTCCCACAAGCCACTGCATATCTCAAAGCACCATTGGGATGATCTTGATATTTAATTACAAGTGAATTTAACTTTCCTGTAAAACTATCCATATTAAATTCAGTTTCATAAATAATTGGCATTTTACCTTTTACCGTAAGATTTCCGCTTCCTTTAAGGGTAAGCTTATTTATATTAATTCCAGTTCCATTTTCATATGGATTTTCTAGCGTGTTATTTCCAATTATATTAAGCGTAATTGGCACATCTGCGCCCTCTAAAAATATAGCTGGCGTCCTGATCTCATCATCTTTAATTTTTATATCAGCATTATCCATAGTAAGAGTTCCAGATGTTACCTCTCCACTTACTTCATCTAGGATAGGCTCCCACTTTATAAACCCGCTACCACAGCTATACTCTCCAGCATTATACTTTGAAAGTCCAAGCCCTCTATTTTCATCAAAGGCAAGCCTTCCATTTTTGGGATTTATAGCGTTCCCATCTAGAATAACCCTTCCCATTCCTTCAGTGCTTATATTCATATTAGGAATATCTGCTCCGTAGCTTGGATCTTCAAATATTAGTCCCCCTCTTACTATTATGCTTCCCCTACTATCTATTAAGGATGAATTATCCGCCGCTCTCTCTCTTACGATGAACGCTACTTCTTCATCGATTATAAGCTTCGCATTTTCACCAATAATCATTTTGTTGACTACCCAATATTCAAGACCATCTCCTGCAGCATATGTTTTCTTTAATTCAAACTCTGCATTTGTCGAAAGCGTTATATTCGAATTTCGAGGAAGTTCTCCATATAGCGTTGTACTCCCCTTAAATACTAAATTCACCTCTATTTGAGGCAAGTCAAACGGCATAGGGGCGCTTTGTTCTATAGTCGCATTATTTAGTTCTAGCGTAGGATTTCCTCCTGAATTTGCTGGTATAAAGAGTACATATCCATCTCCTGCCTTGTACTGCATTATCTTATCTGGAAGTCCCCCTATAAACGAAAGTCCTCTATTTGATATATCTCCCCCATAAGTAGCTCCCTCTACAAGTGTCATTCCATCAGGAAGCACAAGCTCTCCTGCTATTTTGACATTTATTATAGGATATTCTGTTCCATCAGCTAAAGCATATGGCCACACTGGAATTCCTTTAAACTCAAATTCTTCTCCTGGTGTTCCTGAAGAAAAACCACTGCATAACCAGCGGTCTATATTTACCTCTATATTTAGCGCTGAGCCTGTAGTTGTAGCCGTTTCCTCTAGCGTAGCATTAAGTTTTGTTGGAAGCTGAGCTATAACCTCCGCTTCCGTTGTTCCCACTGATACAGTTAAATTTTGTTTATCTGCTGGAATTTCAAATGAAGTATATTGGGGAGTACTTCCATTAGCAAATACTGTACCTATACCCATTTGAAGTATTAGGCATAAGCTTAATATTATCGAAAAAATCTTTTTTGCAATATTTGATTGCATATTTTCTCCTCCTATTTTTTAATTTAGAAGCACATTCTAGATATCTATAAATAAAACAGACCACTTTAATTAGCTCCAAACTTTTTGTATTGTCAATACTATTCTACTCCCTTAAAAAGTTTTTTCCAGTCCGAAAACTGTAAGTTTACTCATCAAAATTCGTACTTGACAAATATATTTTGCTAGGGATTTGAAATTTATTTTGAAGTAGAATTTTTTTTGCTATATAATGTATATATATTTCAAAAGGAGATTTTTCATGCCATTATTATTGATTGTTTTATCTATAACTGCCGTGCAGATTCCTGCTGTAGTGCTTAGATACCTGCCTTTTTCTAAGGTTATAGGGTGTAGGGAGAAAAAGAAATTATTTCTTTGCTACGGAATTTGTTTTATAGCTCAGTGCCTATTTCTGTATTTTTTTATGAAGCCCCGATATTCTGCTATATCACCCCTTACATACAAGCGTTTATTATTCTTATTATCTACTACTTATGTATTTTTTAATGTAATTATAATCAAAGGTATGTTTTTTAAACATATATTTATATACGGAATGCAGGGTGGTTATTCTCTCTTTATCCATTCAATTGCCGCTATTTTTGTAGGGATGTTAAGCTCGAAGCTTCCTATATATCTTCAATTTTCAATCCAAACGCTTATTTATTTGACTGTAATAACTATTGTAACGATTCCTCTCTGGAAACTAATAAAAGACTCTATTATATTCAATAGTACTGTATCTAATGAATACTACTGGAATATAATATGGCTTATTCCCGCACTTGCAATATATGGTGATTCTATAGTTACTATGAATGGGCATTGGTTAAATAGCTTCCCTCAAATTCTTTCTAGAATTATGACGGCCCTATCTTTGATAGTGTCTTGGAAGTGGATTAGTCTAGATTTGGAAGCCCTTGAAAATACAATATACCTCAAAAATATCAATAAAGTTTTGAATCTGCAAACTGAAGGTCTTATTTCCCAAGCCCACTTATTAAATGAATCTGAAAATCATATAAAGATATGTAAGCACGATATGAGACACAATCTTAATATGATAAGTTCGCTTATCGAGGATAACAAACTCGCTGAAGCTCAAGCCTATATAAATACTTTAGATTCTAATCTAAAAACGACGAAACCTATTGTTTATTGTGAAAACACGATAATCAATTCTGCATTTCTTGTATATATGACAAAAGCAAGTGAAAAAGATATACTCGTCGAAACCAAATTAAATGTCCCTGAACAAATTGCTTGGAATAGTAATGATATCGCTATATTAATAGCTAATGCTTTTGAAAATGCCATTATTGCAAGCAGTAAAGAACCTTTAGAAGATAGAGAAATTCAGATAAGCGCACGTTCTTATGACAACAATTTAGCTATAGTAATAAAAAATCGTTTCAGCGGCGAAATCCTTATGAACAAAGATGGTTTCCCTACTACAAATGAGGTTGGACACGGCTTTGGAATTCAATCGATACTTTCTATCGTAAACAAATACAATGCCTATGCAAATTGTATTCATGAAAATGGCTGGTTTACTATGACATTTTTGTTTACAAATTTAGATACGAATTAACTAAAAAAAGGAGCTTTTATGGAAAGTTTACAAATTGCGATATGTGAGGATAGCATAGAGGCGCAAGATAGGATTTTATACATACTTGAAAATAGCAATTTCCCAGTAAATATTACCGTGTTTGATTGCGGAGAGAAGCTTTTAGAAAATTATAATGAGGGAAAATTTGACCTTATCTTTATGGATATTTATATGCCTGGAATATCTGGCGTGGAAACTATAACTCAAATTCGTAGGGTAGATGATAGTATACCAGTTGCATTTACAACTACAAGTACTGACCACACTCTTGAAAGTTATAGACTTAATGCGCTTAAATACATTGAAAAACCTATAAAGGAAAGAGCTGTTTATGAGCTTCTAGAATTAGCACAACTTAGAAAAAAAAATGCCCCTCATCTTACCCTTAAAATACGGGGTAAAGAAGTGGCAGTTCAGTTTGAAAAAATTGTACATATTGAACAAAAATCCCACAATATATTTTTACTTTTGACCGGTGGTGAGATTATAAAAGCAAATGAAAAGCTTGAACACATTGAAGCTCAATTTGAAGATCTTCATTTCTTTAGATGCCACAAAAGCTTTTTGGTTAATCTGTCTTATGTCAAAAATATAGATAGAGAGTTAATGGTATTTATAATGAAAGAAGGCAAAAATGTTCATATACGAAGAGAAAGCATGGTTATTGCAAGAAAAGCATTTGAAACTTATCTCTTTAAAATGTCTCGCAGTATTTTAAAATAACAAAACACGAGGACTCCAATTTATAATTTGAATTCCTCGTGTTTTTAAGGTTCTATCAATAATTCTTAGAATTGCTTTATCTTTTTAATAATTTTTCTTTTAAGTTCTATACATTCATCTGTAAGCAAAAATTCTTCTGTTCTTTCATCCTCAAATTCCACTTTGAATTCCTCGGTTATATGTCCCACCGGGCCTTCCATAACATAAATTTTATCAGAGAGTAG
>JBOFWC010000236.1:0-9087 GCA_051653405.1 Proteocatella sp. | reverse complement strand
GCTTCTATACTTGATGCTATTAGAAATTATTTGTCCTAATATGAAAATCATCCATTTAGAATCCACATATACAGTATATTTAAGGTCTCCTAAATTTAAATTAACTTTTGAAGAAATTAATTCCTTGGAATACTTTTTTACAACTGATTTTATTAAATTTTCTAAATCTGTGCTTTTTATAACAAAATCTTTTTCAAGTACAGAACTCCTCGCATAAAACAATGCTTGCTCTATAAAATTATCAATACGCACTAATTCTTCAGAAATACTAACAGTAGTATTATCTGGATTATTCTTACATATTAAATCAATACATGCTATAGGCATCTTTATTTCATGTATCCAAGTTTCAATATATTCTTTGTATTCCTCTTCTGCAATCTTTTGAATAGCAATTTGATCATTCATTGCCTTTGTAGTCTGTTTTAAAATGTCACATAATATTTCAGCTTCAAGAAAATCGGGTTTTTCAAGAAATTCTGCAATATATTGTTTTTTATCAATTCTATCTAATATATTATATAACCGTCTATAATAATTACTTTTTTTAAAATATTCGTATAGAATAACTATTATCGTAGAAAGAGTTATAAGTAAAGTTACTAAATAATATGCATAATAATCTATTTTATACACATCAAACAAGGTAAATATAAAAACTATAAGAACTAATTGTACAAATATAAATACTGCTTTTTCTTTTAAAAATATTAAAAAATTCATATTAAATAACCCTGACCTCTTTTAGTTACAATAAAATCAGTTGCTCCTATATCTTCAAGTTTTTTCCTAAGTCTATTTACATTCACTGTCAACGTATTATCATCAACAAATTCATCAGACTGCCATAGCTCATCCATAATATAATTCCTACTTATAATTTTTCCAACATTTTCCATAAGTATACTTAATATCTTTATTTCATTTTTAGTAAGCTCTATATCTTTACTATTATATGTCACTATGCTTCTAGCAGTATTTAAACTCAATCCATTATAACTTAAATTATTTTCAGTAATCTTTCTCCCAGTACGCTTTAAAACAGCTGTTATTCTAGCAAGTAGAATCTGTAAATTATATGGCTTCGTTATAAAATCATCAGCTCCGAGGTTCATACTCATAAGTTCATCCATATCACTCGCCCTACTAGTAATTACAATTATAGGCATATCTGAAGTTTTTCTAATTTCTCTACATATATGGTATCCATCAAAGTATGGTAAATTTATATCCAATAAAACTAAGTCTGGATTTTCTTTGATAATAACACTCACCATTTTTTTATAATCTTCACTTGAAACACATTCATAATCATATTTTACCAAAAACTTAATTAACTCAAGTTTCAACTTGTTGTCATCTTCCACAATGAATATCTTCATGGCCTTCCCCTTCTATAACGTTTTATTTTTCTATTGAATACTCCCTTTTATATAGCGAATACGCTCCTCCACCTGACTTTTTTGAATTATACATTGCAATATCTGCATTAGTAAGTATATCGCTTGAATTTTCTATATTTTCATCAATTTCTGCAACACCTATACTAAAAGATGGTTCCCAGAAACTCAACTTTTCATTTTCAGTCAAAGACTTAGATAAATCATTTATTTTACGAGCTAATTCCATAGAGCATTCTTTATTACAATGTGCACAAATTACAATAAATTCATCACCTCCAAGTCTGCATAAAATATCAGTTTTTCTTATATTATTACTCAAAAAATCAGCTATCCACTTTAATACTTGATCTCCATATTCATGCCCATAATTATCATTTACTGATTTAAATTTATCAACATCAATAAATAAAATCGAAAATACAGTATCATATCGTTTCCAATTATTTATAAGGTTATCAATTTCTAATACTGCATACCTTCTATTTGCCAGTCCAGTTAGCTCATCTTTAAGAGATAGTTCACTTAATGCTAAATTTAATTTTTCAAGTTCAGATGTTCTCTCCTTTACTTTTTCTTCAAGCTCTATATTTTTTTGCTCTAGTTGTTTATTTTTCTCTGATACGATGTAAAACAGTGCCTTAAGTGCTTTTAATAGAGGTTCTGTACTCATTTCAAGTAAGTTTTCTTCCTTTTCATATGCCGCTGAAGGTGATAATCCATCCTCTGAAATGTATTTTATTTGTCTCACCATACTTTTATCCATATTTAAAATATGATAAGCTAGCCATCGTATTAAAAATTCATTTATTTCTTCTAAATTTTCATAACCATTATCTCTTAATTCATATTCAAAAAAATTATCAATCCTACTTATAAATTCTTTGTGAATCTGTTTGTGAATATCTAAATGCCTACTGTCGACAAAAAAACTCTCCATAAGACTTTCTTCCTCATTAAAATGATATATAGCATATTCTGCTAACCTTCTATGCAAATCATTAATTTTTTGAAGTTTTCCATCTCCAATATCAAAGCTACATTTTAAAAGATCATTAATTATCTCAACTAATTTATAGTGTTGCTTATCGATACGTTCTACCCCAGTTATAAAATCTTCATCCCATTTAAAATATAAATTGCTCATATAATATCTCCCTAAAAACTATTTGCTAATGCACCATAATAAGCTTGTTAAATAATAATAAAATTCATATTAAAAATTACTTATATTCTCATAATATTATTTTTAAAGCTCATTGTAAATAGTAATTATGTTTTATCAATTAATATTGGGGTAATAAATACTTAAATATTATTATGTAAAACATCTATTATGAGAGGAAAATATATGACTATAACTAAAAAAATGATCTTACGTAACTGGATGCTGATTTTATTCATTATGCTCATAAGCTTTATTCTCATAAGCTTTATTCTCATAAGCTTTATTCTCATAAGCTTTACAATTATTGTGTCTGGAAAAATTCTTACCGGAGAAATTATAGATACTTTCTATAACTTTAATATTGAGGAAAAAAAGAAGGACATTGAAACTGAAGTTAATAATAGAATCGATGAAATCGAGTATGAGCGTAATAATATTATAATTGATGAAAAAATTAAAATAAAAAATCAAGTTGAGAATATATACAGTATCCTTGTTGAAATGAAAAACAATAACACTTATGCTAATTCAAATATAATAAGAAATTTAGAAAAACTTGTAAAAAATGATAATTTATCATATTTTGCAATAAATATAAAAGGTGAACTTCTTTATTCTGATACAGATAAAGCCCTCATAGGAAAAAATTTCTTTGATGCTCATGATAAAGAAGGTATTTATTTTGTCAAAAATATTCTTGAAGCGATGAACAAAAAAGAAGGTATTTATGTAGAATACTTTTGGCCAAAAGTAAAAATGGTCCTCCTCTCAAAAAACTTTCATACTGTCGATACTTGCCAGAGTTCAATATCATAATTGGAACTGGAATTTACTTTGAAGATATAAATACTATGCTTAGGAATCTAATATGTGAAAAATTTCAAGCTTATTACGAAGATAAAGAAAATTACATTTTTATTACCAACTTTGATTCTACAGCCCTAGTTGCAAGTAGAAAAGAACTTGTAGGTACAAAAATATCAGACCTTGTAGATTATAATGGTCAATCCGTACACAACAAAATCATGTTCCTAATAAATACGCAAGAAAAAGGATTTATTCAGTATAAATTTATAGATAAAAATAGTAATCAAGTTTCCGAAAAAATTTCATATGTTTGTAATTTGGAAGGATGGGATGCTTATATTGGAACTGGTTTCTATGTTGATAAATTAAATAGTGAACTTTTTAAATTTAATGAACACTTTAAAACCTATTTTTATAGTGAAGCATTATTTACAATAGTTGGTCTTATACTGGTCGCCCTAATAATATTTGCCCTTGTGCAACGTGGTGCATATATGCAGAAAAAATATCTTGAGCAAGATGATATAATATTTGAAAAACTATTTGAACTTTCAGGTCAAGCTATTGCTGTAGTTTCATCATCAGGCGACTTAATATATCAAAATAAATATGCTGTACAAATTTTTGGTGATCAATTAAAATCTTACATTTCAAATAATCAAATAAAATTCCACGAAGTTGAAAAAAATATTTATATCGTTAACTTGCTAAATCACACTCATTATATAAAATATAAATCTGAAAAATCCACATTTAAAGGTTATGACAGCAACATTTTTATTTTCGAAGATGTATCTTTAGAATATCTACAAACCCATAGGTTGGAACAGATGGCCTTATTAGATGCATTAACAAAGCTTCCAAATCGATATGCCCTTGAACAAGATTTCAATATGTTAGTATCAGATGAAACCAATAAATATATTTTTGGAATTTTAGATATTGATCATTTTAAATCTGTAAACGATACCTATGGACATAATATTGGCGATGAGGTATTAAAATTACTTTCTGAAGTATTCAAAAATAGGCTAAGACATGAAGATAAAATTTATCGTTATGGAGGAGAAGAATTTGTAATATTGATAAATAATATTTCGTTAACAAATGCTAAAAAATTATTAGAAGATATCAATTTAATATTTTCGGATATTTCTGAGGAAAAATATGGCTTTAAAAAAACTTATAGCTGTGGTCTTATAGAACTTACAATAGATGAAAATGCCTCTCTTCAATATTATATACAAAACGCAGACATACTTTTATACAAAGCAAAGGAAAATGGAAGAAATCGCATAGAAATAAAGACTTAGTTTTTTAAACTAAGTCTTTTGTATTATAAAGCATCACGCATATAATCCTCACGATAGCAATAAAAATGGAATATAGAAAAAGATATTTTAAAATATAATTTTCTGCAAACAAAGTTCCGGTTCTATCTAATTTAAATGCATCATATATTCTCATTGCATCTATAAATACACTAATTAAATGCGTCAAAAATACTATAAAAATTATATATTCAAATTTTTTTATAGTCTGTAAGAAAAATTGAGTAGATATATAAATTGCCCCAAAAGCATTAAATACTGAAAAATTAATTACCCTAGCCGTAAAATTAGGATTTACAAATGTAAAATACATATGCATTATTGAAAATAGAGCTGCTATAGTTTCCAGCATTTTCAAGTGAGTTTTTCTACCAATCATAATAACCATTCCATCATAAATAATATATAATCCAATTATTGCTGCTGAATTTCCTATTATAATCGACAGCGACTCTGATATATAGTCTCTCATAGTGATAAGAATCATACCTATGGCACCTAAAACTAAACCTAATGTTATTTGATTTATATAAGATTTTTTATAAACTGAATAAGTCAGCAAAAAAGTAACTGCTACTCCAATCAAAGTAACTGTATATAAAGCACCTAATACTCTATCGTCAAAATATTTAACAATGTCCATACCCATACACCTCACAAAACAGTATTTATAAATAATATCGTTCTATGTTTTATAACTACCCTTGATGATTTGGTGTAATCAATATATTAAAATAAATATACAATTTTATCAGCAAGATAATCTGCATCCTCTTTATTATGTGTTACCAGTATCGTAGTTATGTTCTGGGATTTTATAATATCTTTCAAATCTCGTCTAAGCTCATCTACAAGCTCTGTATCTAAGCTACTGAACGGTTCATCCATTAAAAGCAGCTTTGGTTCCGAAGCAAGCGTTCTAGCTAAAGCGACTCTTTGTTGCTGCCCTCCGCTAAGTTCATGAGGATATCTTTTTTCTAAACCCTTAAGACGCGTTAAATTTAAAAGATGCTCAATTTTATCTGAGTTTTTTACTTTCATTCCAAATCTAATATTTTGTTCTATAGTCATAAATGGAAAAAGTGCGTAATCTTGAAATACAAATCCTATATTTCTCTTTTCAGTTGGAATAAATGTAGATTCATTTTGAAATATATGATCTCCTACCTTAATAAACCCCTGTGCATTTTCTTCCAAACCTGATATTATACGTAAAAGTGTACTTTTTCCACAACCACTACTCCCTAAAATAGCTGAAATTTCACCTTTTTCTGCTGAAAAATTAAAATCTTTAAATATTTTTTCTTCATTATTCTCATAAGCAAAATTAAGATTTTTTATTTCTAATTTCATTCTTTAGCACTTCTCCTTTCCTAGCATTTATTTTTACAAAAACACTTAGTGCAAAAATACTTAATACTATTATTATTAAGGCCGGTACTGAAGCCTCATGAATTCTTTCATCATTAGCATATTCATAAGCTCTACTCGCAAGCGTATTATAGTTAAAAGGACGTAAAAGCAAAGTAAGCGGAAGTTCCTTAATTATATCTATAAAGGTTAGCAAAAATCCTGCAATCAAAGAATTTTTTAGAATTGGAAGTTCTATCTTAATCATAGCTTTAGTTTTTCCCATCCCCAAAGTTCTTGCAGCATCATTGTACTTAACTCCTACTTTTGCAAAAGCTGAATTAACATTATTAAAACCCACTGCCATATATCTGACAATAAATGCAAAAATAAGCATTATTATACTTGAACTAAGCACTAATTTTTTAGAGCTTAATCCCAAATATTGATATAATGGATATAGCATTCCATCTAAGCTTACAAAAAAAGTAATAGTTCCAACTGCAATTATTGCACCAGGCATTGAATATCCTAACTGAATAATCTTACTCATAAAAGTTCCTGTATTTTTAGAAAGCCATCTTCTACTGTGTGCTATCCAAATATTTAGTAGCAATATGCTGAGTGTTGCCAGAGTACTATAAAATAGTGTATTTAGTATAATTTTATTAATATCTGGAATACTTACTCTTTCAAAAGCCATTAAAGCCCATATTATCATCTGTCCAACAGGAACTATAAATGCTACTGACATAAATAATAATAATATAAAGCTTAAAATATATCCTTTTTTACCTTTAAGTTTTATAGGTGTGACTAATTTCCCGCGACTCCCATTTATATTATACTTTTTTCTCCCTCTCAAAATTTCTTCAAGGGTTTGTAATGCTATAATTCCAATCATAACATAAAATGAAAGACGAATTGCAACACCTGTTTCTCCCATACCAAACCACGACTTGAAAATAATAGAACTTACAGTTTGTATGTTAAAATATTTAACTACTCCATAATCACTTATCACTTCCATCATAGTTAACATTATACCGCCAATAAGAGGTATTCTTATTAGCGGTAATATTACTTTTAGAAAAAGTTTTGTAGGTTTATACCCTAGTGTTCTTGCAGTATCAATAAAACTACCAGAATGATTTTCAATAAAAGCTTTAACCGCTCCATAGACATATGGATAGAGCGTTATTGAGTATATGAAAACAGCACCTTTTAAATTCATTATATCAAACCATTTAGGAGATAAAGACATATCTAAACCTCTAAATATTCGCTGAAAAATGCCTGTATAACTAAACATACCTGCATAAACATACGCCGCTATATATGGCGGAATTGCAATTGGTATATACAATGCCCATTCAAAAAAACGCTTAAATGGAAAGTCTAATAACGAGATAACTGAAGCAAGTAAAACTCCTATAATCCCTGATATAAAAATAGTGGATATTATTAATACTAAAGTGTTTCTTACCGCATCTTGTAAGAGATACTCTTTAAAATGATCCCAGTTGCTATCTTGAGAAAAATTAACCTTACTTATAATTGTAATAATTGGCATGTTTATTATTGTTATAAAAACAAAAGTCAACAATATCCCTATACTAAATCGTTTTTTATTCAGTATATTTTTTAATGAATCCATTATTTCCAACCAACTTCATTTAATATCTTAACTGCCTTTTCATTATTTTCTCCAAGTTTTGTAAGTGATATCTGTTGCTCTTTGAATTTGCCCCAAGATTTTAAAAGTTCTGATGCCTCAACGCTTGAATTAACTGGATACTCATAATTAGCTTCCGCATAAGCTTTTTGTGCCTTTTCACTTGTAAGGAACTCTATAAGCTTAACCGCATTTTCTTTATTTTTAGAATTCTTCACAACTCCAGCTCCAGAAATGTTTACGTGAGTTCCATCGCCATCTTGATCTGGGAAAAATACTGCTAATTTTTCAGCAACCTTCTTTTCTTCAGGGTCAGAAGAGTTCAGCATTTGTCCGAAATAATATGTGTTCATTACAGCAATATCTCCTTCACCTGCTGCAATAGCTTTTGCTTGGTCACGGTCTCCACCTTTTGGATCTCTAGCCATATTGTCAACAATTCCAGCTGCCCATTTTTTAGTATTTTCTTCTCCCATCGTTTCAATAAAAGATGCTACTAGAGATTGATTGTATATATTATCTGATGCTCTTATAAGTACTTTACCTTTCCACTTAGGATCAGTCAGTCCTTTATACGTAGATAATTCTGAAGGATCTACTTTCTGTTTATCGTAAATAATAACACGAGCTCTTTTAGTAAGTCCAAACCAATATTTTTCATCATCTCTCAAATTCTCAGGTATATTTTCTTCAAGAACGCTACTTTCTACCGGTTGTAAAAGTGAAGCTTCTTTTGCTCTATGAAGTCTCCCTGCATCTGCCGTGATTAATAAATCAGCCTCTGTATCTTCCCCTTCAGTCTTAAGTCTTTCTATAAGTTCATCAGATTTTCCCTTAATAACATTTACTGTTATTCCAGTTTCTTCAGTAAACATATTATATAAACTATCATCTAAATCATAGTGTCTATCCGTATATAAATTAACAACTTTAGAATTTTCTCCACTAGACTGAGTTTGCTCATTTGAAGTATCTTCAACATTCGTTGCACACCCTGTAATAAATATTGTTGAAGCTAAACCCATCGCTAATAGTTTAGATCCAAATTTAAAATTTTTCATATTTCCTCCTAAAAAAAGAATTTAATTTTTATACAGATTAGCCACTGCTAACTGATGTATTTCAAGAGTTTACCATGGCTAACTTTTAATGTCAACTGTAAATTAATAATTTTTTTTACAAATAATAAACCGTATATTCTATGGATAATTAAATACATATTATATAAATAATTAAATGCATATTTTGTAAATCATAACCACCCGTAAAACGGGTGGTTATGATTTTTTGACTTTTCCTACCGGCTCACCCGTAAACGGGTCTATATATTCCTTCAAGCTCAATTGTTCGTGTATT
>JBOFWC010000235.1:0-5458 GCA_051653405.1 Proteocatella sp. | reverse complement strand
TATTGTTATTCAAAACAACTAACCTCCTATAATTTATAATTATCCTTCATTCATTATAATTTTAGATCTAGGATTTTTATATTTCATTATTTCTACTTTTTTATTAGAAGTAACATGTGTATATATCTGCGTGGTTAGAATACTTGAATGTCCTAATAGCTGTTGAATATATCGTGTATCCACATCGGAGTCTAATAAAGTTGTTGCAAATGTGTGTCTAAACATATGTGGCGTAATATGTAATTTAATATTTGCATCTCTGCAATACTTATTTATCATATTTCTTACTGATTGACTGGATAATATGTTCTTGTTTCTATTAATAAAAAAATAATCTTTTTCTATTGAAATATCATAAAAATTTTTTTCATATATTTTTAACGCTTCTAAAATATTCTCATGAAAAATAGGTATTACTCTTTCTTTATTTCCTTTTCCATGTATCTTTATTATATTTTGACTAAATATTATATTTTCTCTTTTCAAATTACATAATTCACTAATACGTATACCTGTCCCAAACAATAATTCCAATACTGCAATATCTCTAACAATAGCTTTATATAAATAGGTTTCTTTTCTGATTTTCTTTTTTGTATTATACACATATTCAAATAATTCTATTATCACTTCTAATGGAATCATTTTTGGCAAAATAAAAGGTTCTTTTAGTTTCAACCTGATATTATGAAATGGATTAATATCGATTATATCTTCAAAATTTAGATAAGTAAAAAAAGCTTTTAATGAGGCGATTTTTCTCTTTACAGTTTTAATTTTATATCCATTAGTATTTAAAAATTGTATATAGTTTACTATACCTTCTTTTGTGTTAGAAAAATCCTTTTCTTCAACAAATCTTTGAAATTGATTCAAATCTATTCTATATGCTTTGATAGTTTTCTTATCCAAATTATTTTGATATTCTACTATATTTAAGTAATCATCTACGAGCGTGTTTAAATCCATTTATTTCCTCCTAAAAAATTTTCATTCGTAAATCCTATTTTTAAAAATATTGTGTCGTCTTTAATGTCCTACTTAATCATAATTTTTGTAAGCATCAAATAGTACCCATTGACTTAAATTTTAAAAAAACAAAGACAAAAAGAAGTTTATTTTTCTTAATGATTTTACTTTTACTTATTTACTCCACTTTCCCGGCAAATATTTCCAAATAAAACCTAAATAAATGAGGACTGAGACAATATCCATTTGTAAAAATTAAAATTAATAACTTGTCACCTTTTTTCCAAAAATTGGTTATAATAAATATTAATTTGGTAGCGAGTAGTTATATTTACAATATAACGGAAGAAAGCGAAAACTCTGTGGTGACCCCAAAAAGTTAGACTTTTTTAGCAAGGCAGTTTGGCTGCCTTGCTATTTTTACGCAGCCTGGAGATTCAGCCTATATTGTACAGGGCTCATCCATCCTAGTTTCTCTTTAATTCTTTTTTCATTGTAATACTTTATGAATTTTTCTATTTTACATTTTAATTTATCATAACTATAATATACAACACAATAGTAAATCTCTTGTTTTAAAATACCAAATAAGTTTTCCATTACTGAATTATCGTGACAATTACCTTTGCGTGACATACTTTGGAAAAATTTTTCTTTCTTTAAACGATAAGAGTATGCTTTCATTTGATAAGCCCCTCCCTGATCGGAATGAAAAGTTCTGCGATATGAACAATCAGATGTTATTTTTATAATTTCATTCAAGGCATTCATTACGTTAGATGTTGATGGATGATTATCTATTCTAAAACTTAATATTTCTCCATTAAACATATCCACAAATGGATCAAGATATCGTTTACATGTAGTTACATGTCTTTAGAATCAATCTCATAATATTTGAATTCTGTAGTATCATTAGTAATTTTTTGATGTGGAATATGAGTATTAAAACATCTATGAATTCTATTAGGTGCAATAGTTCCAACTCTACCTTTGTAGGAACTATATTTTCGGCTTTTTCTAGTAAATGACGTCACCTGAAAATTAAGTTTCTGCATAATCCGCTGTACCTTCTTCTTGTTAACCTTAAAGCCCTGATTATAAAGTTCTCCATAAATACGGCGGTAGCCGTAATCTTTGTTAGCTTCATGTATTTCCAATATCTTATTTTCAATATCCTGATCTGGATTTTCTCTATAAAATTTTTTCTTCCAATACATGTATGTTGCTTTTGCGAAACCTACAACTGCGAGAATATGTTTTAGTTTGAATTCTCCTCATTTCTTTTAAATAGGCATTCTCCATTTTAAGCTTGAGAAGTTCATACTCAATTTGTTTTACATATTCAATACTAGTATCAACTGAAACTTTTTCATTTGGTTGAATAGTTTTCTTTTTTTATGAATCCCTTGATTTATTCCATACTTTTTTCTATGTTTTAGAGCATCAGGGCCAGCTGCTCTAAAACGGTTAACCCCTGTAGTTATCACGGCCGGATTTCGAATACATTCTTGGAGAGCTAATTCTCGAATAGACATCTCTGATGATAAATATAATTCTACAACAGAAATCTTACATTCGAAAGAATCACTTTGTTTTTGCTTTGAACGCATCAATCTATCATCTCTGTAAGTTTGATAATTTGTTACTCATTGTCCAACTTCTGATTTGTGTTTTACTACATATTTTTCAGCGATATATTTAATTCCCCCTTCACCATTAATATAAGCAAGACCCACATTTTTCTTAAATTCATAACTATATTTAGCCATAAAAAATACCGACCTCCAATCATTAGATTTTGGGTATAACTTTTTGGGGTCGATACACTCGTTTTGTCGTTTTTTTGTATTTTTTATATTGCATAAAAAGAAGGATATTCTCCTAACTAAATATTAAGAGTATATCCTTCTTAGCTGTGAGGCTATCGCCTTATTTTCCGACAGCCACTTATATAATCATTATTATTAGCAATAATTATTTATTTTGAATTAGAACCTATCCAAAACTCTAGTGAATCTTTTCGTTTTGCAATCACCGAGATACCTAATCCAGTTATTTCTTGACTAGTACTATCAGTAATTTTAATTGCTACAACAGGCTTGCCTAGACTAACAGCATATTTTATCTCGTCGATTGCAATTCCATTGTTATTCGCTGGACGGTTTGAGCAAACCACAACGCTTGCATATCTAATTTGCTTTTGAATCTGAGGATCAACATTATACCTTCTATCAATTCTATCAAATGGAGAACTTGCTGGCACTGAGTAGTCTCTAACTTGGTATTTTGTTCGGTCTAGCAGTGCGCTAATTTCAATAAAATCTCTATTATTCCAACGATGAGGAATAAAAATATTTATCATGATTTTTTACCTCCTATAATTTTTATATTGTATTTTTCTTTACAAGATTCCAGTAATGTTGTCCTTGTACAGTTAATGTGCATGCTTTGCGGTGAATAGCAGCGTAATACATATGTTCAGCACCAGATGGAACTACCAGATTTAATTTAACATATTTTTGTAAAATTGCAAAGATAGCTTCGTGTTCCTTGTTTATCTCGGTAGTATCTGATTCATGTTTATCGGGCTCATATGTTGGGTCTAAAGCAAACTCTTCATATGGTGATTTAAAAAATTCTGTAATTAAACGTAACTCTACTATTGAAATTGGAGGGGAATTTTTTCTGAGAGAAACAAAGTTTTTAATATTTGCTTTAAATACTGGTCGCTGTTCCCATCCACCAAGAGAACGGTCAATATAAGAATATATACTGCCGGGAGAAACCTCTCCAAGCAAATTCATTGCTCCACCGTAAAGTGCTTCAATTAACAACGATGTAAATACTCCGTGCCCATTTTTCTCTGACGAATACTGCTGCTCATCACAAGCAGCTAAAACAGTGGTTCCATTATGTAATATTGAGAAATTTTGCATTTCTTTAGAACTCGCTGCAAGTCCACTATGGCAACTATCTAAAATCACCACCTTGTTTTGTGCCTTTGATTCCGAAACAATACTCATTATGTCATTAAGAGATAAGCCATCATCAGCACGTTCGACCTCGCTTGTACACAAATACCCTCCAAGAGAATCAAATGAACCATGCCCAGCATAATATAAGACTGCTAGTTCAGAATCACTCTTAAAAAGTTCCTGTATTGCATCTTTCAAAATTCCCCTAGTAATATATGACGTTTCGCTAGTAGCACACATCAATCGAGTATTAAAGTTTAATGTTCCATCTCCGTTACGCTCAAGGGCAGCTTTTACACTGTTAGCATCATTTACACAACCATGTAAATCGTTGATTTTCTCGTAGCTGTCAATTCCAACGCATAGTGCCTTTCTCATTTTCATTTCCTCCTCACTCATTTCCGAATAATTTTGAAGTTTTATTTCCAAAATTCTATATATTTTTATTATAGCATTTAATTGGTGATTTTATAATATGTTCAGGAAAAATATGCTAAAAATTTACATTTGCTTTATCTAATTTTTTAGCATTCAATTGATTTTATCGCTCATGATTTCGATACTGGTGATGCTGAAATGGATATGCCCCGATAAGTACTCTTACCGATTTGTTTGTAACTATTTCAGTGAGAGCTACGCTACCATTAGCAACCTTTATCCAGTGATAAATCGGATTTTGAATACTTATATCTTGAATTTTAGCCATAAATAAAGCTCCCTTCAAAATTAATTTCTAGGAGCATTATCTCATTTTTTTATTTTCTGGTTAACTCGTCTATGATTTGACGCTTACCAAATTTCAGCATATTGAGAGCTTTATTCGGCACACCATTTGAATGAACACTATTCTTTTTTTTTAAATAGAATGCTATATAATTCTTTTATTTGTTGGTTAATGGCTATGTACTCTCTACTCTCTTCTGGAGTCATTGACTCCAATTTCTTTTCCAAGGCAGTCTGTTTTTCCAAAATTTTAGTGCATGTCCAAATCTCTTTTATAGGTCTGACAGAAAACTTAAAACCTTTATCGCACATATATGTACCGACATCTGTCAGACCTATAATATCTCCTGCTTCCGTTCGACTAAGATGCTCATCATATTGAATAGTAGCTGGATCAACAAACCCAACTTGTCCGTCGTGATTTATGTCTTTATCTTCTGTCGGCCACTTTCTCGACTTCTTTCTATTGCATGTAAAGCAACTATAAACTAAATTCGAATAATCAGTTTCCCTTTCACTGGCTATGCGTACTGGTACAAAATGATCAATCTCAAAGCCTTTACGAGTCACCATCTCACGCTTCCCACAATATCCGCAAATATGCCCAAAGTCTTCACTCAAAGCACCTTCATATTTATGGTAATCATTTTCTTGATTAACATCGGTGCGCCTTGTAATATTAACATTACCATGAATTCTCATACATTACCCCTACTTTGTTTTATCAATAAGTTTATCCATTGCTTCTAATATATCATTCATCTTTTTACTGGCACTAGTAGTCAGCA
>JBOFWC010000234.1:0-2086 GCA_051653405.1 Proteocatella sp. | reverse complement strand
AATCATAATAAAGTCCAAAGATAGGCAAACAGCGAAACAACACAAAAGATAAAATTGTTAATATAATAAAGAATGAGTCCACTTGAAAAATTCTTTTTTATCAAAATTTAACGCCATATAGATGCTTCTGAAAGGGGGTAAAAGTGCTAAAATGCACTTTTTCAAGTGGACTCAATCATTCAAAAACAAATAATATACCTGAATTACATATTATTATGATGAAGCAGAGTTATAAAGAACCAGTACTATTACACCCTCCATTTATCTGTATTAATCGAAATAGTGTTTTGAAATTCAACAACTTAGCCACCTCGCAAGCTTTATAAAAAAAATAATTTATTCTACTCACCATGAAAGTACCTTTAACAAAGCAAGTAGAATAAATTATTTATAATTAGTCGCCCCTTAAAAAGTATATTATTCTTTGATAATCAATCATATACTTCCATTAATATTTGTATATATCTGCAAGTTTTTGTATCTTTACGGTATAAACCTTGCAGATATTTTATGTATAAAAGACCCCAAAAAGACATTCAACAGTCTCTGTTTTTTGGTTTAGCTGATACGTTAAATCCTTCTCATCCATTATTTCGTCTTGCCAACAAAATAAATTGGCAAAAATTCGAAGATTCTTTTATGTCTCTTTACAGTGAAGACAATGGTCGTCCTGCAAAATCTATCCGCTTAATGGTCGGTTTGATTTTGCTTCGGCATATCAGAAATATCTCTGACGAGAGTGTTGTTTTACAGTGGCAAGAAAATGCTTATTACCAATATTTCTGTGGACAAAATGAATTTAGTATTGAACCGCCTTGTAATGCTAGCGAACTTGTACATTTTCGCAAACGCATTGGTGAAGATGGTGCCCGTTTGATTCTTGAAGAAAGTATTCTTGTCAATGACGATCATGATGATGAATCCGGTAAAACAGTTTATATTGATTCCACTGTGCAAGAAAAAAACATCACTTTTCCTACCGATGGTAAGCTGCTCAAGAAGATTGTTCATCACTGCAAACAGCTCTCCGATAAATACGGATTTACAATGCGTCAAAGCTATACACGAGTTTTAAAATTGATATTTTTGGATCAACGCTTTCGAAATAATCCTCGTAATCACAAGAAGGCAATTAAAGCCGATCGCAAACTTAAAACCATTGCCGGACGTCTAGTTCGTGAGTTGGAACGCAATCTAAAAGGGGCTAAGATAACTATTCACGATCAGATGCTAAGTTTATTTCATCGTGTTTTGGAACAAAAACGTACATCTAAGGATAAAATCTATTCCCTTCACGAACCCGAGGTTGAATGCATAGGGAAAGGCAAAGAGCATAAGAAATATGAATTTGGCAATAAAGTCTCCATTGCCCGAACAGAGGGAGGATTAATTGTAGGAGCTGTATCATTTAGAAAAGAACATGACAGTAAAACGATTGAAGGAACATTGGAACAGATAGAAAAAAACATAGGGAAACTTCCTCCTCGAGTAGCTTGTGATAGAGGCTATCGAGGAATAAAAGAATGCAAAGGCGTTCCAATATTAATTCCTGATAAACCTAAAAAAACAGACTCCTATCGACAGAAAAAGAAGAAGCATAAACTCTTTTGCCAGCGGGCAGCAATTGAACCGACAATCGGTCATATTAAATCAGATCATCGCATGGATTGCAACTTTCTTAAGGGAGTTGTCGGGGATGTTATGAATGCCATTTTGTCTGCAGCCGCATTTAACTTCAAAAGAGCAATGAATGCTCTTTGGGCTTTCATTGTTAAATGGATATTTAGCATAAATTGGAGGATATTGAAAACCTCCAATTTAATCTTATTACCCAAATAGGTGTTTTTAAGGGGCGACTATATAGCTCGGAAGGTCGCAAAAGTTTTTAAGGAAGTCAGTCAAGTAAGTAGAACGAAGCGATTTATTTTTAGATTTATCACCGTGCCAGCAAAATGGATAAGAAGAGAAAGGCAATGGGTGCTCAATTTTTATTCATCCAAAAGATATGATTTACTCTGGGATAGCTAAAGCGCTCATTTTTGTGGGATAAACGAAGTAACTCCAGATGGGGAAAGGGGAAATTAGG
>JBOFWC010000233.1:0-5505 GCA_051653405.1 Proteocatella sp. | reverse complement strand
ATAATTGATTTTTTTACATTATTATCTGCAAATAAATCTCTTTTCATTATAAGTTTATCTTTTGCATATACTTCTAAAACTCCTACTTTATCACCTTTTTCTATAGGAAGCTCCAGCTTATTTAGCTTTATCTGCGTTGCATAATCTTCTTTAGTGTATTTTCCAAATACCGTAAGGTCTTCTCCTAGACTTCCTTTAAGCGATTTTAGAGCGCCCTCTACCTTTGTTTTTAAGATGGTTTCGTCTTCTGTCATAAGTGGTATATATCTAAAGTTGTCAAAACCATAGTCCAAAAGCTTCACGGTATCTCTAAAGTTTCCATGTTCTTTTTGGGCTCCAAGGGTTACACTAAGGAGTCTTGTATCTCCTCTTTTGGCAGTTCCAACAAAGCAGTACCCTGACTCAGGGCCAACCCAGCCAGTTTTCATTCCATCTATGCCCTCATAGTTCCCAAGCAATTTATTTGTACTTTCTAGCTCTATGGTTCTCGAAAGCACTGGTGGATTTCCTCTGTATACATTTATTACTTTGGTCTTTTGAGGTGAGTATCTAAATATATCGCCTTCTTTTATAAGCTCGTCTGCAATCTGAGCTATGTCGTATGCACTGCTGTAATGCTCGTTGCTCCATGTAAGGCCATTTACGGAAACAAAGTTTGTATTTCTCAATCCTTTTTCCAGTGCTTTTTGATTCATAAGCTTTATATATTCTGATTCACTTCCACCTAATTCTTCGGCTAAAACTACGCAGGCATTATTGGCTGAGTTTAATATTATCGCATTTAAAAGTGCTTCTATACTTATAAGGTCGCCTTCTTTTAGTTTTATTGAAGCGCCTTTTGTATCTGCAGCATTCTTTGAAACTTTTGTTATTTTTTCGAGTGGAATTTCTTTTTCGGCTATTATGTCAAATGCCACTGCTACAGTCATTATTTTTGTAACCGATGCGGGAAGTCGTCTCTTTTCCTCATTTTTTTGATATATTATCTGTCCATGGCTTGTTTCCATCAAGAGCGCTGAACTACCTTCCATTGCTGGTATACTTGCTGTGTTTGGTGCTTCTTGTGCAAATGGTGTCATAATACTGCTTACTACTAAAATTGCTGAAAGTAGTAAGGCACATATTTTTTTATTCATGTCGATCCTTTCTAAAAAACTTAACTTAATTTTAATCCAATATATTTATATTACTATATATGGAAGTTAAAATCAAAATTTTTTAGGAAGCTTAACATAGAATCTTACACCTTCTTCTAGGTTTTTAAAGTTTATATTTCCGCCATGAAGTTCTAATATTTTTTTGCTTATATAGAGTCCCAGCCCTGATTTTCCTTCTTTTCCTTTTTCAAAAGGTGCAAATAGTTTTTCTTCTGGCAGCTCTATAGACTCTCCATCATTTTCTATCTCAAAATAAATATTATCTTTGTCTTGAAATAAATCTATATTTATTTTTGTTTTCGCATAACGAACTTGATTGTTCATTATGTTTTCTATTGATGTCATAAATACGGATTCATATGCATCCATTTTTATTTCTTCTAGGTTCAAGTTCCAGTTTATATCTGTTCTTAAAAAAATCATATTTTCGTGTAGTTCTTCTATTTGATTTTTTAAGTTTATGGATTTTTTACTCATGCCTTTGTATTTTAAAAAGTCTAAATTTGTTATATATATTAAATCAAGGCTTCGCTTTTCTAGTCTTGAGGTTTCTTTTTCTATTATATCTAAGGCTTTATTTATATTGTTTTCTCTAAACATTCCATCTCTAATAGCTTGTATATAGCTTTTTATGACCATTATTGGAGTTTTTAGCTCATGTGATATTTCTTGTAAAATTATTTGGTTATTTTTATCATATTCTAAAATCTGCATTCGCATTTCTTCACAAGAATCGCTTAGGCTCGATATTTCTGCTGCTCCTGTTACTTTAATCGGATTTGTCCAGTCTTTGTTTGCAATGCTTTCCATATTATCTTGTAAAATAGCCAGTGGTTTTGTAATTTTATTAGCTATCAGTTTTGCTGGATAAAGCATAGCTACAATTATTAGTATGATTGCAAAATAAAGGTATTTAAATTGGGCAATGATTATTTTTCTCATGTCTTTTACTACATAAGAGTAAGAAAAAGATTCATTGCTGTCTATATTATTTTTATTAACTACATACAATAATTCCTTTCCTTTATATGGCATTGAATATCTTTGAGATGATACTGTCTGTTTGTCTGCATCTTCAAAAATTTTATCGCTGACCTCTTCTCCTAGAACATCGCTTATTTTGATCTCTACTATCCCTCCTGGAATTATTTCCTCAGCAACTATTATTTCTGGCTTATTTTTTATAATTTCAATATGTCCTATTTCCATTTTGTTTAAATCAAGTACATCTGATGAGTTTAGTATAATGGATCCATCAGGCTCTTCTGTCTCTGATTTTAAAATATTTGTATAAATTGTTTCATTTTCTAAATCGCGCCCTTGCTCAAATTCTATGCTTTGAAATATCTGATCTTTTATAAAATTTGACATGAATATATAAAATAAAAAACTAAATGCTATGCTAAGTATAAGTATTGATATTGTAAAATTCTTCCATATTTGAAACGAAAGTGTGGTTCTTTTATTCATCGTTCACTCCTATATCCATATCCATATATAGTTTCTATTTGAAGGTTTTCTAATTTTTTTCTAAGTCTTTTTATTAAATTATCTACTATTCTATCGCTACAAAAATAATCTTCACCCCAAACTTTATCAATTATCTGCTGTCTTGATAAGGCTTGTCCTGGATACTGTGCAAAGTAAAGTAATAGTTCAAATTCCTTTGAGGTTAGTTCTATTGTTTTATCATTTTCTTTTACTATCCTCTTCTTTAAATCTATTGTATAGCTTGATATTGTTGTTTCTGATTTAGTTTTACTATCTCCATAGGTTCTATCTAGTATTTTTTTTGCTCTTATTACTAATTCTCTAGGTAAAAACGGTTTTGATATGTAATCGTCACTGCCTAGTTCTAATCCTGTTATTCTATCAATGTCACTATTTCTTGCTGACATAAATATTACAGGAATATTTTCGTTTTTATTTTTTATATTTCGCAAGAGTTCTATTCCATCTATGTCTGGCAGCATAATATCTAATATCCATAAATTTATTTCGGAATTGTTAATCTCCTTTAATGCACTTCTACCGTTTTTAAAGCTTTTTACTACGAAGCCTTCTTGTTCTAAATACATGCACAATATCTCATTTAGTGCCGCTTCATCTTCTACTAGATAAATACAATACCCCATATTTCCTCCTACTTTATATATAAAAATCTCCCCCAAATTTGAGGGAGATTCTTATTTATAATTCTTATTTTGTGATTTTTATTTTTCAATTATTATTGAATTATATCCTTTTTTTACCGTTATAGTACCATTTTTAATGCCTTCATCTATGAGTTTTTGCATTTCTTCAACACTTAAGATTTTTTTATCTTTGTTAGCTTTATCAAAATCTATCTTATTGAATTTAGTATCTCCAGTCCCTACTTCTATTAAACATGGTTCTCCTTCTTTAATTTCTGAAGCCTTTATAATCACCTCATCTGTGATAAATTTTGCATTTTTTAATTCCATCATTTCAACTTTTTCAGCTGCAAATGCACTTCCTACGCTTCCTACAAGTAATACTCCAGTTAATAATCCTAATAAACAAGTTTTTTTCATTTTTTCTTCCTCCTAAAATTTTTAATTTAAATGTATGTGCTTTCTTTAAGGTTATTATAGGAGGATAATGTGTCACAATTATCTTCAAAATGTGTCAAATTGTGAAATCTAATTTTAATATATCTTAATTTGAAAAAATCCGCAAGGCAATATTTGTGAAAATTCACTCAGTTTTGTATATCAGTTTTTAGTTTTTATGATAAAATAAAGAAAATAATATTCTACTTGGGAGGATTTATGAAAACTATCTCTTCTAAAATTAGTTTTTCTATAGCCCTTTGCAGTATCATTGTGGCAATACTGCTTGGACTTTCTATATACATACAATCTGAGACTGCACTTACTAAGGAAACTGAGCAGCATCTTCTAAGTGTACTTCATGGGGAAGCTGAGGCCATTGATGCTGAATTTTCAAGGGTTAAGCAGCTTTCATATGCGCAAAGAAGTATTATTTTAAATACCTTTGATTATAATAAAGCTATTTCTGATCCAATATATATGAACTCATATAAACTAAAGTTGAGTGGCTTTATGAAGTCATTTATTACAGATTTTAATAATATTTCTGCATGGATGCTATTTAATTCAGAAGTTATTCCAGGAACTAATACAGTATCTTATACTCTTGAAAATGGAAATTTTATAAAGGAAGCTGAATATGATGCCGTAAAAGAAGGATATAATGAACAGTCATGGTGGCGTGAAGCTATAAATCGTGGAGAATATTGGTCTGAGCCTTATTACTGGGAACCTTGGAATGCAGACATTGTTAGTTTTTCTATTCCTGTTTATGTTAATAACAAGCTAATTGGTATAACTGGCGCTGAGCTTTTTTTGTCTAGTTTTCAAGATAGACTTAAGGATATAAAAATATATGATTCTGGCTCTGTAATACTGCTTACTGATACAGGGAATCCAGTTTATATTCCTGATGGAATAGATGCTGAAATCATCTCTAAATGGTATAGTGCTCAAAAAAACTACATTACTTCAAATCCTACTGGAATGCTTTCTTTTGATAAAAGCTCCGAATACAGCATGATTGCATGGAATGAGCTTTCTAATGGGTGGCTACTTATTGCCCTTCCAAAAACTGATGAGATGTACAGTGCTTTAGAATCAGTTTCGCTACTTACACTTCTTTGCCTGCTTCTTAGTATTCCTCTATCTATAGCGATAGGCATAGGGGTTTCAAGAAGCCTTACAAAACCTCTTCACCAGCTTACTACGGCCGCTGAAAATAGTTTGAGTCATAATCATGTTGATTTTAGAGTTATTGATTCATCGCCTGAGGAGATAAAAACGCTCTCACTGGCTTTTTTTGAAATGCAAAAAAATGTGAGGAGCGCCCTCAAAGAACTCTCTATAAATGAAAGAAAATATCGCTCTCTAGTTGAAAACTCTGATAATATAATCTTTACGATAAATAGTGAGGGCTATCTGATTACAACTAACAATACTTTTGAAAAAATGTTTAATGTATCAAAGGATTCGTTAATAGGGCTTCCTTTTACGAAGCTTTTTAAGGATAAACAGAGTCGTAATTTTTGGAAAAAAATATTTTTGGATATAAAAGAAAATAAGAAAAATATGGTTCAAGAAACTTACTATGCTGGTGAACAGGGTGAAAAAAGAACGCTTATTACTTCACTAATTCCTATTTTGGATGCTGAAAATGAGCTTTCTTTAATCATGGGTACAAGTACGGATATAACTGAGAGTCTTAAGATTGAAACTGAGAAAAATGCTTCTCTTTCTAGACTTGTAGCGGGTATAGGTCATGAAATAAATAC
>JBOFWC010000232.1:0-6008 GCA_051653405.1 Proteocatella sp. | reverse complement strand
CAACATGCCATTGACGTTTAACGTGCGAAAAACACGTTGAATAATACCAATCTTTTCAAGGCGAGCAAAAGCATCGGTTACCTGCCGTTTAGACAAACCAAATTGATCTGCATAGCTGTCATAATTACGCTGCAGCAGATCTGCTTTGAATTTTTTCCGATAACCAATAACCTTCCCACTTTCTTCATCCCGCACAGGAGTAGGCCGATACCAATACACGATATCAGCCAATATATTTATGGCAACTAAATCCGCTTTTCCATTTTCTTTGACAATTGTTTTAAACCATAGCGCATGGATCACGTTTCCGTTAAAATCTATATTCATCAATCTATCGCAAGTTTCATTTCCAGTTCCAGCTATTGCAACCATAATATATCCCCACTCTTTCTTGTGTTCTCAATTAGCCCCATAAAACCAATGGATTTGTATATTGATAGCCATCAGGGGTATCAATTATGTATTCCAGATGCAAATGTGGCCCTGTAGATTTCCCTGTGCTGCCTACAGCAGCGATAATTTGCCCAACGGATACATTTTCCCCTGTATTAACATAAATCGCTGCACAATGGCCGTATCGCGTATAAGCGTCAATAGCCGGATGATATAACAAAACACAATTGCCATATCCATCATTATTGTTTCCTGCTGATACCACAACACCATCAAACAATGCCGGTATTCCTGCCCCATAATCATATCCAAGATCGACCCCTGCATGAAATTTCCATTCGCCGGTGTATGGATCATTACGCCATCCAAAATCCGAGGTTACCGGTAGAGCAGCTTCCGCAGATGGTACTGAAAAAATATAAATTGCTGCTAATATACAAAAAAACTTTCTCATTTTTAAAGCCACCTTTATATGCTTCACAAAAGATGCCCATAATGGGCATCTTTTTTATTCCATTCATTTACCTTTCAAAGACTTGTTGCATTTCATCAAAATATCTTATCCAACTTTTCGATTACTCATTTTTTGTAGCCTTTGAATAATATTTGTCATGTGTTTTTTTACAGCAGTTTCAGCTAATACTCGATCTTCTTTTGTCTCGGCTTTATCCCCCATAATCCCAATGAACTGGCTAACCTTTAACCCTAATGCATCTTGAATATTCGCATCAGATCCGTCAGAAGCTACCAAGTAATAGCATAAGACAGATTGCTTGAGTCCAAACCTATGCACTCGATCTTCACATTGGCTATGAATGGCTGGAGACCAATCCAATTCCCCAAAGACAACAACACTGGTTCTCCCTTGTAATCCGTCTAGGCCTGCGGTTGTCCGTAAATTTAAAATAGCAACATTGGTTTTTCCATCCATATATTTTTGGATACCTTCGTCTTTTTCTTTTTGTGTTTTCCGGCCACTTATTTCAACAGGAGAAAATGGTGCTAGTTCATCCATATACATGTCAAAAACATCATGATGATATGCAAAGAGCAATATACGTTCGCCTGCTTCTAGCAGCATTTTTACGAAATCACAAACAGATTCCGCCTTAGCAACGCCTGTAGCCCGTCTAGCCTCGTCAACAATTTGTTGTTTTAATCGGCCTCGTTCAAAAACATTTTCGATTAAATCTATCCCTTTTGCTTTGACAATTGTATTTTTTAACAATTTATGCAGCATTCCATCATCAACATCTACCGGCTCCACAATTCTCCGTTTAGGCGGCAATTCAGATAAGACTTGGTCTTTGGTTCTCCGAATCATTAAGCCCTCTCGTTTTAAATAATCACCCAGCAATTGAGGATCTTTAATTACATCGCTCTGATAATACGTACACCAGGCACGTGTAAAACTTTCGTAATCGGATAAACAATGGTATTCTATAGCATTCATTACATTCCATATTTCTGCACCTTTATTGTAAATTGGGGTACCAGACAATCCGATTACATTTTCACATCGTTCGGATATCAATGTTGCCACAGAATATTTTTCACTTTTTGCACTACGCAATTCCTGAATTTCATCAAAGATAACGGTTTTAAAACCAAACTCTGGTAGAATCTTTTTCCATCCACGCAAAATAAGATAATGTATAATATAGATTTTTGCTTTTGGTAATGAATAAGGCCGCAATCCCTGAATAAGATGAACATCGGCACCATTTTTTGCAAACAGATCTTCTTGAACAGACGATTTAGGGATTTCCAAAAAATTATTAATTTGAGACATCCAACCACTTCGAATTTGTGGCGGTACAACAATTAAAACCGGCCAATCCGCTACCGTTGCGAGAAAAGATAACGCTATGATTGTTTTACCAAGACCCATATCATCTGCCAACAATGTTTTCCGATTATGTAACAGATAGGATAAGCCTTCCTTTTGATATTCTAGTAACTCACCCTTAAAAATGAGGGATGGAGTCTCCTTTTTGGGATGCACTAAAAAGTCTTGTTGATGCATCACATGATTAACGATACTGTCATGCATAGCTCTATATTGATCCTGATCAGAAATCTTTAAAGGATATCGTAAAAGCAACCAATTAAGATCTCCATCCGTGCGTTTATTCCGAAAAAAGCGCACACTGCTTTGATTATATGATTTACAAGAATCACAAGCAGGAAAAAGTCTTCTTGCCATTTCAATAACACAAGGCTCAGCTTCAATTATCCAAGCTTGCTCTTTTTCATCAAAAGACAAGGTTCCATATAAATAATCGGCTTCAGGTGGGACCTGTAAGTATGCTGGTACGTTCATATAGCAATCCCCCATAATCGATTTAATCCAACGACATGACAAGGCTTTAGATTGATTTCAGAAGGTATCCCGACAACATTTCTTTCTACAACCAAGATGATACCGTGAATTTCGTCAAAGTCAGCATATCGATAAAGCTGATTTTGCACTGCTACACGATTCGGTTTCCCTTTTTTTATCTCAATGCCTATTCCATCAACAAAGAAATCAATTCTATTCCTTCGACCAAGTTTATATTCTTTGATATATGCAACATGCGCCTGCTCTAATGCCTCCGCAATTATTCGCTGTAAGTCATACTCTTCTGGGATATTTGATATCCTTAAGGTTTCAATAATCGAGCGTAAATTTACAATCTGTTTCATAGTATCTTGGGATACATTAAAAAGTGCTTCTTGACTATTCATTGCACAGTCTCCTTTCATATATTGGCACTTCCAGCAACCTACCAACTTGATAGGCTGCAAGCTGTGTCAATCACTTAAATACAATACGATTTCCATTTACGATTACGTCGACCACTTTTGCAACTCCATTATCATTTTCGATAAAAAGCACTGTCTTAATAGCTTGATGTTTATACGATATAATAACTTGTTTATCGCCAGGATATTTCACACTGGGGAAAACTTTTATTTCTTGATAGAAGTCCTCTTCGTCTTTTAATTCATTAAAAGTTTTCCCATTAAATATCTCTATCGCTTCATACGCTTTTGTCTCATAAAATTGATCAAGTGACTGAACCGGATGGCTGTAACGACTAATCCCCCAAATTACCAATGCAATACCAAGGCCCAAAACCATTTTACCGAGGTCTAAAAAGAATTTTTCCATATCTAGCTCCTTATCTTGAATTGATTGGATCCAAAATTACTTAAAGATAACCTGTTTACCGTCCACAATCACATCAACGACTTTAGCTTTTCCATTGTCATTTTCAATGAAAAGAATTATCTCCGCCTTATCTTTTCTATTGAATATAACGACCTGCTTATCACCTGGATACTTCACGCTAGGGAAAACTTTTATTTCTTGATGGAAGCCCTCTTCGTCTTTTAATTCATTAAAAGTTTTCCCATTAAATATCTCTATCGCTTCATACGCCTTTGTCTCATAAATTCGATCAATTGCCTGTATTAATGCATTACAATTTAAAAACATAAAAAAAATTACTACGGCAAAGCCGACTCCCCCAAAGATTTTTTCATATCTAGCTCCTGACCTATAATTGTTTGGCTTTAAAATCACTTAATAAACACCACCCTACTAACAATCCTGAAATAATAACCAATGGTAAAGCTAATATATATTTTTCTTCTGGAATTATTTCAGCATCATACAATAAAAACAGTACTGAAATAGTACTGAGAGGAACTGACACTGCAAGCTTCTTCATAATTTTTCCTCTAGTTGAATCCATTGTTGTCCCCACAACAAATAAATAAAAAAATAATACAACTAGAATGAACATAATAAATGATATAAAAATATACATATACATTTAACCCTCTCTCAACGATTTTTGCTTTCCCTCATCATTTTCAATATCAAATAGCTTTTAAAAACATAATCAATTGTGCTATTACAAGGATGATCATAATAATCAAACTGTATTTTGCACTTATTAGTGCCACTTTATTGGATTTTAAATTAACTTTCACTGCTATGAATACGAAAAAATTTATGAAAAGAAGATTTAAGAATGGCATTATCTGATGAAGTGTTCTTGTAAATATATCTTCCATTTCAAGTAACTGCCTCCTTATATTTTTTCATCAAAGTCCCATTTATATTCACCTTAAACATACTTTAAACATTGGCTACATAAATTATCAGCAACCCAATAACAACCACCTGGACAAGCATGTAACGTAGTACAACCACAAATACGACACTTTCTTTTATCTTTATATCCCTTACTGCCCTTAACAAGACTGTGGCTTAATTTTCTTAACTTGTTTTTTTGTACTATATTCATAATTCAATAAGCCTCCTTCTTCAGTAATTTCCCATACGCAACATGATTTTCATCAATTGCGATAATTTGATATATAGTATGCAGCTCATCCATTTTTATAATGTCCCTCACGCAAGGTCTAAAACCAAGAAATGATATAAATTCCTTGCCGGAATATAATTTCCACAAATGATTAGGCACTTTCATAATCTCCATTCCCAGGATGCCCATAATGGGCATCCTTATATTCAAACCAGCAAATAACGTCACTATGCTCAATGGCTAATGTTTCGGTCCCAGCTCTAATTGTGATATACTGTTTTTCATTTTTAGTAATATGATCGTTTACAACTCCTGTTACTTCTTGTCCGAGCAGTTTAAATACAACAATATCGCCTTGCTTCATACATATGCCACCATACTTGCTATAAACAACCATGACATTTGTTGCAGGGTGCTGACGATGATATCGATCCGCTGCTTTTATTGCTTTTTCGAGTTCTTTATCCATATAAATTCCTCCCTAAATTTCGTATTAACCAACCGCTGCTACATCACATTTTTCCGGTAAATTAACTCTTACAAGTGCTTCGGCAAATGGTGGCGGAACCGCATTTCCACATCTTGCAACTTGTGCGGTCTTGGGATATGTATTCCCATCAGCATCTTTTTCGATAATATAATCAAATGGAAACCCTTGTGCGTTAAAAAGTTCTCGTGGCGTCAGCATGCGCATACCGATATCAACAATCTGATAATCCACACCACTAATAGTAACAAGTCCAAAACGATCTTTTGTCGTGATTGTATGAAGTGGCTCATTTATGCCTTGCCCTTCACCTTGTCCATAATATTTGACCAAAAAAGCTTGTACTTCTCCAATATGCTGTCCTAACGCTGTGATTGTTCCGAGAGGATCCTTTACGCTGCTTCCCACACTTGTACCATAAAAATGCGTCATATAGGGGATTATTACGGCATTATGGTCAATCGCCGTTACCGTAGGCAGCGGTTTACCAAGAGCACTACCCGCACCGGTATATCCACCGGCAAAATATTTACTAATAAAGGCAGTAACAAGACCATATCGATTACTACTATCAGCTGTCAGCAAAGGCTTACCTATAGCTTGCCCTCGTACTTCCTTCCCTGACTGTTCACCATGGTATTGGATAAGCGTTGGTGCCACAAGTAGATGTTCTGCTTTCGTTACGATCGTAGATAACGGATCTCTTAAATCGTGCGATCGTCCATCACCAGCAAATTTTTGTTGTCCGATTTGTGATAAGTATGGTGTACCCAATCCATATCCATGCTTTGCCGTAACTGTAGACA
>JBOFWC010000231.1:0-12792 GCA_051653405.1 Proteocatella sp. | reverse complement strand
GCGTTGTCTTGTTAACTTTTTTGATGAATACATTTGAACTTTCAACTGGAATTTCATTTATTGGCGTTTTGTCTTTTAATATCTTCGCTGCCATATCAGCGGCCTGTCTTCCAAGTTCTTTGTAGCTTATTCCTACTGATATAAGTGAACCATCGTCAACAAAGCTTGATACTGCTGAGATTGTTATAAGTCCTTTTTCTTTTGCAGTTTTTGAAACAAGTTCCATAGATGAAGCTATCATATTGTCGTTTATTAATACTAAAGCCTCTGATTTTTTACTTATAGATTCAAGGGCTTGATTTATTTCTGTTATTGAGGCAATCCCTACGGTTTCAACCTTTATTCCCATAGGCTCAGCTACTTTTTCAACATTTTCAATCTGAACCTGAGAATTTGACTCACTCGTGTTGTATACAATTCCAACACTTTCTATTTCAGGTTTTAAACTCTTTAAAATATTCATTATTTCTTCAAGGTTTTCTTCTGACACCTCATCTGTAACTCCAGTTATGTTCGCTTCTGGAGCTTCTCTATTTTCTACAAGTCCTGAGAATACTGGATCTGAAACTGCGGTAAATACTACGGGTGTCTTACTGTCTTTAGTCGCATTTTGTGCAGCTTGTGCTGTAGGAGTAGCAATTGCCAGTATAAGGTCTGACTTATCACTTACAAATTTTTCTGCTATCATCTGAGCATTTGCTACATCGCCTTGAGCATCTTGCATGCTTATATCTGCATCTATCCCAAGCTCTTTTAGTCTTTCTATAAATCCATCTCTTGAAGCATTAAGTGCTGGGTGGTCTACTATCTGGGTTATTCCTATTTTAACTTTTATTCCCTCTGCTGTATTTTCAGAAGTATTTTCAGATGCATTTGAGCTACATCCTGTAAGCGTTAAGGATAAAGTTGTAAGTATTGCTATGGCTTTTGATAATCTTTTCATGGTGTTATTCCTCTCTTTTCAAATTAAGTTTTTTAATTTTAAATGCGTATAATTTTGCAAATATTTGATTGATCGGTACTTTTTTCTCTGGCCAGAGCAATAAAAAAGTCCCTATAACAACAATTATGTTGTTATAGGGACGAAAATTCTTTCGCGGTACCACCCTAATTATAGCCGAAGCTATATCTCAATCAAGATCTGACAATCTCTAACTCTATAACGTGAGTACACGTGCTAGTCTACTTGAAGTTTATTCGTTTAACCAGCCTGCTAAGTAGTGAACAATATATATCTCTCTGTATCGATTCGCACCTACCATCGACTCTCTGAAACATCTGAAATATTTTTTTCTACCTCATCGCATTTAATGTTTTTATCTTGTTAGCAATGATACACTTATTTTTTATATTTGTCAAGCATTTTTATACAATATTTATTTTGCCTCTGTAAACATATCCTTTTTGAAGGTCAAGACTTATTACTTCCCCTGTAGTAATTGCTTCTAAAATACCTTTAGCGCCTACTATAACAGGGATTCCAAGACTTACTCCAACTACAGCGGCATGACTTGTAAGTCCACCTTCTTCAACCACTATAGCTGAAGCTCTTTGAACTTTTTCCATAAAATCTATATCAGTAAATTTACCTACGAAAATATCTCCATCTTCAAATAAATCATTTGTAGTCTCAACTATTCTAGCTACTCCTGAGATATTTTTATTTCCGATACCAATTCCACGACCCACTACATCTGTTACAATGTGAACTTTTATAAGGTTTGTAGTTCCTGTTTGACCAACTGGAACACCAGCAGTTATAACTACAGTATCTCCAGGCTTTACAAATTCAGATTTAAGCGACATTTCTACTGCTTGCTCAAACATTTCATCTGTTGATTGAACAGAAGCTCCCATTACCGTAAATACGCCCCAAACAAGAGAAAGCTGTCTCATTACAGACTCACTGCTTACTGCTGCTATAATTGGCGATTGCGGTCTGTAGCTTGATACAGATTTAGCTGTATAACCTGAACTTGTAGCTGTTATTACTGCATTTGCATTTATATCTCTTGCTAATGTACAAGATGCATGACTTATAGCATTTGTTATTGTCCACGCTCTTAATGAAAGTCTATTTTTTAATATACCTTCATAATCAAGTGTGTCTTCTATTCTCATAGCGATGCTAGCCATAGTTTCAAGGGCTTCTTTAGGATATTTTCCTGCCGCAGTCTCTCCTGAAAGCATTATCGCATCAGTTCCATCATATATTGCATTTGCAACGTCTGTAACCTCAGCTCTTGTAGGTCTTGGGTTTCTAATCATAGAATCAAGCATCTGCGTAGCTGTTATTACAGGCTTAGCTAATGAGTTACATTTTCTTATTATCATCTTCTGCACTATCGGAATTTCTTCAGTAGGTATTTCTACTCCAAGGTCTCCCCTTGCTACCATTATTCCATCTGATACCTGAAGAATTTCATCAATGTTATCTACACCCTCTTGATTTTCTATCTTAGAAATAATTTGGATGTGTTCTCCATTATGCATCTCAAGAATTTCTCTTATTGCTAAAACGTCAGAAGCTTTTCTTACGAATGATGCCGCAATAAAATCTATTCCATTTTCTATACCAAATATTATATCCTGCTTATCTTTTTCAGTAATAGCTGGAAGGTTTATAACTACACCCGGAACGTTAACACCCTTGTTGTTTTTTACTATTCCTGCATTTTCAACAGTACAGATTATATCGTTTCCAGACACTTCTTCTACACAAAGTCCTATAAGACCATCATCTATAAGAATACTATCTCCTGGCACAACATCGTTTACAAGCCCTTTGTAAGAAACAGAACATCTTTTCTCATCGCCTAGGATATCATCCATAGTTATGATAAACTGCTGTCCCTCAACAAGTTCAACCTCTGGAAGAGAAAACTTACCTGTTCTAATCTCAGGTCCCTTTGTATCTAAAAGAAGTGCTACTGAAGGTTTTACCTCCGCCCTTACTTTTTTAATTCTATCCATTCTAGCTTTATGCTCCTCATGACTTCCATGAGAAAAATTAAGTCTGCAAACATTCATTCCAGAAATCATAAGCTGTTTAAGCATTTCCTCTGATTCACTTGCCGGTCCAATAGTACAAACTATTTTCGTCTTTTTATTAACCATAGTTATTCTCCTTCCAAGAAACAATTATATAGATAGTATTTGAGAAAGATTATGCATTTCCACATCAAAACTTCTTTCCTTTTCAAGTGCCTCATCTATATCCATATCAAAAATTTGATTTTCTTTTATCCCTATAACTCTCGCTTTTTTACCTTTTAGAAGGCATTCTACTGCAGCTGCTCCCATTTTACTAGCAAGGATTCTATCAGCATTGCTAGGAGAACCACCTCTTTGAATATGTCCAAGAATTGTAGTTCTTGTATCCATACCTGTCTTTGTAGATATCATATCTCCTATATGGCTTGCTGTTTCAGCCCCTTCTGCTACAACAATTATACTTTGAGTTTTTCCTCTACGCTTACTTTCTATTAGTTTTTTACATATTTCATCTATGTCATATGGAACTTCAGGCACTATTATAGCCTCTGCTCCTCCGCCAAGTCCTGCATAAAGGGCAATATCGCCACAGTGTCTTCCCATTACTTCCACGATACTAACTCTTTCGTGTGAAGATGAGGTATCTCTAAGTTTACTTATTGCATCAAGTGCTGTATTTACCGCTGTATCAAAACCTATAGTAAAATCTGTGTATGCTAGGTCATTATCTATAGTTCCAGGTATTCCTATTGCGGGAACTCCCTTTTCACTAAGCTTCTGTGCTCCTCTAAAGCTTCCATCGCCTCCAATTACAACCAACCCATCTATTTTATAAACTTTAAGCACATTTATAGCATCTCTTTGACCTTCTTCTGTTGTAAATTCTAAAGATCTTGCTGATTTTAATACAGTACCACCTCTTTGGATTATGTCACCCACGCTAGATACGGTCATAGGAAAAAGTTCACCTTCCATAAGTCCCTTATATCCTCTTTGTACTCCGTATACTTCTAAATCATTGTATATGGCATATCTTACTACGGCTCTTACTGCCGCATTCATTCCCGGTGCATCTCCACCACTGGTTAAAACAGCTATTCTTTTCATCCAAACCTCCATTGGGAACATTTCCGCTCCCTGTACTCATTTTTTATCCCACTAATAAAGCATATACTAATTATAATAAAATTTAGGCAAATTGTCATCTGTTTTTAATAAAATAATGACCTACTTTTAAATTTATTATTATTTTACCACAATGTTATCGTTTCCAATCAGTTTTATGAGTTCTTGTCCAACTTCTTCTGTATATTGCATTTTATTATAGCGTTCTGAGGTAAATGGCTTCTTTTTTGAATCGTCGAAATAGATAACTTGATCATTCCCTGGATTTTGTATGATTATTTTTTCAATAGCTCTTATAATAGGGTTTTCTAAAGATGGTATTTTAATATAGATTTTCTTCGGAATATTATTCCCTAAAATTTCATAATCTAAGGATTTTATTTCCATTGCTATAATCTTAGGCATTTCATCCTCTTTGAGCTGAAGTCTTCCTTTTACCGTAACCACTTCATCTTCATTTACTAAGTTGGAAAATGCATTAAGCACCTTTGGAAATACAATAACTTCTAATGACCCAAACTCATCTTCCAATGTCAAAAATGCCATCATTTCCTTAGTTCTTGTCGTCTTGTATACTTTTTCAGATATTATTCCACCAACAATAACCATACTGTTATCTTCATACTGATACTGTTCATAGTTTTCCTGCATTTCTTTAAGCATTGCTGTATTATGAGAAGCTAGGCGTTTTAGTTTTTCTGTGTAATCTTTTAATGGATGTCCCGTTATATAAAGTCCAAGTACTTCCTTTTCCATTGAAAGTCTATCTCTTTGATTAAAATCTAAAACTTCAGTCATTTCTATACTTTCATCAAGTTCTTCAACCGTATCAAAAAGTGAAACCTGTCCAGCAATATTATTTCGTCTCTCATTATTTATGCTATCCCAAATCTTTTCAAAATTAGCTATAAGCATTGCTCTGTTAGGATTTATAGAATCAAATGCACCTGCTTTAAACAAACTCTCTACAAGCCTTTTACTTATATCCTGTCCAGAAACTCTTTTTATAAAATTCTGAAGCGATTTGTAACTTCCATGCTTTTTTCTTTCTTCAACAATTGTATCTACTGCATTTTCACCCACATTTTTTATGGCAGACATCGCAAATCTTATATTGCCATTTTCCACGCTAAATATTCTTACACTTTTATTCACATCTGGCGGAAGTACCTCTATCCCTAACTCATCACATTCTCTTATATACTGAACCACCTTATCTGTATTTCCCATTACACTTGTCATAAGTGCCGTCATAAACTCTACTTTATAATGGGTTTTAAGGTATGCTGTCTGATAAGCAAGTACTGCATAACACGCTGCATGACTTTTGTTAAACGCATATTTAGCAAAATCTATCATATTGTCATAAATTTCATTAGCAGCTTCTTTAGAAATTCCATTTCGTATACAGCCTTGAATCTCTATATTTCCATCAGAATCAAGTTTACCATTTACAAAATATTCTCTCTCTTCCTCCATAACACTCATCTTTTTCTTACTCATAGCTTTTCTAACAAGATCCGCTCTTGCATAAGAATATCCTGCAAGTTCTCTAACAACCTGCATTACCTGCTCTTGATAAACGAGAATACCATTAGTAACTTCAAGTATTGGTTTAAGTTTTTCATGAATATATTCTACTTCATCATGATTGTTTTTATTTTTTATATATACCGGAATAGATTCCATAGGCCCTGGACGATAAAGTGAAATTCCCGCTATTATTTCTTCAAAAGTATCAGGTTTAAGTTCTTTTAAAAACTGTCTCATCCCTGCACTTTCAAGCTGGAATATTCCTAAGGTATTTCCATTTGAAATGGTTTCATACACACTGCTGTCATCATATTTTATTTTTGAAAAATCTATAGCAATATTATGATTTTCTTTTATCAGTTTTATTGAATCTTGAATAACCGTAAGCGTTCTAAGCCCTAAAAAGTCCATTTTCAAAAGTCCAAGTTCTTCAAGCGTAGTCATTGGAAACTGTGTAGTTATGGAGTTCTGATGCATATATAGCGGCACATAATTGTCAACAGGAGCCTTGGATATAACAACTCCCGCCGCATGGGTAGATGCATGCCTTGGAAGCCCTTCTACATTTCTAGAAATGTCTATAAGTTCTTTTATTTGTTCGCTTGAAGTATAGAGTTTTTTAAGGTTCGGATTCGTATCAAGCGCTTTATCTATAGTCATGCCTATCGCAAAAGGAATCTCCTTTGCAACCTTATCTACGTCCTGATAACTTATCCCAAGTACACGTCCCACATCTCTAATAGAAGCTCTTGCCCCAAGTGTTCCAAAAGTTATAATCTGTGCGACATGATCTTCACCATACTTACGTTTTACATAATCTATAACAAGTTCTCTTTTTTCATAACAAAAATCTATATCGACGTCGGGCATTGAAATTCTGTCAGGATTTAAGAAACGCTCAAAAAGCAGGGAGTATTCCATTGGGTCTACATCTGTTATTTCAAGAGTATATGCTACAATTGACCCTGCCGCAGACCCCCTTCCTGGGCCTACCATTATATCATTGCTCTTTGCAAAATATATAAAATCCCATACGATTAAAAAGTATGCCACATATCCCATTTTTTCTATTACATTAAGTTCAAACTCAAGTCTATCAAGTATTTCCTGAGATGGATCTGGGTAACGCTTTTTCAGGCCTTTATAGCAAAGCTCTCTAAGAAACTCAGAAGGTGATTTTTCTTGCTCAAGCTTGTATTCAGGAAGGTGAATTGTATCAAAATCAAAGCTTACATTACACCTTTCTGCTATTTTTACCGTATTTTCAAGCGCCCCGTTATATCCCTTGAATAAATCTTCCATCTCTTCAGGAGATTTTAGATAAAATTCATTAGTTTGAAACTCCATACGATGTTCATCTTGAAGGGTTTTTCCAGTTTGGATACACATAAGAATCTCATGCGTTTTCCAATCATCCTTTTCTAAATAATGCACATCATTAGTAGCCACCATTGGAATTCCCGTTTCCTTAGATAGCTTTTGAATATACATATTTACCTTTGCTTGTTCTGGAATATTATGATCTTGAAGTTCAAGATAGAAATTATCCTGTCCAAATAAATTATTCAGTCTTATGGCTGCTTTTTTGGCATCCTCGTATTTGCCTTCCATAAGTCTTTGCGGAATTTCTCCTGCAAGACAAGCTGAAAGCGCAATAATCCCTTCGCTGTATTTTTCTAAAATATCATAATCAACTCTTGGTTTATAATAAAATCCCTCTACAAAACCTGTAGACACTATTTTAATTAAATTCTGATAACCTATGTTATCTTTTGCCAAAAGTATTAAGTGATATGATTTTTTATCTATATTTTCTCTATCAAAACGGCTTCTGAATGATACATAAACTTCACAGCCTATTATGGGTTTTACGCCCTTTTTTTTTGCAGTCTTATAAAAATCTACAGCTCCAAACATTACGCCGTGATCAGTTATTGCTACCGAATCCATATTAAGTTCTTTTGCTTTATCCATCAGTTTATCTATCTTGGCAAAACCGTCCAAGAGACTGTACTGCGTATGCAAATGAAGATGACAAAATTTACTCATTTATTCTACTCATTCCTTATAAATCATTAAAATATACTCAAAAAATAACAATATTTAGTTATCAAAGCTTACTATATATGTATATAATTATATCATAAATATGTATTAGTTTCACATCTTACTCTATTAAAAAGAGCCTGAACAATTTGCTCAGACTCTAATTAATCCAAATTTAATAACTTTTTTATTTTACAGATTTATTCTATTTAAAGTATTTTCCCATAGCATCCGCTCCAATAATAGCTGCATATACCTTATCAGCATCCACATCAAACGGCATGTTGTATATAGTTTCTCCTTCTGCACAAGTAGCTTCTGCCACCGCCATAATCTTCTCAGGAACAATATCTTTTACTCCTAAATCTTCTAGCGTTGTAGGAAGGCCTACACTCATACAAAACTCTATTACTTCTTCAATCTCTTCAGCTGGAGCGTTTTCAAGCACAAGCTGTGCTATCGTTCCAAAAGCTACTTTTTCCCCATGATATAAGTGATGACATTCCTCTAAAACCGTAAGTCCATTATGGATTGCATGTGCTGCTGCAAGCCCTGCACTTTCAAATCCAATTCCACTTAAAAGCGTATTCGCTTCTATAATATTTTCAACTGATCTAGTGCATACTCCCGCTTCAATAGAAAGTTTAGCCTTCAGGCCCTCTCTTATAAGCGTATTGTAACAAAGTTCTGCAAGCGCCATAGATGCAAGCGTAACTTTTCCACCTGCACAGTTATTTGCATTTGAAGCCGATGCCGCTCTTGCCTCAAAATAAGTAGCTAACGCATCCCCCATACCTGCTATAAGTAATCTTGAAGGCGCTTTTGAAATAACCTCTGTATCTAAAACTACACAGTTAGGGTTTGATGGAAGGAATAAATATCTGTCAAAAATCCCATCTTCAGTATAAAGTACCGAAAGTGCGGAGCAAGGCGCATCTGTAGATGCTATCGTAGGGACTATCGCAACTTTAACCCCTTTAAAGAAAGCAATCGCTTTAGCTGTATCTAAAATTTTTCCGCCACCTATACCTACAACTCCATCACATCCTAGCTTTTTGAATTCTACAATTAGTCTATCTATCTCGACTTTAGAACATTCCCCATTAAAAGCTGCAAAATGAATTTTTGTGTCTGTCCCCTTAAAACTTTCCTCAATATCTTTTCTAAAACGCTTTTCGCCAGATGGGGATATTACTATAAAAAGTTCTTTCCCTATAGCTGTTAAATAATTTCCTAAACGTTTAAGCTCGCCTCTTCCTTGAACATATCTGCTCGGACTAATCATAATATTTGCCATATGTACCTCCCAAGTAAATTATTTTTTTAACAACTTTCTTTTTATAATATCACAATTTTTAGATTTTTAATAGCGTAATGTTACAATATTATGGGATGTCTACGTTAACCATAAATCTGTTATCTCTTCCTTTCAATAATCAAATCTCGTATTCAAATATTATCATTATAAAAAGTTCTACTATTTGAGGGTCAAATTGAGTTCCTGCATTTATTTTTAATTCCTCTATAGCCTGAATTTTTGTCAAAGGTTTTTTTCTATAAGCTCTTACCGAGGTCATTGCATCATACGCATCTGTAATACTTATAATCCTTGACATAAGTGGAATATCTTCTTTCGATAACCCATCAGGGTATCCACTGCCATCAAACTTCTCATGATGATGTCTAACTACAAGTGCTGCATCCTTTAAAAATGATACTTCTTTTATTATATCATATCCCACGGACGGATGTTTATTTATAATCTTCCATTCTTCTTCTGTAAGTTTTTCTTCTTTATTCAGTATATGATGAGGCACACTTATTTTACCTATATCATGTAGAATTGATGCAAACTCAAGTTGCTCATGTTCTATTTCAGAAAATCCAAGTTTTTTCGCTATATTAAGTGAATAATAAGTCACTCTGTCGCAATGTCCTCTCGTGTATTCATCGTTAGCCTCTATAGCATTTGATAGTACCTTTATTGTTTGTTTGTAGCTATCGTTCAAACTTTCAAACATGTCATTTAAAGTATCATTCATTGCAGCCGTTTCCTCATAAAAAGCCTCAATCTCCATGTACTGTCTATCTAATTCCTGTTTATTTTCAGTAAGCTTAGCTCTTTGAAGATAAATCCTACTCAACAATCCATTTATTGCCCATTTTAGATTTTCTGTCTCTACCGTATCAACTTTAGTTTCATATATATACGCGTTTTCTTCACAACTCATTTCCGTATTAATATTCCTTACTTGGTCTATAGTTTCGTCAAGAGGAGTCATTAATTTTATATCAATATATTTAGCATATATTATGGATAATCCTAATAAAATAATCACGGTAAAAAAAGTTGGAATTAAGATTTGATTTTGAGTTATATTAAAAAGATATTTAGGTGTATATATTATTACTTTCCATTTATTAGCTTCGTGCGTCCATTCATGTCTTATATATTGACTTTCATCAAAAGTTTTTAGTTTATATGGTTCAGATATAATTTTATTTGAGTTATCAACTATACTTACTAAAGATCCTTCCGGCAAATGAATACTGTTACCCAGTCTTACTAATTCACTTAAACTCACATCCAGTCCTGCTACCCCTATAAACTCACCATTTTCAGTTACAATTGTTTTTGAGTAAGTAATAGAAAATTCTTCAGAATTTATAGCACTTGGATAAGGGTCAGAAAGTACATAATCTCCCATTGATTTAACCGCATCCTTATACCAAGGCCTTGTTCTTGGATCATAATTATCAGGAAGTTTGCTTATATTAGAACTAAACACCCTTCCATCATTAAATCCTACGGCCATACTGCTACCATTCCCATATATAGTATCAAATCGGTCTATCAGATTTTGCATTCTAAGATTTTCCTCATCTTTTTCAGTATATCCTTTTTCAAAAGTTTTTAGTACAATTGGGTCTTCTATAAATAGATCCAATACCTTTTCATTTGTTTGGTTAAACAAATCTATTCGCTGCCCAATAAGCTCATACGCTTGTTTGCGACTGAGTTCTTGGTTTTCAATATAAGTATTTTTAGCACTCATATACATATAAAGTCCAAATATTAATATAGGTATCGTCGTTGCTATAATCAAATACTTTTTTAGCATTGAATGCAGTGATATTCTCTTCATATATACTCCCATTTACTTATAAAAGTTTCTACTTATTACTATAGTATTTTTTCTCTCAAACATGTTGTTTAAAAGCGCATAATAATTGCCTGGGGTAATTACCCCTTTTACAGAGAGTGCATCTAATCCCGCTGAACCTGTTATAGTATCTGCTAATTGGACACAATTTGTACTTAATGCAAAATATTTTTTAAATGGACCTGATGAAAGTTTATATATACTCGCTCCTGTTGCTTTATACAGTTCACTTGCTGGGTCTTTGTACTCAGAAGTTGGTAGAATACCATCCTCCATTTTTTGATAATCCGATTTCCAATTTATAAACAAACTTTTTAAATTACCTAGGCTTTTCTCTACCGCTTCTCTCTGCTTCATCGAAAGCGTTACTCCATAACCTACGAGTACCTTTTTTTCAAATTCTAGACAATGCGCTATATATTTTTCTCGCTCTGAAACCGCAATTGTTCCATCGCTTATAAATCCGCCTAAGATATTACTGTGATGATCGTAACAGCCATAGGAATATACATAATTCTCATAGCATATATCCACATGTCCAAAACTCTCAAAACCCTCTTCCTTTAGATGTATAAATATTTCCAAATCAACTTTAGCTTCGTTTTCCAGTTCCTTAGTTTGTGTATATATATATTGATTCTTTTCAAAATCAGTGTCCTCAAAGTATTTATTTACTCCAGATAACACCTTTTTAGGAATAAATGCCGCTATAAAAAGAGGTACTGGTATTCTAGCACGTCTTCTAATTTTGGTTGCAACCTCATCCCATTTCATAAGTTCTTCAAAAAAATCTAATATCATAAATATACCATAAAAAATAAAATATATACCTATAACCATAGTTAGATCTTCAATTTGTTTTAAAGGTTTAAATATCAATGAAAGTCCAAATCCTAATGATACTGCAAAAACAATTAAGTGTCTTGCTTCTCCCACAAGTTTCATAACTATACATTGGATTGCAAGCACGAGTCTGAGTCCTGCATTTACAATAAACCATAGACCAAACAAGAGCGGTATTGATACTTCTAATATAAGTTTTTGTCTTATTAAAAATATAGAAAATATTAAATAGCCTAAAAATAACAATACTCCTCTTATAGGTTCCTTTCTATTTAATCCCGAAATAAGATATGTAAAGCCACTAAATATTACAAATCCTAAAATTACCCAAATCAATATATTATAAAGCACTTCTCCTTTTAATAAAAGAAGTATTCCCATAATTATAAAAAATATTGAATTTATGAGCATCGTTGTAGGGCTTATTGCTTCAAATTTTACATTTACTTTATTTTGTGTTCTCATTTTATATTGTCCTTTCAAAATTTATTTATAATCACTAAATAAATTATACCCCTAAAACCCAAATTAAAATATTGCAAAATTAGATATTTTTCAATTAATGTGTTTGTGAATTGAAATTTTGGTTAATATATTAAAGAAGAATAGTTGCTTCCCTTAAAAGCTACTCAAATTAATTGGAGGTGTAATAAATGAAAAATATCAAATTTCTCCAAATTATAGTTATAGTTACTTTACTGATAACTCAATCTTTTTTTATCAGTGAAGCGACTCAAAAATCATCAAAAACCATAATATTTGGAGATGATATAAATTACCCTCCATATAGTTTTATAGACGAAAATGGAAATCCTTCAGGATATAATGTAGATCTTGCTTATGCTGTCGGAGAAACCCTTGGATATGATGTAAAAATACAGCTCAGTGAATGGTCTAAAGCTCGTGAAAATTTAGAGAACGAAAATATTGATGTAATTTCAGGAATGTTCTATTCAAAAGAACGTGAAAAAGTTGTAAGCTTCAGCACAAGACACAGTGTAACAATAGGTGATATATTTGCAAATCCTAAATATAGTATAAAAGATATATCTGAACTTAAAAATCAAATAGTAGCTGTTCAAAAAGG
>JBOFWC010000230.1:0-5179 GCA_051653405.1 Proteocatella sp. | reverse complement strand
TCTTCATCCGTAGCTTTAGCCGCAGGCTTCTTCACAGCCGGCTTAACTAAACCCTGTTTTTTTGCTTTTTCCCAGGCAGCCCGTCGGGCTTCATAATCCTGATATTGCTTTTCTAAATAGTTGTCTGCCATAGCTGATTATTTACCAATGCAGCAAATGTATGTGTTTGGTAAACATACTGTTTTGCTGTATAATGGTACACTATAGTTATTTGTAAAAATAATGGAAGTGCGGATAGGTATAATTTGTTTATTCTTCATATCTTGATTTTTTTTATAGTTATTCGTCAATAGTATAAGTTTCATCATAAATATCTCTTAAATTTTTACCTTCAAAAATCCAAAATGATGTTGGTTGTAATGCATGAGTTATACCAAGGATTTTTTTTGTGACAGCGGTCAATGATTGTTCAGATTCTTGATATATAATTTTTTTATCTCCAGAAATAATAACTTCAATAGTGGGATCTTTAATAAATAATAATTTATCTCCTATTTTTAATCCCATTTCTGTATAGTTTAAAGGTGGGCGGCGAGATGTTTTTATCTTTTCTCCTGCAGCTTTATCTTCCAGAGTTAAATCATTTTCAATTTCGGCAGAGACTTCATTCGTGATGTCTTTTCTATCGAATAATTCTAGAATAGCAGTTGCTTGCTCAGCATTGATGCTAAAAAACTCTCGGTTTACATTTACCCGATTTGGTTCAAATGCTTTGTGAAGAGCTTTTTCAATTTTGACACAATCTGAACCTTTCACTTCGCAGGCATACACGCAATTAAACGGCACAGGAACACCTGTGCTGTAAAGCTCTTTCATCCGAGCATCAATACTCTCACGTGTCGTCATACCAATCTTAACCAGTCCAGGCATTGCTGAATTAGATAGGACATATACTATTCCTTTATTATTTTTGCTAGTCATTATGCTGAATTTTATGCAATATTGATATGATTTATGTGATTATACATCTTTATTGATTTTATGATTTTGATTCTCGATATTGAATGCAATTTTAACTTTCTTGTTTTGTACGACATTGTCGATTGCTGTATTTAGTATTTCTTTTAGTAGCTTTGCTGTTTTGTTCAACTCATAAATTCCTGCATCGGCATTATACGAATTGTCAAAATCAAGAAACGTATCTAAAGTAAAAATAGTATTATCGTATATACAAGTAGGATTATGATAAAGTTTAGCTATTTCTGTTTGTTTTTGATCATCAAATAATGGAGTCTCAATGAGGTGGAAGTATGAAGGGGCACAGTGCCCTCCAGAACCTCCAACACCAATATAGTCAATCATCCCCTTTGAACGCCAGAATGCGAGAAAGCATCTAATAAAAATACTTTCCACTAAATTATTATTAGTATTTATTATTCTTATGCCATGATAATTTGTTGCGACATTATGGGTGTCATCAATAACCACATATGTTCTTCCTTTGCCAAAACCCTCTCCCCCAAATATTATATCTCCTTTTTTTATTGTTTTTAAACGTGTAGGAGTCCCAATATATATTGATTTCTCAACATAGCCATATTGGCTAATGTTTGTTGGTAGTACTAACTCGTAAAATCCTTTTAAAAATTTATCACTATCTATTCTTGTGCCAATAAATCCTTGTTCTAATGATGTGCCCCTCGACCATGTAAAGCCCCGAGAAATAATATCAATAGAACCTTTTTTGTAATTTCTTACAAGGTTATTCCAGTACTGAAATTCGTTACAATACATACTAGTGTCAAGTCTTTCTGTATTTGTTATATCGTTAAAGTTAGGAAGGCTATAAACGAATTCGTTTGATTTCTGATTCTCTTTTATTTCAGTTTCTATTTTTTGTAAGATTTTCTCGTGCCTCTGCTTTATTAACCGTTCTTTATTAATAATCGCTTGAGTAAGTACTTCTATAAATTTGATTGTATTGTCAGCATCAAAGTTTGGCAAAGGGATTTTACAATCGAGAAACAACGTTTTTGCATGTCTAATTGTAGCTCCTTTAGGAACCATAAAGTCTAGCTGTTCTCTAAATATTTTATGCTTGATAAATGCTAATAGATAGTATTTATTTTTTACTACTGGTAGTCTATACAAAGCCCCAGAAAGCATATAATTAGGATAGTCTTTATCTAAGATCGCAATTTCACCTATATTACTATCTTTTGATATAATTATGTCACCTTCTTTCAGATTCATTTCAACAAAAGAATCTGGCATAATTGGTAGAGCTGTTTCTGTTGTAACTTCTGGCAAAAAAGAATGTGATTGCAATGCTTTTGTTCTCAAAAAATAATGTGTTGATCTGCCAATATAACTTAATGAACCAACCTCTACACCTAAGTCTTTTCTTTTCAACTGTCTAATAAGAAAATCTTTTACGTAAGCATAGTTTTCATTAGGTATAACCAGCTCCATTAATTGTGATGATGACAAGGTGTAATCTTTATCCTCTATTGTAGATAAAGAAATTGTTGAAGGGGTTTTAATATAGTTATAACTCATACTTATTTAATCTTAATAAATAGATCTTTTAACTGTTTCTCTTGCCCTAAGCACCATTCCTTAAAATCAGCAACTGTCGTGGAAAATTCCTCATCTAATAGAGCACGACCTTCATTGTCAATTTCAATATCAAAATTTTCATAGTTAACTTTGTATGTAGGAGAAAAATATTTTACTCTCTTACTCGTTTTAACCTCATATCCAACTTTTTTGATATTCCGAGCAAAAATTTGATAGTTAGCTCTTTTTAGATTTTTAAGTTCTTCATCATTGGGCTTATATGCGACTATAATTGAAGTGTTAACTCCTGTTTCTGCAAATACATTTGCTGGAAGATCAAAAATAGCAACAATCCTCATTTTTTCCATCAACCATTTACGTGCAATTTTATGAGAGTCTATACTTGCAATAGAATTTGATAGAACAATCCCCATTCGTCCATTTTCGTTTAAAATTCTATATGCATTTTCAAGGAATATAATACCTAAGTCTATTTTATTTGCCTGTTTTGTTTCCTTTTTCTTTTTCTTGGGATTTTCAGACTCAGATTCGGTGGCTCCTTTACTTCCATATAAATGCCACAATTCATAGCATTTTATCATATCTAAGTCTTTATCGTCCTTAGGTGTAAAAGCTCTGTCTTCACCAAACGGTGGATTAGTTAAAACGACATCAAATTTTTTAAGTTTATTATTATCAGGTCTATTATCCCAATTGCCTTTTTCATTCATTGATGGAACAAGCTCAATAATATCACCCTTATGGTCAAATTTTGATAACAAGGAACCATATCCTGCTTTTGCTTTTATTTTAGCATTTCCATCACCATTTAAAAGCATATTAAGTGTAGCCAACATTACCATTTGAGGATCGATATCCATTCCAAAGATATTATTGTCATCTAACTTACTGTTGGAGTTCACGTAAGAAACGGATAAAAAATCTGCTATTCCAACTGTCGGATCAATCACCGTTTCTCCATTTCTTGGGTTAACTATATTTACAAGAAACTCAATTAAAGGCAATGGTGTGATAAATTGTGCATTATTATCTTTAGAAAAAGTAGGTGCAAACTTGTAGAAAACAAGCTGATACAAGTCTGTTTTATGAGAACGCACAAATGAGTAATCTTGAAACTGATATACAATCTCGATTAAGACTTTAATATGGTTCTCATTTTTAATATTAAGCGGATTTTCTTGTAGGATACGATAATATATCCCCGAAGCTTCTTCTCGTAATGCATTTATACGATTTAAGAAACCTTGCAGAGATATTTCGGCTAAAGATTTAAAATCCTTTTCTTCGTTTGTGATATAAAAATCAAGAAAACGAGTAGGTGTTTTTTCGTTGCGCTTTTCATCAAATATTTTTAAAGATAATATCTGAATTAAGATTTCAAAGCCGATTTGATTTACCAGTCCTACCTTATCCATAGTTCTTAGAATAGTTGACATAGCGTCATTAATCTGTGTGGAGTGCACCCCTGATATAATATCTAAATCATTAATTGTTCGCTTTGAACGGTTGGTGGATTTTATCTCTGTCCATTCTAACAAATCATCAAAATTTGGAAGATTCAAATACGGATCAGGCAAATGCAAGGAAAGCTCTTTTGTTTTACTATCATCTCCTTTTGAATTAAACTCTTCGCTATATCTTAGAAATTTATTTTTGTACTTGCGGAATAAATATAAACGTTCTGTGTCATATAATATTCCTAAACAGAAAGCTCTACGACTTTCATTTAAATAGGCTTTCAATTGTTTATCCCAAACTTCAGAAATGTTTTTATTATCTTCCTTCTTAAACTCAATAGTAGCAACGAGATGCTCTCTTAGCCATTCTAAACTATCGATATTTCCTTGTTCGTGATATTCCTTATATTTATTAAACCATGTAGGGTCATCGAATATTGCTGCATCTAATTTCAATGGTGCAGATGATTTATTACCCTTTGGAAATTGTATCTCAGTACCTATATAGTCTTTTGTATATAAACCAGAGTTTACGATTGCATACAGAAATTGCCATTTGAAATATTGTTCATTCTTTGTGCCGTTTTTCTTGCGTAAATTAACGGTTTTGTTAAATGTTAAATGCTCTTGGATGAAGCACTTAAACTCTGATCTGTTACCGTATTGTTCGTCAAATTTTTGTTTAGCTTCTGTGAAAGTCATATTACGATATCTATTTAATTTCTTTATTATCAATTAACTCCTTCACATCAACGCGAAGGAGTTTGGCGATTTCGAAGAGTTGCTCCAAGCTGGGTTGACGGCGGTTGCAGACGTATGCATTAGTCTGGCTGAAACTCTTGCCAATCTTTTCAGCAAGCCAAGTCTGTTTAATTCCTTTCTCTTCAAGAACTTCTTTTATGCGGTTCATATTGTTAAAATTTACCGTTGTTAAGTATACATGCAAATGTATGAAATAATTTGCGCTATAAAGATGAAATGAAATAATTATTAGTTGTAGAAACTATATTGTGTATATCATGATGTTTTTTGTATCTTTGTATTAGTATAAAATAATCGGAGGAATCCGAAAAGACATATTAACTTTGCGTTCACAACGCATCTTGCAGCTAGAAAACTGGTAATTTAATAGACAAAGCGAGATGGAATTGTGCAACGCTCGTACTGTATTATAGTATATGGTGCGGGCTTGCTTATTTCGT
>JBOFWC010000229.1:0-2105 GCA_051653405.1 Proteocatella sp. | reverse complement strand
TGGAATTACGCCCTTACACGCTATCCCATTACATTGTGGACATACTTTACAGTGTGGTCCTATATTTTTTCTTGCATTTGAAATTACTTCTTGATATGTCATGTCTATTCCCCTCTATATTTTGATAAATTTTTTGTATGCTCTATTATATCACTTTCTATATAAGTTTAGTTTAGTTTTTGTATTTAAAAAAATCAGAATCTTACTTATTTTATCAAATTTACTTTAGTCTAATTTTCATATACAGTGTTTTTATAGAATGGATATACGGCTTTAAAAGCAGTTGGTTTAAAAGTTGTTATAAGTCCGCTTGAGCCACCTTCTCCATCTGCTGTAATAATACATCTTGATTCAGGCGTAAAATAAGCTCTAAAATGAGCTGAGCTTTTTAAAGCTACCACTCTATAGTCCCTAAAATCAACCCCTCCAAGTAATGGAATTGTATTATCCCATCCCTGCCAAGGCTCTGAGGTTACTACAATTTCAAACTTCCCTATTAAAAGCCTTGCTACTAAACCCACATCAAAACGTTGACCTACAGCCACCGCTCTACTTGTTAAACATCCTTGAGATAATGTCTTTACAAGAGCATCCGCTTTTAGCGGTTTTCCATTTATTCCACCTCCGCCCAGTTCAATAGAAATTACACTGCCCACGCCTACTTCATGTGCTTTTTTAGCAGTAACTGGATCGCATATTCCAAAAAATAAAGTCCTATCTATATTTTCCTCCATAAGCGATCTTAAAAGATAAGTACTTCTTCCAGCAGTTCCTCCACCTGGATTATCTGCTGTATCATGTATTATTATCGGTTTTCCAAATGCTATATCTGGCACAAATCCCCAATTGGTTTCTTTTGCAATCTCAATCATATCTGCTCTATAGGTAGCATCATTTTCAAGTCGTTCTAAGTCTATCTTATTATTTTCCACAACCCTTCCAGAGTCTGATAAAACAGACCTAACTTCATTTATAGCCTCAATAACACTCATACTAGGTCTATTTAACATCTCTCGCTGAGCCCATATCCAACTAGCAAGACTTTTAGCTTCTTTTTTCGCCTTCTTAGCATCTCCATTTGTCGTTACTACAACATACCCCCCTGCAAAACGAGTATCTGCATATGGGAAACCATGAAAATAACTTACATCTAGTATGCCTGAAACTTCATACATAGAATTTATCTTATTTAAAATCTCAGCTCCAATTCCCATCATTGTAGAGCATGGCGGAAAAAGAAGTGGCACATATTCTACATGTCTTTGGGGTTCTATACTTCCTTCGAGCCAATCCATCAAAATAGCCATCCCCGCTTCTACTTTTTCTCTAAAATCTATATGGGGATATTTGTGAACACACGAAATCAAATCACATAGTGAGTCAAGTTCCTTACTACACTTACCATGTAAATCTAATCCCAGTGCTACAATCTTAGTATCATCTCCTACAATTGCTCTTATATCTCTTACTAAATCTGCTTCTGGATCATCTATACCATCTACTACTGCTGCCCCATGAAAATATAGCATTATAATATCCAAATTCTCTGCACTTTTTACGCCTTCAATTATATCTGCTTTCATCTTTTTATAAAATTGATTTCCAATCAAACCACATGGATTCCCAAGATACATGCTTCCTGTAGGTACTATTTCTATACTATGTTTTTCACAGAAATCTATATAAGCTCCTGAAACAGTATCCGTTCCTCTGAAAAGTTCAATTAACTCATTTCCTTTAAAATTATAGAATTGATGTTCTGACCCCGATGGTACATATGTATTTGTCTCATGAAATAGCCCTGTTAATAATGCTCTTTTTTTCATTTGATTTCCCCTCTTATATTTTATTTTTTTGCAAATTGTCTGTATATTTAATTATATCACTTTCTATATAGATTTAGTTCATTTTTTATATCCCAAAAAGGGTATTAATAAAATAGGTCTTATAGAAATTGTTAATCCGTTTTGAAAGTAAAGCAAAATCAATAATAGCCAAAATTTCAGAGCTAGATGATAAGGAAAAAGAGATTCTTTGGGATAAGTTATATGAAAAAAATATTGCACCTTTAAATGACTATATCGCAAATTTAGGAAAGTGATTTT
>JBOFWC010000228.1:0-1478 GCA_051653405.1 Proteocatella sp. | reverse complement strand
ATCAATGAAAACTGTACCGATGGGGAAATCTTAAGCGAAATCCGGCTAAAGGATCAGATTACCAGCGGGAAATTCGACTTATACGGGAAAATCCTTGATGAAGAAGAAGGAGTGCTGGGAGATTTGAAGGTCACCAGCTCCTTTAAGCTCATGAAAGCACTGGGTATTTACAAAACCAGAGTAGCTACGGGAGAAACCTATAAAACGGGCCTTAAAAAAGGCCAGATGAAATATAGGAATGAACTAAGCGCCGATGGGGTAAAACATGTCCTGGATTGGGCGATTCAGCTTAACTACTACCGGATGCTCCTTGAAAAAGAAGGGTTTACCGTAAAACGAATGTTCATTCAGGCCATGTGCCGGGATAACAACTTGCGGATTGCCGCAGAACGTGGCATTGACCAGTCCGTATATATTATCCCAATAAAAAAGATCAGCGACCAATGGCTGATCCGTTACTTTGCAAAGAAAGCCAGCCAGCTCTATATTGCCATGCAGACCAAAACACTGCCAAAAATCTGTTCCAGTAAAGAACGCTGGCATGATCGAAAATGTCTCGATTACTGTGATGCCGGAGAGAATTGTCCCTATGGGCAGCAGCTTCGCTTTGAAAAAGCAAAACAAGTAAGCTAGGAGGAAAACATATGAAAAACTTAGCCAAGAAACTACTCAATGTGATGGATGCCTGCAGCCATGTCCTGAAAAATGGAGAAAACAGCTTTCATCACTATAAGTATGCCACCAGTGCCGATGTGCTTGAAAAGGTGAATGCCGCCTTAGTAGAAAACGGCCTGTGTTCGATCGCTGTACCTGAGATATTGGATGTAGTAGAGGTGACAAATTTAAAGGGCAATATCGAGCGACTAGCTACGGTAAAGATGGATATCTTGCTGATTGACAAAGACTCAGGAGAAACCGTGACCCTTACCGGCATTGGCAGCGGGCAAGACGGCGGGGATAAGGCCGTGATGAAGGCACAAACGGCTGCGATAAAGTATGCGTATATGCTCAGCCTTGCGATCAGTACGGGCGATGATCCCGAGGCCGATAGTAAGACGGATGAAATTGCCGTCATGCGGGCAAAAACACAACCCGCAGGAGAGAAAACAAAAACAGAGGAAAAGGAAGGCTGTTCCTGTAGCGATTGCGGGCTTAGCATCACCGGCAAAGTCAAAACCTACTCGGAAGGAAAATTTGGGAAACCCCTTTGTATGAAATGCCAAAAGAGAGCGAAAGGGGCCGCTTGACCTTATAGAATGTGTCATATTTAGGCGCATATGTGTCATAGCTAGGCACCATGAAAAAAGGATAAATATGTCATACTAAAGAGAGCAAGAAAATAGAATGACAGCATGGCACAAGGAGGTGAACGGATTGAAGGCCAGGAAGGCGATCATATACAAGCAGATTGGTGCCAAAATCGCATACTATAGAAAAATGCGAGAACTGACCCAAGAAGAACTTGCCGAAAAAATACA
>JBOFWC010000227.1:0-3716 GCA_051653405.1 Proteocatella sp. | reverse complement strand
TTTTGTACTAATACGTTCTGGAACAACAATCATAATTTTCTTCGATTCATAATAGTACTGTTCAAGCTCAGCATCAGATGTAATTAAAATGTATTCCTTGTTAAAAAAAGTATAACATTTTTTACGCAACTCATTCATCAATGATATAGTAGGCACAACAAAAATTATATTATTTAATCTACTTGTATTACGTGATATATATTCCAATGCAATATATGTTTTTCCAAAGCTAGTTGGAGCACTAAGGAATAAGTTGTTATCTTCGAGTATACTCAAACATTCTACTTGTTCATTAGTTAGACATATGTTTTCATCAAGCTCAGAGAGATTTAAAGCTCTACTTAATTTAGAAAACAAAGAGTTATTATTTGAATATATAGCTAAATCCGTAAGATTAAGTTCAGCATCGGTTACATGGTTTCCTTCATAAATATTTTTAAGAAGATCTTTTCTTAATTTATCCATATTTAAATCAAACTTATTTTTCATTTAATTCCTCCCAAACTTTAGAGCTTCTCTCTTGGAAATTTTTTAAATATTCGTTTTTATTAAGGATAGGTAAGATAAATAAAATAACATTAAAATTATCTTTTAAATTTTTTAGTTTATTATTTTGTCTAACAATATACGATATCTGATTATAATCTGTATGGTCATCACAAATAATGAAAATTGCCAAGTTCTCTTCTACATTTTCATCTATTTCAATAATCTCATAAAGTTGATCTGTTTTTATATTTCTAAACATTTCAATTCTATGATTAAAACTCTCATTAGATATTGAATTATGTGCATTTAGTGAATCAACAGCTTTATTTATTGCCTGATTTAAGTTATTATAAAATTTAGATTCTAAATAATATATTTCTTTCTTATCTTTAAGATATATAGTACCATCATTTCCATATACTGGCATATTAGGTGATGTTTTAAAAGCTAATTTAGGATAAATATATTTTTCGGTTGAAATTTGTTGAATAAAGTTTCCAAGTAAAATGTGCATGAGAAACTCTCCGAGGTCTCCTTGTAGCACAGTATCATTAAAAATTTCAACACTTTTATTAGAAATAAAACCAATCATTTTTAAAGCATCAAAATATTTTTTCTTTTTTTGAACCTCGGTATACTTGATATTTGGATGATATAGACTAGCAACTTTGAGCACATTTTCAGGGTTGAATAATATATCGCTAATTTCATTGAAAAGTATATCATTTGCTGCCATTAGCTCTTCCCATGAAAAAAATTTCATTTTAATTTTACTTAAATCACACTCTAAGTTTTTATTTATAAGTACATTTTCTGACTCTTCTAATGTGAAAATTCTATAAAAATTTTCATTGTCGTAAGTATTTGCCCCCTCTAGTCCAAGTCCTTCACATAAAGCGTTGTGTATTTCGTCTGAAACGGGTATAGATTCGTATTTATCAACACTTTCATTAAATTTAATATTAGAAGATGTATATTTCACTTCGTTGATTTTCGAATCATAATAACACACTATAAAAAACATATGATTTTGAGTTCTGTTATAATTCTTATAAAAGTCAGATATTTTTTCAACTTGCTCATTTACATTTAAAATCTGCATAGACTTTTTTGAAAAAAATTTATAGACGTTGGATTTTGTAGTATAATGCATGAGTATTTTCATATATACTCCTTTCAATAAATAGATAGATACTCCATATGTGTTCTCTACCAATTAAATAGGGTTATTTTTTACTTGTATCAATCGTAAAGATGTTTATTTTGTAAAACATTATTTTGATTTCTCATTAAACTGGATAAATTATTTCAACATATATCGATATGGTTTATTTGAGTAGTTTATGTTTTTTAAGAGTATGAATTAATACAAATAAGAGTTTCTTAAAGATTTTAGCATAACTTTTATACTATAAATTATAAGTTTTAATTAAATATATTAAGTTTTAATCCTATTGGCATAAGGATACATATTTATTTAAATAACAAAATATGTATCGTAATTTTCCTATATCAATTATACTATTTATTTGAATTTAATTCGATATTGATTTTAAAATTTCGAAATTTATAAAGTATAAAAGTTATATTCTTTACGCTATAATTTAAAACTAGATGAAAATGTTTGAGCTGATATATATTATTATAAGAAAAAGAAGAAAGCTAGAATATAGAGAGTTAAGTTCAAAAAAGAGAACTCCTTTATCTAGGCAGTACTTTTTAGTTTAAAAGTACTGCTTTTACTTTGGGTAAGGTTTTGTAGTATAATATAAGTTGTTCTAAAAGAAAAGCGAGGATAGAAATGAAAAAACTTATAATTGCAGAAAAGCCAAGCCTTGCTATGGAAATAGTAAAAGCAATAGGGAAGATGACTCGAAATGATGGTTATTTTGAAAATGAAAGCTATATTGTAAGCTTTGCCTTTGGTCATCTTATGGTACTTCAGGATATAGACGACTATTATAAACGAGGAAAAACTAAATGGACAATAGAGGAGCTTCCGTTCGTGCCACAAGCGTTTTTGTTTAAGTTAAGAGACGACTCTGGGGTCATAAAACAGTATAATGTACTTAAAAATCTAATTAAACGAGAAGATGTAACACATATAGTAAACTGTGGTGACGCCGATAGAGAAGGGGAAGTTATAATAAATAATATAATTTATAAGGCGTTACATGAACTAAAGCTTCAAAAAGAAGTTGAGAGATTGTGGCTTAAATCGATAAATCAAGAGGAAATTCAAAACTCACTAAACCGTTTAAAACCTATAGTCGAAACGAAGAATCTATACAGCGAAGGACTTGCAAGAACTTATCTTGACTGGCTATATGGAATAAATTTGACAAGATATGTGAGTATAAAAGCGGGAGATTTGCTTCCAGTTGGAAGGGTACTTACTCCTATAGTTAAAAAGGTATATGACCGTAAAAAAGAGATTGAAAACTTTGTTCCTGAAAATTATGTGGAACTTGAGGTACTGATAAAAAAAGATGATCAGGAGCTAAAAGCCACTGTTAAAAATAGTAAATTTAAAGCGCCTATAGATAGAGATAAGATAAAGGAATTAGTAAAAAATTTAAACTTAGCGGATTCTATAGTGACTGACAAACAAATTAAATCAGTTGAGAAGAAGCCCAAAAAATTATTTTCGCTTACAACGCTTCAAAATCATATGGTTAAAAATCATAAGATGACTCTTGAGGATACGCTAAAGCATGTTCAGAGTCTTTATGAGAAGGGATATGTGACTTATCCTAGAACTAATACAGAATATCTTCATACCAGCGAAATTGAAGATGTTAAGAAACTTGTTCAGATATATTCTGACTCATATGATATAGTTTTCAAGAATACGAAAGCACTATTTGATGATAGTAAGGTAGAAAGTCATAGTGCGCTGCTTCCTACAGTCAAGAGAACGGATGGCCGTAACTTTAATGAATTTGAAAGACAGGTATATTCGGTTATATTTAGTCGTTTTTTGGCTAACTTCTGTAAAGAAAAAACTATTGTGGAAGAAACTAAAATCCAGATAAAAGCACTGGATTATATGACAGAGATTAAGGGAAACAGTATAAAGCAGCTGGGGTTTTATAAATATGAAAAGCCTGATTCAAAAGAAAAACTGCTTCCGTATTTTGAACTAAATGAAATTGTAGATGCAGAATACATTGATGCTGACAAGGAAACTAGTCCTCCAAAACTGCTTACACTTGTTGAGATGAATA
>JBOFWC010000226.1:0-3522 GCA_051653405.1 Proteocatella sp. | reverse complement strand
CAACGCAGATAAAGCTAAATAAGCTGGAGCTTCCTATAGAAAAAGGTGATAAAGTAGGAGTTTTAGAAGTATATGCAAAAGATAAACTTATAATGAAAAGAGATTTATTTGCAGATAATAATGTAAAAAAATCAATTATATTAAGCATTGGTCAAAAAATAAAATCGGGATTTATTTCTATTTTCCAATAAATTTCCGCAATTAAAATTTTAAAATACCTAACTTTGGATATATTATATTCAGTAATACTATTTTGATAGAAAATTATAGACTGACTTAATTATAGGGAGGAAGTATATGAGATATTTTGAAGGAAGATTTGAAGGAAAAGTAATACTTATAACTGGAGCATCTACAGGGATAGGAAAAGCAACTGCAAAAAGAGCAGCAAGAGAAGGTGCAAAAGTTGTGATGATAGATATAAAAGAAGAAGAAGGCGAAGCAATACTCAAAGAAATACAAGACTTAGGTGGAGATGCAATATTTATAAATTTAGATATTTCCAAAGAAGAAAACTGCAAGCTTATGGTAGAAGAAACTGTAAAAAAATATGGAAAACTTGATATTGCCGTAAATAATGCGGGAGTAATGGGAAACCCAAGTCCAGTACATGAGCTTTCAAAAGAACAGATGGATTACACTATCTTAAACAATTTATATAGCGTATATTTTTCAAGCAAATATGAGATAAGACAATTTATGGAGCAAGGCAACGGTGGAGTAATAGTTAATAATGCATCAATTGCAGGAATGACAGGTCTTCCAGGCAACGCAGCATATGTGGCATCCAAACATGCAGTAAATGGATTGACTAAGAATATGGCACTTGATTATGCAAAATTTGGAATAAGAGTAAATTCAGTAAATCCAGCAGGGACAGACACACCAATGGTTGAAGAAGCTATGACATTTGTGAAGCTGAAAATGGAAGAAGCTATGAAAAATGGATTAGATTCTTCAAAAGCAATGTCTATGGCAGGGCAAAAAACACAGACTATACAAAAACGAAATGCAACAGCTGAAGAACAAGCAGCATCGATATTATTCTTAGCTTCAGAAGATGCATCTCACATGACAGGAGCAACTGTACAAACAGATGGAGGTTGGACATCCTTTTAAGAAATATTTAAAAGCATGAGAATCTCATCTAGCAAATTAGCACGAAACAATAGATATACTATAAAGCAAAACGTTAAAAAACTGTGAAAGCCACGCTCTGATTTTGACCCTGATTTTATTTTGAAGAAGTAAAAACGCTTCTTGAAAAAAGGCGCAAATAAATTTACCCCGTTACCCACAAACATATCCATTAAAGTGTGGATAAATGTTGAAAATATCAGAGCAAAAGAAAAATATTCAAAAAAAGACGCATATTCAGGATTTATATAAGGCTTTGAAAATGAAAGCGTCAAATACAGCATAATTAAAAACGGAATAGAGTGAGTAAATCCACGGTGAGAGAAAAATTTACTAATTATTGTGCCTACAAAACTTAGTTTTTTGGCAACATAGCTTTTGTGATGATCAATGTCAGGAAGTCCACTGCCGACAATAAGCCCAAGTCCCATTCCAGAAAAAGAAGCGGCGCTCATATTGTTTAAATTTGAGAGGTTTTGATTGCTAATCGTATCAATCAAAATAAGTCCCAAAATCGTTCCTGATTTCAGATGTCCTTTGTAATCCATAAATACCTTTCTGTCAGTTGATAAAATGTCAAAAAATACAAAATGTAAAAATGCAATAAATAATTTGTCAAAAAAATCCCCGAAATTGGGGATTATTTGCATTTAAGAACAATATTATATCATTTTTCACATACAAATAACATTTATAATATATATTTTTAACATAAAAATTAAAAAAACTCTTGCCTTGGAGTTAACTCCAAGGGGTATTATAAAAGAATAAGATTAAACATTACAGGGAGGTATATATGGAAAATATAAAAACAAACTTTGGATTCGGATGCATGAGATTGCCAATGAAAGATAATGAAGTAGATTATATAGAGTTTTCAGCTATGGTTGATACTTATATTAAGAATGGATTTAATTATTTTGATACAGCGCATGGATACATTGGCGGTAAAAGTGAAACTGCGATTAGGGACTGCCTAGCAAAGCGTTACCCTAGAGAAGAATATATCTTGACGAATAAACTGACTACTAGTTTTTTTGAGAGTAAGGAGCAGATTCGACCACTATTTGAGAGCCAGCTAGAAGCTTGTGGTGTGGATTATTTTGATATCTATCTGATGCATGCACAAAGTAAAGATATTTTTGCAAAATTTAAAAAATGTGAGGCATATGAAACTGCATTAGAACTGAAAGAAGAAGGCAAGATAAGACATTTTGGAATCTCATTTCATGATAAAGCATCTGTTTTAGAAGAAATTTTGGTTGAATATCCTCAGATCGAAGTTGTTCAGATTCAGTTCAACTATGTAGATTATGAAGATCCTGCAGTTGAAGGTAGAAAATGCTATGAAGTTTGTCGTAAATATGGAAAATCAGTTATTGTTATGGAACCAGCAAAGGGTGGTAATCTTGTAAATCTTCCAGAAAGTGCAAAAGTCATATTGGAATCACTTCATGGGGGAAGTGCAGCTAGCTATGCAATTCGTTTTTCAGCAGGATTTGAGGGAGTTATAATGGTACTTTCAGGAATGAGTGATATGGAGCAGCTAGAGGACAATATCAGTTACATGAAAGAGTTTAAACCATTGTCTGAAAACGAATTGGAAGCAGTAAATAAAGTTTGTGAAGTTTTTAAATCACAGGACCTAATTCCCTGTACAGCTTGCAGATATTGTATAGACGATTGCCCTATGAATATTGCTATTCCTGATGTATTTGCCTGCCTAAATGCAAAAAATGTTTTTCATGATTGGAATGCTGACTATTATTATAATAATGTATATACAGTACAAAATGGAAAAGCTAGTTCATGTATAAAATGCGGAAAATGCGAAAAGGTCTGTCCTCAGCACTTGAAAATTCGTGAGCTGTTAGTAACTGTGGCAGAAAACTTTGAAGGGAGATAAAAATATAAACTATTGTACTGGCTGTGGAAGTTGTTTTAGTAAAGTAGGGAGCTGTTCACAGGATGATGATATGAAAGATATTATGCAAAAAATGATAGCAGCGGATGTTATAGTGATGGCAACCCCAATTTATTTCTACACTATGGCAGGACAGCTAAAAACGTTTATTGATAGAAACTGCTCTTTTTACACATTGCTAAAAGACAAAGAATTCTACTTTATAATGGCAGCCGCAAATGATAATAAACATTCTATGGACAGAACAATTGAAGAATTCAGAGGATATCTATCTTGTATAGCGGGTTCTAAAGAAAAAGGAATTATTTGTGGAACAGGAGCATGGAATAAGGGAGATATTTTAAAGAGCAAAGCTTTAGAAGAGGCCTATAAAATGGGCAATACCATATAGAAAAGGTGGTGAGCTAGTATGACAATCGCAGAGGTAAGCAAAAAATATGAATTAACGGCAGATACATTAA
>JBOFWC010000225.1:0-2217 GCA_051653405.1 Proteocatella sp. | reverse complement strand
ATGAAAGTTGCAATAGTACATGAATGGCTAAGTGTATATGGAGGTTCGGAGCGAGTGACGGAGATATTTCATGAAATGTTTCCAGAAGCCCCGATATATTGTTTGGTTTATGATGAAGAAAATATGCCAGAGCGTTTTAAATCATATGATATAAGGACTACATTTATACAGAAAATGCCATTTGCAAAGAAAAAATACCAAAATTATCTTCCATTAATGCCTAGAGCATATGAAGAGTTAAACCTAATAGAATATGATTTAGTAATAAGTTCATCGTCAGCATGTGCAAAAGGCGTAATAACAAGGTCTGATGCAATCCATATTTGCTACTGTCATACTCCGACTAGATATTTATGGGAGTTTTATTATGAATATGTAAAGGATATGAATAAGCTAAAAAAAGCTATTATATCTAAATTTATACACAAATTAAGAATGTGGGATAGATTGGCATCGGATAGAGTGGATTATTTCATAGCAAATTCAAATTATATAGCGGGAAGAATAAAGAAATATTATAGAAGAGATTCAAAGGTTATATTTCCTCCAGTAAATACTCATGTATACAATATAAGTGATATGGATGAAGATTATTATTTAGTAGTTTCAAGGTTAGTTCCATATAAAAGGATAGATATAGCAGTAGAAGCATTTAATAAGCTGGGACTACCTCTTGTAGTTATAGGTTCGGGTTCTGAAAAGGAAAAACTTCAAAAAATAGCTAAATCTAATGTGAAGATATTAGGAAGACTTTCGGATGAAGAAATAATGGATTATTATTCAAAATGTAAAGCGTTTATATTTCCAGGAGAAGAGGATTTTGGGATAACTCCAGTAGAAGCACAGTCCTCAGGAAGACCAGTTATTGCATATGGAAGAGGCGGTGCATTAGATACGGTATTGGATGGAAAAACAGGGTTATTTTTTGACGAGCAAAATACAGAGTCTTTATGTGAAGCTGTTTCAAAGTTTGAAAAAAATGGAGTATTATACACCAAACAGGAAATAAAAGAGTGGTCAGAGAAATTCTCTGTGGATAGATTTAAAATGGAAATAGAAAATTATGTGTCAGAAAAAATGAAAGGAAGGCAGTTATGATTTTAAAATTTGAACCTATATATAAAGAACGTATATGGGGAGGACAAAATTTAAAGCATAAGCTAAATAAAATAGATTTGCCAGAAGGAAACATTGGTGAAAGCTGGGAAGTGTCAGCACATAGTGAGGGCGAGTCAATTGTAAGTAATGGAATATATAAAGGACAAAAACTTTCAGAACTTTTTTTAGAATTAGGAACCTCATATTTTGGGGTAAAATGTGATAAGTATAAAGAATTTCCATTATTAGTGAAATATTTAGATGCTAAAGAAGATTTGTCGGTTCAAGTCCATCCCAATAATGAATATGCTTTAAAATATGAAAATTCTTTTGGAAAAGAAGAAATATGGTATGTAATTGATGCAGAGCCAAATTCAAAACTTGTTTATGGACTGGCTGAAAATTGTACAAAAAATGAGCTGACAGAGGCAATTAAAACTGGGAATGTAATGAATAAACTAAACTTTGTAGATGTAAAAAAAGGTGATATATTTTTTATCCCAGCAGGAACAGTACATGCTACAGGGAAAGGAATAAGAGTTGCCGAAGTACAACAAAGCTCGGATGTGACTTATAGGGTTTATGATTATGATAGAAAAGATAAATTTGGAAATAAAAGAGAACTTCACATTGAAAAATCTTTAGATGTAATAAATTATGAGTTTAATGTTAATTCTGAAAAAAAGTATTTACAAGAAAACTATAATGGATATTCATTAATAAAATATGCGAATGGTAAATACTTCTCGTTAAATAAAATAACTTTTAATACAGACGTAGCTATTGAATATAAGCTTGAAAATAATTCTTTTGAAATATTTATGTGTATAGATGGTGAGATTATTGTAGATGATATTATTTTAAGAAAAGGAGATACTGTTCTTTTAACTGTAGAAAAAGATTATAAAATTATAGGCAATGGTGAATGTTTGGTATCGTTTGTATAGTATAAACTTCATATACAATTGTTTTATAAAAACTTTTTAAAAATATTTTAAAAAACTACCCCACTTTTTAGCTCAAAATTTACATATTATATGCTAGGAACTATTTTATCAAAAATATTTAATTTCTAATAATAATATGAAGGGAGAGTTTTGAGATGAGAGTATTTATTGG
>JBOFWC010000224.1:0-2200 GCA_051653405.1 Proteocatella sp. | reverse complement strand
CTTCGATAAATGCGTAACAATAATCAAACTTACCGTAATAGCAAGTTTCATAAGCTTCTCTTAAGAAAATTCTGTTTTCACTAGAAATCTCTTTATACGTAATATATGGCGGATTGCCAATCACATAATCAAACTCATCGCTTAGATTAAGTTTCAAAAAATCTCCGTTAAAAATATTCCACTTTACGTCTGTAATGCTATATTCACTTGCGATTGCAACTAATTTTCCTACACAATTATCAATATGTGTTTGGTCAATTTCTGCTGCATAAATATCTCTTTCCAACCCTAATTTTATCTCTTGCGTTGTCAATCCAGTCTTATTACAATCCATTATATATCTTTTTACAATTTCAACCAATACGTTTCCATCGCCACATGAATTTTCAGCTACTTTTTTATTGTATAGTTCATTCTTATAGCCGACATAATCCAAAAGCTTCTCAACATATTCAAATGGAGTGAACACTTGACATTTTTTATTAATACTCATTTCATCACCCCATGCTTATTTCAATAATTTTAACAATGCACTTTTCTGGTCAGCAGAAAGAGTTGACCATTTTTCAAGCATTTCTTTTTGCTCTTTATCAAGCGAAAATAATTCATCATCATTAGCAAAAAACTGTGACAGCGTAATACCAAGCCCACGGCAGATTTCTTCAAGTGTGCTAATACTTGGATCATTATTTCGATTAAACATATTTGACAAGGTGGATTGAGAAACCCCAGAAGCTTTCGAAAGCTTATACATGCTCCAACCACGCTCATCAATTAATTCTTTTATACGCTCTAAAGTATTCAAGGCACACCTCCACAATTATAGTACTAATAATACTACACTTTTGGGATGTATACAAGTTCACAAGTGTATATTTTATTACTTCACTTATGCGCACTATTATATATTTCCTATGTGAAGTTTATCAAATTTCATTATACTCTACACCATCCAAAACACCGCCTGTGTTAGTCGCTCTTATTCTTTTGCCCACTCCTCATTATCTTTTCCACTAACTACAATATATTTTTGAAAAACGCTAATCTAAGCAAGCCTATCTCTAATAATATTTTCATCGTATGTTCCACCACCGACTGTATCTGCAAGTTTTTCCTTAATCCAGTCTTGAACGTTTCACCATTTTTTTGAACTCTATCAAAGACTTATGTAGTGACAATTGCAAGCATGACTTTCACTTACAAAATACGGTGTTCTCTGCCCAGTATTTTTAAATTTTTTGCCCACCATAAAATCCTCAGTATAAGTTTTTTGAAGTAATGCATCTCACTTGTACTTCTCATTCTTAAGCATATATATATATTGTCCCATTGATCTTTCCAATTGACTATTTTAATGCCCATCTATTCCAAATACAATTTAATCAACTCTACAATATGTCGCTACCCTAATTAATCATAAAATAGCGAGTCCTTGACTTAAATTTAAAAAAAGCAAAGACAAAAAGAAGTTTATTTCTCTTAAGGTCTTTGCTTTTCCTTATTTATTTTTATATCAAGACTTTTACAGTTTTAGTTTACTGTTTATACTATACTATAAATAACGACACTAGCGCTTGCGCCTCTCCTTATATTAAAGAAAAGAAAATTTTTTAGCAAAATATCTACATCCTAGGAATCTAGTATTATCCGCATATGACTTCGTGTTTAGTTATTTGTCCGACGAACTGTACAAATGCTCTTTCATTCTCTGTTACTCTATAATCTTCTAAACGGCATTTTCCTTTTTTGTATCTATGACAATGCCATGAACATAAAGGATATTATACACGTGACTCTTTACCACCTATGTTTATATTATCAGAACTTCTATGCCAAAGATTTATAGTTAATTGTGATGGACATCTACTACTGCAATAGGTTCTGGCTTGCCACTTCAATACTTTTCCTGATGTGATTTCATTGAAATTTCTCCATTCACCGCTCACTACTATGTCATTTGTATCTTCTATATTTGACATATCTCCGCATGCAGTTCCTACTTCAGGCGGTCCAGGCACTTCGCCTGCTGTTGCTTGTACAAATATTTCATTATCTCCAGATGTAACTTCTTGTGTAGGTTTATTACCAGGAAATCCATTTGGATAATTCACTCTGAATATTACTATTAAATCTTGTATACCTTCATTGATGGCTACTAAGGTACTTCCTGTTACATAGGGTTCTCCTGATTCATCTATTT
>JBOFWC010000223.1:0-16058 GCA_051653405.1 Proteocatella sp. | reverse complement strand
CCTGAGGAAACGGATGAAGAATTTAACCAAACATATGAGTTTTTAAAGGAAATAGAGCTTTATGAGACTCATGTATTTAAATACTCTCCAAGAGAAGGCACAAAAGCAGCTCAGATGAAGGATCAGGTAGATCCTGCTGAAAAAAATAGAAGAAGTGATATACTTTTAGAACTAAATAAAGTTAATAAGCGCAATTTTGAACAAAAGCATATAGGAAAAACAGTAGGCGTTCTTGTAGAGACTATTGAAAATGGATTTGCAGTAGGTCATACTCAAAATTATATAAAAGTAGGAATAAAGGCTGAATCAGGCATTATCAATGATATTGTGGCAGTAGAAATAACAGATATATCAGAACATTTTGTTTTAGCTCAAAGAAAGAACTTGATAAATATATAGTCTAGTCATATAATATAAGCAGAAACATAAAAAATAGCAGGAGGAAAGATATGGATTGTTTATTTTGTAAAATCGTAAATGGCGAGATTCCATCTACAAAAGTTTACGAAGATGAACATGTACTTGCATTTAGAGATATAGATCCAAAAGCACCTGTACATGTAGTATTAGTTCCGAAAAAACACTTTAGCAACATACTGGAAATTCCCGCTCAGGATTCTGTAATAAATCATATGATAAGTGCTGTACAGATAATAGCAAAGCAAGAAGGAATGGACGAAGAAGGCTTTAGAGTTGTAACAAACTGCAAAGAGCTTGGAGGTCAGACTGTAGACCATTTACACTTCCATATATTAGGCAAAAGACAACTAACATGGCCACCAGGCTAAAAAACACTTGTAAAAAAGCTGAAAAGAGTGTATAATATCATAGTAAAGTTTTACCCATTAACAGTACTGCATCTAATAAGTAAAAAAGTGTTAGTAGTGAGGGGAGGGATAAAGATGGCAACAGAAGTAAGAGTTAAAGAGAATGAATCTTTAGATAGCGCTCTAAGAAGATTTAAAAGACAATGTGCACTTTCAGGTGTAATGGCAGAGGTTAGAAAAAGAGAGCACTACGATAAACCAAGTGTAAAGAGAAAGAAAAAAGCTGAAGCGGCGAGAAAGAAAAAAAGATAGTTGATAGAAGGTGAAAAGCATGACTCTAAAAGATAGATTAATGGAAGACATGAAAGTTTCAATGAGAAACAAAGAAACTTTAAAAAAATCCGTTATCACAATGGTTAGAGCTTCTGTTAAACAGAAGGAAGTAGATGATAGAGTCGAATTAACAGACGATGATGTTATCGAGCTTATTGCAAAACAGCTAAAGCAACGAAAAGATGCATTAGTGGAATTTGAGAAAGCTGAAAGAGAAGACTTAATAACTCAAACAAACGCAGAAATTGAGATCCTCGCTTCATATCTTCCACAGCAGCTTACAGACGAAGAATTGGAAGCTGTAGTTAGAGACGCAATTACTGAAGTTAATGCTCAGTCTATTAAAGACATGGGCAAGATAATGGGTAAAGTTATGGCTGTCGCAAAAGGTAAAGTAGATGGCAAAAGAATTAATGAGATGGTAAAAAAAGTTCTTATTTAAACACACACAAATAATTAAAGAATCCGCAAGGATTCTTTTTTAATGTCTAAAAACTAACATTTAGATAGGTTAATGTTAAAAAGAAAAATATAACTATAGCGATATTGATGCTGTTAAATGAAAGGTCAAAAGCACGTATTTTTTTTATGAGGAGGCTGCCTTTTAGAAATCTCTCGTATATAAATATTCCTATTAAATAGCTAAGGAAAAACATAGGAAGTTTTAAAAGCTGTGATTTAACATCAAAATGCATTTCTAAATTCAAAGCCATGCTTGAAAATAAGTCTCCTCCGATTCCAAGGAAAAGACAGGCTGATGCCATAATGCATAATACAAATCGTTCATTTAAATGAAGCTTCAATTTTTCGCATTTAAATCCAGGTTTATGCATTATTAATTTAAAGAATTTTAAAAAGGACATCATAGTACCAAGATTTATTATCCAAAACATAGTTTCTGCGAGATTTGATTCATATCCTTTTGATATGAAGTACTTAGAGTATGAACCGCTAAAAAATGGAGCTCCAGTTATGCTTAAAACGGCGAAAATAAGCACTATGGATAGCATTTTATTGCTATCCCATAGATTATGCATTTTAGAGACGTCTCTTGTTTTATAGTGATGAATAAGGATGCCTGCTATTAAGAAAAGAAGAGCCTTAAAAATCCCGTGGGCCATTATATGATAATATCCGCCAGCATAATTATACTTATAAGGACCGCTAAGGCCAACTATTATAAGGCCAACCTGAGATATGGTATGATATGCTAAAATAGCTTTTATATCTATTTGGCTCATTGCAAAAAGAAAACCTGCTGTAGCGGTAAAAAAGCCTAAAAACAGCAGTATGGAATTTATATCTATTGCAGATTGAAATAGCCACTGCATTCTTATAATTAAATATACTCCTATTTTTACAAATATGCCGGAAAGAATGGAGGAAACTACCGATGGCGCACTTGCGGTTCCGTGGGCTTTAGGAAGCCAGCTATAAAGAGGCATTACGGCGGCTTTTAGTCCAACTCCATTAAATAAAAAGGCAAATGGTAGAAATAGTATTTTAGGATTATCCAAGACATCTATTTTGGTTTTTAGACTTATTAAATCAAGGACCCCAAAGTATTTATATAAATAGCCTACTCCAAATAAAAAAAACGCCATAGCTACCATGTTTACGATAAGGTATATTAGTCCATCATACATCGACTGGCTGTCTTTTTTAAACATAATAAGAATACTTACAGCTATAGTGGACACTTCTATAAGTACATATATATTAAATAAGTCGGTGGATAGAAATACACCGTTTATAAGGCCTTCAAGACTCAGAAATAAAAATATAAAGGTGTGGTTAAAATATTCTTTTTTAAGACTAAAGATGAACATACACATAAATAAGAAGTTATTTAGCAAAAGCATTATACTACTAAGTCTATCAACTCTTAAGGCCATTGAGTAGGGAAGAGGTATATCTGTTAAATAAAAGAAAATTTCACTGTATCCTATGGTGGTTATATAAAAAATTGACATTGAAAATAAATATACAGGAATCAAAACTACAGTATATTTAGGCAGTAATTTTTTTAGTATGTAGGATGAAAGGCTGTAAAGTATTGGCAATATAATGAATAAAAGCATATTTGTCATAGGTCACTCTCACTTCTTTTCTTTTTCACTCGGTTCCAGTTTGTAGAGTTGTATTTATGATATAGGGATACAAACATAGTAAGACTTGTTGCAGTTACAGATACTCCAATAACTACAGCAGTAATCATAAGGGCTTGAGGAAGCGGATCTGCTACCTTTGATATATCTGAAAAAGATTTTCCAATAGGAGCAAGCCCACTTTTGTCAGCATTTATACTTATGAAAAAAAGTATTAGGGCAGCTTGCATTATTGCAAGGCTTATTATGGTTTTTATTATATTTCTTCGAGCGCAGAGGCCATACATACCTATAAAAAATAGAATTATGCCTACGTTTTCGCCAGTTATTATATTTGTCATATTATCTATCCTCATAAAATACAAATCTGTAAAATATTATAGTCATGCCGCAAGTTACTTTAGTTCCAATTAAAATATTCATGGTAAGAAGATATTCTTCATTTGAAATTAGATTTAAAGAATTAAAGCCCCATGTTAAAAACGACATGGAAACAAGAATTATAAAAAGCAGTATCACTTTTTCTAAAGAATGGAATATATCAAGCGAGATATCTTTTAGTGGGGATATCAAATATTTGCACATAAAAACAGAGGCAAGCACGGCTCCTCCTTGAAATCCACCACCAGGAGAAATGTGTCCATTTAAAATTATATAGATTCCAGTTAATATAAAAAAAGGGATTATTATTACTAGGGTTTTTGAAATTAATTTTGAATCATCGCTTATCATCTTCGTGCTCCTCTTCATGTACGGACATATAAATTACGCCTATTAGACTGAACATAAGCATAAGAGCTTCAAACAAGGTATCGTAATATCTATATATAAGGTAGATCGAAGTAACTACGTTTGGACTTTGATAGTCTGAAAATGCATTTTCAATATAGTACTTTGAAACCTCAAATGAAGGTTTTGTATAACTAATATCTGAGAGTGATATTACATAAGCTATTATAATAATTATAAAAACACCTATTAAAATTCGCCTCATTCTACTATATCCTCCTGAATCTTTTTCAAAACATATGGTTTTTGGTATTCCTCATTTAGAAATGTTTCAAGGGCTTCTAATTTAAAGTTTTCACTATGCGCATATACTGTAAGGGCATATGTTTCTGCGGGGTTTTCTATTATAAGTGCATATTGATGGTGCTCAACGATTTCGTCTAATGAAAGGTTTGAAAAAATAAACTGTGATTCAAGTTCTTGCTTGCTACAAAACTTACTCAGAAGCTTCATTAGAGAAGAATCAAAACTACAATCTTTAGAATTGTCACAGTCTTTTAGGTTTCTAATCCTAAAATAGATAGTAAATATTTTATATTTTTGAAGAGCTACAAGGTAAAGTATCGTTGATATAGTACTTCCAATTATAGCTTCTGCAAGTGCAACATCAGGCGCATTATATACTAGATATACAAATGAGATGCATAGCGAAAATATCCCAAGATATATAACTGAATGTCTCATGTGGTGTGTTTGAATAGCTCCGATTGAAAATACAATTAGTAAGAGCAGTGCTATTTCTACCATATTAATCCTTTCCTATTTTGTAACCGCTTATGTACGCAGAACGAACTATAGCGTGAGAAACTAAGGGATTTATAATCAAAGTGATTAGAAGAATGAAGAGCACTTTTAGAGAGAAAAATGAAAATCCATTCTTTATAATCATGCCAAACATGAGGGTAAGATACCCCACTGTATCTATATTGGCAGATATAAGCGCTCTCTGGTAGAAGTTTTTAAATCTATATGTTCCAAAAACTCCTATTACTATAAATATCATACTAAGTCCAATTAGAAAATTTCCTATATATTCCATATACATAATAATCTCCAAATCTAAAATCTATTAAAATAAAAACTTATTAAAATAAAAACCTAATAGCGACTTTTCCTTTGAATATATACTGATATAAAAATTATTCCAATAAAACTTAAAAGGGCAAACGTAAGGGCAATATCTAAAAGGAAATTCTGCTTACGAAGCATAGCTATTATAATTATTATCATAATGGTTTTTGAGGTTATCAGATTAAGCCCAAGTAATCTATCCCATATTGAGGGACCAAGTATAATTCGTAGAGCGCTGAAAAAAGATAGTAGAGATAGTGTTATTAAAACGAAGTTCATTTAGTATCCTCCTTAAGTATAGCTTCAAGACTTCCTTTTATCATATCGCCAGACTCTTCACTCTCGGTGCTTTGGGGATTAAACCAAAGTACTAAAAGTTCATTTTCGGACACATCTACAGTAATAGTTCCTGGAGTAAGGGTTATTGAATTTGCTAAAATAGCTATATGTTCTGGCTTTTTTAAGTTTGTTTTTATTGAAACTAAACGAGATTTAGCTCTACCTTCAAATATTTTAGGAATCAACATAATACTAGATTTGTATATTTCAAAAACTAATACAAAAAAGTATTTGAGCATTTTTCCAATATTAAAATAAAAAACATTATAGTAACTGTCTTGTATGAAAATTTTTTCAGAAATAAAAACTACTATTATAGAAACAATAGGTGCTGAAATTAGAAGTGTTGTAGTTATATTCTCAAAAAGTGCAACCCAAAAGAGAGAAAATATAAAGTAAAGCTGAATATAATATAATGTTTTTTTAATATTGATTCCCTCCTTTCAAGACAATTTTAGCTTGTATTCAATTTATATACCCATTGAAAAACTTCATATAACTATAAAGCGAGATTATTTAAAAATAGGCTGTGAAATTACACCCTTAATAAGGAATCGGAGATAATATATAAAAACAATGGAGAGCTTTTGCTCTCCATATGCTTGACTATTTGTAATTATAACCATAATCAAATGCTTCTCTATTTAGCTCAAGTGCTTTTTCAGGAGCATTTTCTTCTAATGATAGTTTTAACGCATCATAAAAGCGAGCGGGTTTTATTAATTCACCATATTTTTTGTCTAATGATTGGCAGAGAAGTCCAAGAATCACGGCATTAGAAATTTTAGAATTTCCTAGAGAAACAGCCTGAGCCGTTGCATCTAATGACATGAGCGTAAATTTTTCGGATAATTCTTGTTCTATATTGGATGGATATTCAAATTTTTCTAAAGCGACCATGGATGGATATATTTTAGCTGTATTCATTATACATATACCATCAGGTTTTAAATTATTTATCCATCTATAAGCTTCAAGTGGTTCAAGGCCTATTAGATAATCAGCACCTGAAGGAAGAATATTAGGTGAATGTATTTTTCCTCCGAACTTCACAGTTCCCCAAATTTTCCCACCTCTTTGAGATAGGCCTACGACATCATTGGTTTTAACATCAAAGCCTAAAGATGCAACTGCCTCAGCTAGTATTTTAGTCATCAGTACCAGGCCTTGACCTCCTACGCCACCTATAAATATACTTATATCATTCATATTTACCTCCATTATTTATTAGAAGAACATTTTATGGCACCAACAGGACAAACTTGAGAACAAACACTGCATCCTACGCACATTTGAGGGTCTATATATGATTTTAAGTTTTCTATTTCTGGATAAGCTTTCATTCTTATAGGAGGACAGTTTGTTCTTAAGCAAGATCTGCAATTTATACATACATCAGGGTCTACATAGTAGTATGGGTCTTTTATTTTAAATTTTAAAGCACAAGGTCTAGTTGTTATTATTATAGATAATTGAGGTTTTTTGATCTCTTCGTCTATAAGTTGTTTAGCTCTTTTATATTCGAACTGATCTACGGTTATAGGATCATATCCAAAAGCTTTAAGTACCTTTTCAATTGAAATGTTAATATCATTGTTAAGGGTATCTATAAAGCCCATATTGTCTTGGCCACCTGTCATAGCCGTAGTGGAATTATCTAAAATTATTAAGGTTATATTGTCATTTTTATCTAGCTGATATTTTAAATTTGCAAAGCCAGTCATACCTGAATGGAAAAATGTACCATCACCTATAACGGCAACAAGTGGAGTGTCTTTTTCAGAAATATTCATAGACTTTCGCATGCCCTTTATCATTCCAAGACAGGCGCCCATACTTATTACAGTTTTTGCAACTTCAAATGGTTGATAAATTGCCATGGAATAACATCCAATATCTCCAAGTACAAGGCTTTTATTTTTCTTTAAGATGTCAAATACAGGGCGGTGAGGACAGCCACTGCAAAATAATGGACCACGAGGCACACTGTTTTCAGGCTCTGAAGATTTTGATACTAATCTCACTTTATCATTTGATATTCCTATTGAAGCTAAACTTTGGGCTATATCTTCTGAGAAAAGTTCTCCGGTGAAGCTAAATAAATCTTTTCCGATACAGTCTATTTTGTTGGATTTAAGTTCTTTTTCTATAAAGTCAGTCATTTCTTCAATAACAATTATTTTATATTTTTCAGAAAGCTGTTTTAGTTTTTTGATAGGGAGTGGATTTACTATACCAAGTTTAAGTATGTTGACATTCAAATCTAGCTCTTTAAGGTTTTGATAGGCTATTCCAGAGGTTACTATAAGAATATCTGAATCCTTGCTTTCTTCAAAATGATTTATTTTGTACTTATCAAGACTGTCTTCAAGCGAGTTTAGAGAAGCTTTCATTTTGTACTGAGCCGGAAAGGTATATGGCGGAATCATAGCGTGTTCTGATACGTTTCCAGAAAAACCAGATGATGGATGGAGCTCTCTCTCCTCTATGGATACTAGACTGCGACTATGACATAATCTGCTCGTAATTCTCATCATACAAGCTAAATTATGAGTTTCACTTATTTCGAGGGCAAGTTTTGTAAAATCTTTTGCCTCTTGGCTATCGGAAGGATCAAATATGGCCATGTTTGCAAATTTTCCTAAAATACGATTATCCTGTTCGTTTTGAGAACTGGCCATTCCAGGGTCATCACCAGTTACAAGTAAAAATCCTCCGTTTATTTTGGTTTGTACAAATGTCATAAGTGGGTCCATAGCTATGTTAACCCCTACATGTTTCATAGAAGCCATAGATCTAGAGCCATTCATAGAAGCACCGATAGCTACTTCTACAGCCACTTTTTCATTTACTGAAAACTCACTATAGATTTCTTTATACTGAGAAATATTTTCAAGAAGTTCAACTGTAGGAGAACCGGGATAGCTTGCGGCAATTTCGCCACCAGCTTCGTAAAATCCTCTTGCTATAGCTTGATTTCCAGTCATTAATTTTTTTTGCACGAAAACACCTCCTAATAAAAATTAACTTAGATTATTTGTTTATACCCTAAATTAAAAAATTATATATACTTTTGAGCTTTTAACATTGAAAAAAATATATATTTATTATAAGATTAATATATAAACAAACAAACTAACAAACTAACAAACTAACAAACAAAAAAATTATGGGGGAAGAAATGAAAAAGAATTTAAAGAAAATGTTTTGTATTACTGTGGGGATGGTAATGGCACTGTCTTTGACTTTAGTTAATGCGGAGGAAAGTTCATCTGTAAAACGTTATTCTAGAAACGTTTCGGGGAGAAATGTAAATGTAGTTGAAGTGAATTTAAATAAGGTAAATGGATATATTGCGCTTGGCCAAAATAAAGTTGGATCAGTTCAAACTATGTCGCAACTTGTAAAAAATAATTCTGCAAGAGTAGCTGTAAATGGAACTTTTTTTAATGCTTATGCACAATCGCCAGAACCTCAGTCGCCAAATGGAAATTTAATAAGCAAAGGGAAACTTATACACAAATATGATAATGGAACCACTTTTGCTATAAGTAAATCTGGAAAAGCTCAGATAGCACGAATGGTGAAAACTAGTATAAATCTTACAGCTCATGAAACTAATCATACAGTAGGAGCCTATGGTATAAATAGGAAGGTAGGCGCTAAAGGGATATATTTATTCACTGATAGCTGGGGAAGTAAACTGGGCATAAAAAATGGTATAAATATAGCAGTCGATGCCAATGATACGGTTGTAAAAAAGGTTTCTGGAGAAGATGTTGGAATTCCAGCAGGAGGATTTGCTATAAATGTAAGTAGCAATAGTGATGCGCTTTTAAGATTTGCATCAGCATGTGAAGTTGGAAAACAGGTGAGCTGGGATTATCAAGTTGAAGGCTTTGAAGATAATGATATAATGACGGCTGTAGGAGCTGGGCCTATGGTGCTTAGCAATTCTCAAAAAATCACAAATCTTGAAAATTACAAAAATGAAGGTTTTACAGAATCGAAGATACTTACAAATGGAGGCGCTAGATCAGCAATAGGAGTGAAAGCTGATGGAAATGTAGTAATAATAACTACATCAGCAAGAGTAAGTGAACTTGGAGGGATAATGTTAAGTTTAGGCTGCGTAGATGCGATGAATCTTGATGGTGGAGCATCAAGTGGACTTTATTCAAATGGAACATTCCTTACTACTCCAGGAAGAAATCTAAGCAATGTTTTGTATTTTAAATAAGGGATAAGAATAAATAATAATATAAAAACAAAAAAGGCTTATTGTGAGTTTCACAATAGGCCTTTAGTAATTTGTTTAGCAATTTAAGCATATACAACTGATTCGGAACTTACGCTCAATGAGTGAATCAGCAGGATTGAACAAACTAGAGATGATGCAGATATAGCATATTTTATATCATTCTCGCTTGAAGTTTCATCAGCAATATAGTTAGACATAAATGTATCCACAACATATTTAAGATTAAATTCATTAAAATCTACCAAATCTTCATAAATTGTATTTTCATTGCTGTAATTTTTCACATCTTTATGCATATTTTTTTCATAGATAAGGTGATCCTTAAGTCTATCATGATATGCATCTCTGTCGTGATGAGGCAGGCAGAAATAATCACATACATAGTGAGTTATAACGCCAAGTCTATAAGAATAAAAATTTAAATTTGCAATGCTCTCAGATGGATTAATAGAAGAAAGTTCTTCTATCATCTGAAGTATAGCTTCAAAATTCTGATATTTGTAGTGCTTAAGATGTCTATGGTAAAGCGGCATGTCTGGACTCATATTTCCTAACGTAAACATAAATTTATTTAAAGAAAAAGATGTGTTTTCTTGTATATTTGAATAAATGAATTCAGACATTTTTTTATGGGAATATATAAGCATTTATTATCCTCCTTAGTATCTCAACATATTTATTTTACTACAATAAACGTAGTTTTACAATAACTTTTTTGAATATTTAGAGAAAGAAAATTGCCTGATTAATAGTAAAAAATATGAATAAAATTAAACAAATTATCAGTATAAGTTGAAAAAGTAAGGAAATTGTGATATTATATCTTAGTGAGTATACCGAATAGTCGCATGGTAACCCCATGAGGAAAGTCCGAGCTCCATAGAGCAAGGGTGCTAGGTAACACCTAGTGGAGGCGACTCTAAGGAAAGTGCAACAGAGAGATACCGCCTGAGTATTCAGGTAAGGGTGGAAAGGTGAGGTAAGAGCTTACCAGCAATTGGGCGATCAATTGGCTATGTAAACCCCACTCGGAGCAAGACCAAGTAGGATTAAAAAAGGGAGCTGCTCGTTCCCGTCCGTAGGTAGGTCGCTTGAGCCTATTGGTGACAATAGGCCTAGATAGATGGCTATTCAAGACAGAACTCGGCTTACAGGTATACTCCATCAACCACCAATGCGAAGGCGTTGGTTTTTTTGTAATTTAGATTTGGAGATTTATTTTGATTAAAGAAGTTATTGTAGTTGAAGGAAAAGACGACATATCAGCAGTTAAGAAAGCTGTAGATGCTGAAATAATAGCAACCAATGGATTTGGGTTTCCTAAAAATGTAAAAGAAAGAATCGTAAAAGCCAGTCAAAATAGAGGAATAATAATACTTACAGATCCTGATTATGCTGGAGAAAAAATAAGGAAAGAAATTGTATCCTTGGTTGGAAATTGTAAACATGCCTATATTCCTAAAACTTCTGCTATAAAAGGAGATGATATAGGAGTTGAAAATGCATCTCCAGAAGCGATTTTGGAGGCTCTTAGCAAAGCTAGGTGTCAAGTTGAAGAAAAAAGAACTGAGTTTACAAATAAAGATCTAATAGAAAATAATCTTCTTCTTGGAGAAAATTCAAGTTTTAGAAGAGATAAAATGGGTCAGATACTTGGCATAGGATATGCAAATGCAAAACAATTTTTATCGAGATTAAATAACTATGGAATAACCAGAGAAGAGTTTTTGGAAGCTCTTAGCTCTGTTGATAGGGAGATATATGAGTAATTTAGCAACTCACAAGACCACTAGAGCAATTGTGGAAAAATATGGATTTAACTTCACTAAGTCGCTTGGACAAAATTTTCTAGTGGATGGAAATGTTTTAAATAAGATAGTAGACGGAGCGGAAATAGATTCTGACGATATAGTTTTTGAGATAGGAACAGGAATAGGGACACTTACGTATGAATTAGCAAAAAGAGCCCAAAAAGTAGTAGCCATAGAGATTGACTCTAGGCTTATTCCCATTTTAGAAGATACTTTGTCTGAATTTAATAACGTTAGCATAATAAATGAAGATATATTAAAAGTAGACCTTAAATCTGTGGTTGCAGAACATGCGGGGGATAAAAAAATAAAAGTAGTGGCAAATCTACCTTATTATATAACAACACCTATAATAATGAGATTTTTAGAAGAAGGTATAAATTTAGATTCGATGGTCATAATGATACAAAAAGAAGTTGCAGATAGAATCGCAGCGAAACCTTCGACTAAAGCGTATGGAAGCTTATCTGTAGCGATTCAGTATTATGCAGATAGTAAAATAATAGCAAAAGCGCCGAAAGGGGCATTTGTACCATCGCCTAATGTAGATTCGTCAGTTTTAAAGATAGACGTGAAACCAGAAAAAGAGGTGGAACTATCAGATGATACTTTATTTTTTGAAGTTGTAAAGGGGTCTTTTTCAAAGAGGAGAAAAACTATACTAAACTCACTTTCTACGTATGGAAGTTTTGATAAAGTTATCGTTGAAAAAGCTTTACAAATGGCGGAGATAGATCCTCAAAGAAGAGGAGAAACACTGACGATAAATGAATTTGCAAGCTTATCAAACGTAATTTATAATTTAACAAAAAACTCTATTTAAAAGAGTTTGGAGGAGGAAAAGTTGATCAAGTTTGAAAATGTAAGTAAAGTATATGAAAAAAAAGATAAATTTGCATTAAAAGATGTAAATATAAATATAAACTCAGGGGAATTTGTATTTTTGGTAGGAAGTTCAGGTGCAGGAAAATCAACTTTCATAAAACTGCTTCTTAGAGAAGAAACTCCAACTGAAGGAAAGCTTACTGTAAACCATAAGGATGTAGCTTCACTTTCACCAAGGACGATTCCAAAGTTTAGAAGAAATATGGGAGTAGTATTTCAAGACTTTAGACTGCTTCCGAATAAAACGGTATATGAAAATATTGCTTTTGCAATGGAGATAACACAGCAAAAGAAAAAGGATATAAGAAGAAAAGTACCCGTAGCACTTTCGCTTGTTGGACTTAGCGATAAAGCAAAATCCTATCCAAATCAGCTTTCTGGCGGAGAACAGCAGAGAGTTGGTATAGCAAGAGCGATAATAAATAATCCAGTAATTCTTATAGCAGATGAGCCTACAGGAAATTTAGACCCTCAAAACGCAGATGAAATAATGGAAATCCTTTTAGACATAAACAGAAGAGGAACCACTGTCATAATAGCTACACATGCAAAAGAAATTGTGGATAAACTTCAAAAAAGAGTAATTACCCTAGATAAAGGAATAGTTACTAGTGATGTTCAAAGGGGGAATTACACAAATGTTAAACAACTTTATATATAGTGTAAAGGAAGGGCTTAAGGGCCTTGCGAGAAATAGGTCTATGGCACTTGCTTCTGTAGCATCCGTAGCATCTTCACTATTTGTACTTGGGATAATGCTTTGTATAGTGCTTAATATAAATTTTATATCAGAGCAGACTAAAGAGCAGTTTAATTCAGTACAGGTTTTTCTTGATGATGGTATGAAGAATGACCAAATAGTAGCCTTTAAAGCAGATTTAGAGCAACTTGATAATATAAAGAGTATTACTTATGAAAGTAAGGAAGAAGCGTTAAAAAACTTAAAAGTTAGATGGGGCGAAAAAGCATATCTTCTTGATGGCTTAGATAACCCTCTTCAAAACTCATACATTGTAGAAATTGCAGATACTGAGAAAGCAGATAAACTTGTAGCAGATATATCAAAACTTAAAAATGTAGAAGATATAAGCTATTACAAGGATATTGTAGACCAGCTTAACTATATATCATCTACAGTAAATAAGTTTGGACTTGCGCTTATGGGAATACTTACATTTGTTGCGATATTTATAATAGCTACAACTATAAAGCTTACGTTATATGCTAGAAAAAGAGAAATTTTCATAATGAAGTATATAGGGGCAACAAACTGGTTTGTAAGATGGCCTTTTATAATAGAGGGGCTTATTCTTGGATTCCTAGGCTCTATTATAGCTATTGGAATAACTTATGGACTATATAGCGTAGTGTATAATTTCCTTATAAGCAGTAGCCTACATTTTATAAATGGATATCTTATAAGGATAGAAGATGTATTAGGAACAATATCAGCAGTATTTATTTCAATGGGAATTGGAATAGGAACTGTAGGAAGTGTTATTTCTGTGAGAAGATATTTGGAGGTTTAAATGAAAAAATCAAAAGTTCTTCTAAGTTTATTACTTATAATATCAATTTCATCATCTACTGTATTTGCAGCAAGTGATTTAGGTACTCAAAAGGGCAAGCTTAATACAGTAAAGACGGAAAAAGGGAAGATAAGTGCAGAAATAAAAGAGAAAAAGCAGGAAGTAAAGAATATAAAGAACAATATTTATAGCCTTGACTCTAAAATAAATGAAAGTCAAGCTAAGTTAGATACTATGCAAACTCAGATGGCGGGTTTAAATGTAGAGATAAAATCTACAAAAAACAAAATAACTACAATCGAAAAAGATCTTGTTAAAAATGAAGCACTTTTAAAAGAGAGACTTCGTGTAATGTATAAGACAAAAGATGTAAGCTATCTTGAAATACTTCTTAACTCAGAAAATATAATAGATTTACTTTCAAATGTTAACAACATACAGCGAATAGTTGATTACGATAGAGAAGTACTTGAAAATCTTGAGGCTAGTAAGAAAAAACACGAGGCACAGAAACGTTCGCTTGAGGCTAGTAAGACTAAGATGACTAAGATTCAAGAACAGATGAAGGCAGAACAGGCTGTAATGGAACAAAATATGAGTGTTCAGATTACAGAAAAACATAAGATTGCCCAAGATATCAATAGTCTTAAACTTCAAGAGGAAGAGCTTCAAAGAGAATCAGCTTCTATAGAAAAGCAGATTCAGGCAATTTTAGCAGAAAGTGCTAGAAAAGCCGCTGAAGAAGCAAAGAAAAATGCGAAACCAGGAACAAAAGTTAAGACTCCGCAGGCTCAACCAAATTATTCTGGAGGAAGCATGCGCTGGCCTCTTGCAGTTAGAGGAACAATAACTTCAGGATATGGTTCAAGAAGAGACCCGGTAAATGGAGTTAGTAGCTTCCATCAAGGGCTTGATATTGCAGCTCCAAAAGGCACCGCAGTTTATGCAGCTTTAGATGGTACAGTAATATTTTCAGGATACAGAAATAGTTATGGAAATGTAGTAATGATAAATCATGGTGGAGGAATAGTTACAGTTTATGCACATAACTCTTCGCTTGTGGCTAGACAGGGCCAGACAGTAAAAGCTGGAGATGTAATATCAAGAGTAGGTTCAACTGGATATTCAACTGGAAATCACCTTCATTTTGAGGTTAGAAAGAATGGCTCGACAGTAAATCCTAGAGGATATATTTAATAGACTAAATAAAAGGAGAATTAAACAATGAAAGCGGTAGACGTAAAAAAGCTTTACAGAGATACTAAGGAGTATCTTGGAAAAGAAGTTTTAGTTCAAGGATGGATAAGAACTTCAAGAGATTCAAAAACATTTGGATTTATAGAATTAAACGATGGAACTTTCTTCAAAAATTTACAAGTTATAATAGAAGATGAAAAGCTTGAAAATTTCAAAGAAGTGGTTAAACTTCCTATAGCTACAGCGATAAATGTATTAGGAATTCTTGTTGAGACTCCTGGAACTAAACAGCCTTTTGAAATTCATGCAAAAGAAATTACTGTAGAAGCAACTTCAGATTCAGATTATCCAATACAGAAAAAAAGACATACATTTGAATATATGAGAACTATAGCTCATCTAAGACCAAGAGCAAATGCTTTCAATGCAACATTTAGAATAAGATCTGTAGCAGCTTTTGCAATACACAAGTTTTTCCAAGAAAACGGCTTTGTATATGTAAATACGCCTATAATAACAGGGTCTGACTGTGAAGGAGCAGGCGAAATGTTCAGAGTTACTACTATGGACATGAATAACCTTCCTAAAACAGAAGAGGGTGCTGTTGATGATAGCAAGGATTTCTTCAAAAAAGCTACAAACCTTACAGTAAGTGGACAGCTTAATGCAGAGACTTTTGCACTTGCATATAAAAATGTATATACATTTGGGCCTACATTTAGATCTGAAAACTCAAATACAGCAAGACATGCTGCTGAGTTTTGGATGATGGAGCCTGAAATGGCATTTGCAGATCTTACAGATTACCTAGATAATGCAGAAGCTATGTTAAAATATGTAATAAAATATGTACTTGAAAACGCACCAGAAGAAATGGAATTCTTTAATTCAATAATAGATAAAGAACTTTTTGCAAAACTTGATAATGTTGCAAATTCAGAGTTTGGAAGAATAACTTATACAGAAGC
>JBOFWC010000222.1:0-1982 GCA_051653405.1 Proteocatella sp. | reverse complement strand
CATCATAAAAACAAATATAATTTAATGTGGAGGCGTAGGTATGTTTTGTTCAAAAAGAGTTGAAAATTTAGAAAAAGAAAATGCAGAATTCACTAATGATAAACAAATCAAGAAAAAGAAATTTAATAAAGTAAAATTTGTATTATACAGCATAATTGCTATTGTAGTTATGTTTACTATTGCTGCGAATTGGGAAGGAAGTACAAATTATGTAGTTACGGTAGAAAAACATAAGCCCCTAGAGAGTCAAGGAATATCGCTTACTTATGCTAATGTATTAAACAAGTATATTGAATCCCCAAAATGGGAATCACGCGAATCTGGGGATATTGGGTATGTTGATGTAAGTGGAACAATAAAAGGATCAAATAAAAAAATAGGTGTAAAAATTAAAGTTTCGCCTATGTCCAATGACTCAAAACGTGTTTCGATAAAGCCGGAATCTATAACGCTCAATGGAAATTCACCTTCTACTCAAGCAGCAGCTGAACAAATTTTATTATATATGTTTTTAGCGGATCAACGAGGAGAAGCGGATGTTGCTTATTATTTCGATTAAATCACTATTTTATAAAAAATATATTCAAAATAATTAGGTTCATGCGTATGGGGTTGTGAAATAAATTCCATACGCATTTTTCTTACTGTTATTATATAGATATTTTCATTTATATGGTGATGCAGTTACATCGTGAATAGTATTTAATTATTGATGAGTTGATGGAAATACAGTAATTAAAAAGCAATATATGAAAGGTTTGGTGATGAAAATTGAAACAATTATATCTAGGATTGTTGGCAGTTATTTTAATTTTATGCTCGGCATGTTCAAGTGGCGATAATACTAGTAATTCAATTAATCTTTCCCAAACATATAAAAATGAAGCAGAAGGTTTCGTTTTCAAATATCCGAATGAGTGGCAGACTAAAGAACCTAATACCATGATTGAAGTTATCAAGATTCAATCTCCCGATGGAAATGCAAAGTTTTCAGTTATGAAGATATTAACAAATCCATTTGGGATTTTTACGGAGAATCAAGAATCAGTAGAAGCCGCTGTTAATAAAATGCATAAATTTATTACTTTTAGGGAGACAACAATAGGTGAAATACCTGCAAAAGAATTGATATATCAAACAAATGGGTTAAAAGGTGATGATATATCAAAAAATGTTTGGTATGTTATCGGCGGAGCTGTTTATCAAATAAATTGTTCATTTAAAATGAACCAGAGAGAAACCTATGAACCGATTCTTAACTCCATAATGGAAAGTTACGTAATTACTCGTTAGGTTAATGAACTAAAGAAGGGTTGGAATATAAATTCAGACGTAACGGTGAATGTGGTAAAGTAGCTTCTGCCAATATGTGTAGATAATCATGGGTTTCCGACTTCTGTTTCTATTACGGGCGGTGACAGAAATCTGCATAAGCGGAATACTATGACAGTGGTTACTATGTTAGCAACGAGTATTGGTTTTGCTGCACCGCTAGACGATTATTTAGCAGGAAAAACTGTGGTAGATTTAACTTGGAGACAAGGTGATAATAAAAAAGTGTTATAGGTGATGGTGATTATGATAAAAATGCAATTCGGACTTATTGGCAGTTTGAAATTGGCAGATAAAACAACTATCTGTAAAAGATGGTGTTGTTTTCGACATGACAAATTGGAAAGGCGGCGTGTTACAGAAAATTGCACCTAATCTTGATCAATTCGTTGGCTGAGGTTACTCGTTTATATAGTATTTTACTGCTTTTATAGTAAATTGAAAAAAGAGATATATGTTCTGCGAGAAACGATAAGAAACCAAATGAATCATCAGAGGATATGAATGGAATTTGTAAAGATTCTTCGAATGGCAGGCATGTAGCTGTTTGGGTAGAACACTAGAAAAATTAGGCCAAGTGGCAGAACGGCCTTTATCTGCTGGAGTTTATTTATGAGGAAAATTGCAGTTGTCTTTATGGGGATTGTCAT
>JBOFWC010000221.1:0-3351 GCA_051653405.1 Proteocatella sp. | reverse complement strand
AATAGCGGAAATTATGAAAAGATATTCAAAAAAAACGCAAGAGGGGGAATAAAAAATGTCAGTAGAAGATGTGTCTATGGATAGAGCTTTTGAGGCATTATTGAACTCCATGGGACCAGATATTTTGCGATATATGGAAGATCCGGATATTTATGAAATTATTCTTAATCCAGATCAGAGAGTGTGGGTAGATTCTTTTGAAAAAGGGTCTATAGATACAGGGATGAAAATATCGCCAGCTACCTCAAAACGAATGATATATGATATTGCTGCAATTTCTGGACAGGTGATTTTGCCAGATTTACCAATCTTAGAGGCGGAAGTGCCTTTATCACCACATTTTGATAGCTTTCGATTTAATGGTGTGTTACCAAGAATCGTTGAGGCTCCGATTTTTAATATTCGAAAGCATCCTAAACGGGTGTTAACGCTGGAAGAATATGTTGCTCAAGGTGTTATGACAGAACATCAAAGAGAAATTATTGTGGAGGAAATTCACGCAAAAAAAAACATTATTGTTGCCGGGAGTACGAAATCCGGCAAAACCACTTTTTTGAACGCTGTTTTAGCTGAAATTTCAAAGCTGTCGGATCGTATTGTTATGCTTGAGGATACCAAAGAATTGAACTGTCTTGCTAAAAACCATGTGGCATTAAAAACGACGTCTTCTGTAAATATGGTTGCACTATTGCGGACCACTTTACGTATGAGTCCTGAAAGGATTGTCGTAGGAGAAATTCGAAATGAAGAAGCCCTTACACTGCTTGATGCATGGTCTACAGGACATCGTGGGGGATGTACTACCTTGCATAGTGAGTCTGCTTATGACACATTATTGAGACTCGAAACTTTAACGTCACGTGTCTCGGTAAACCCTCAGCAGATTACCTTGGGACGTGCTGTTGACATGGTGGTGTACCTGGAATACTCCGGTCTTAAACGCTCAGTCAAAGAAATTATTCGTGTCAATAAATACGATCCGATCAAGCAAGAATACATTATAGAAAAAGTGGTATGAGAAAATGCGCAAAAACATAAGATTTTAAAAAGCATTTTTTCAAGTACGCTATAAGTATGAGGTTTTAAATATATTATAAAGGGGGATTTTTTATTATGAAACTCAACAAAAAAAAGATTGGTAAGTTCTTTAAGGACAACAAGTGGGTGTTCTTTCAAATGGGGTGCATGGTTTTGCCGGCAGCTATTGGTTATGCGAATGATGCCAGCAATGTGCAAATCGATGCACTTAAAACACCGATGTCCGTTTTGCAAAATACAATGACGCAAACCGTCCCTAGAGTCGGGGTTTCGATTGCAGCAGCAGGCGGCGCTCTCAGTTGGGCGATGGGTACGGAGAATCAAATTGTCAAATATGCACTTCGTACTTCCATTGGAGGAGGGCTTGCCATGATGGCTCCGGCAACCATATCAAATTTAACGGGCAGCAATGTAACTGGATGTTTGTTTTAAGGAAATGGGGGTGTTTTTGTGGATGAAAATGAATCCTACCCATGGTATGGGTTGCCATTTTATCGGTCATTGTCAGAGCAGATTCTGATGTTTGGCGCACCTAAAGGGATATTAATATTAAATGGTCTTTTGGGTTTTTTGTTTATTGTCGATTTTAATTTTTTTTGGATTATTCCAGTTAATATTTTGCTTCATTTTGGGTGTATTTATCTAGCGAAAAATGATGATCAGTTTTTCGACTGTCTAAGAGAATACATTCATAAAAAAAATTATTATTGTACGTAGGAAAAGAGCGGCGGGACTCGACGGGAAGTCGTGAGGCTCGTCGCTTTTTTTAAAGAACAAGGGGGGGAAGATTATGTCCTGGAAAGAGTATGAAATAGATGATGAGGACGTAGCGGAATGGCTTCCGTGGGATGGCTTGATCTTAGACAATGTTATGAGAAATAAAGATGATAGTTTCTTAAGCATTATTCAATATGATCCATATTTGGCGAATGAAAATATACAAAAACAACAATTTCTGAATGGATGGAACGTCTGGTCTGAGAAACAACACCGACAGGGTGAAGATAAGTGTTTTTTAATTGTTTCGTGGAATCCGGATTACGATCGCAAGATGTCACTTGCTAAAAATACACTTAATGGGAAATCTGTTCCGTCTGAAAAGGCTGCTTTATATTTTTTACAGGTAGTAAAAAAATTACAGCAAGATATGTCTGCCGTAACAAAAACCAAACTTCTCGAGTATCAAGACTTTTTGGATGTACTTTCCTTTTCTTTGTGTCTTGGCGAACAACACGTAGAAATGCCGGAAACCTCGTTATATTTTGATGTCCTTTTAACGCAAGATTTACAGGTGGATTTTTTTGAAAATGGTATTTCGATTAACGAGAAAAAAATGATGGTGCTCTCATTGCCATCTATTCCAGAGATGCCCATTATGGGCATCCTATATAAAGCCTTTGAAAAATTGTCATATAGATATACACAACGTCTTTTAATGTTTGGCAGCGAAGAGGCAAAAAAAGATTTAGAAGCTTATACAGCGAGTTGGTGTAATGGACGCAAATCTCTAAAAAAGGATATTTTGTCGAATATTTTATCTGAATTGAATGGGTACTATCATGCGTCGTTTGTTTTTCTCGTGGATACTGATGAATATGACAACATAAAGAAATATTGTCAGGAGGTTTTAAATACATTGGAAATACCCTATATCTTCGAAAGATATAATTTGAAAGATGTTTGGTGGGGGAGCTTACCAGGACTCTTTCGCGCTAATATTTCAGCCCCAATTACCGGATTTAAGCATATGGATGATCTTTTGATTCGGGGGATGGACGAAAAGGAGGTTCCACCACATGTATCGTCAGAATCGATTTAAACGAAAAAAAGAGTGTTTAAAATATTCCATGCCGTTTGCAAGAATGACCTATGCACCAGTTTCGGAATCTGAATTATTGAAAGACTATGATGGAGATTGGGCAAATGTGCCAGCAATAGTTTTAAATAAAGATGGTTCCTTACAAGCCTCATGGTCGTATCGTGGGCCAGATTTAGATTCTGAAATTAAAGAACGTCTTGCCATTATGACGGCACAATTAAATAATGCATTTATGGCATTAAATACAGGATGGGTTATATATTTTGAAGCCCAGCGGACGCCCTCTTCATCCTATGCGACAGACACCTATTTCCCTGATGTTGTGACACAAGGCATTGACGATGAAAGAAAAAATTTGTTTTTGGATAGCCAGCATTTTGAATCCAATTATTATGCGACAGTATACTGGATTCCACCAAGTGACCAAGAAGGCCGTATGAAAGAGTTTGTTATTGAAGGGAAAAAGCATAAGAAAGTCACAGGCAATGATCATA
>JBOFWC010000220.1:0-1350 GCA_051653405.1 Proteocatella sp. | reverse complement strand
CAAATGCCAGCAAATTGCGAATCCTGCACTAGCAGCCACATAACAGCTAAAATTTCGTGCATACGAAATAGCGGAGCCGAACCCCAAAAACATGGAGAGGTGCGAAATGGAATACCGACAATTGAGCAAGGAAGAGATCTCCGCATTGAGGGAAGAAATGAAAGCAGCCGGAGAGTGGGCTAAAGCAATCCTGGAAGAAAAGCGGCGGCAGTTGGTACCAGTTTGCGAATCCTGCCCTAGCAAAACAAAAGAGTAAGATTTCGTACGTACGAAATTCGATCAGAAAGGAAGCATTCATGTGGAAACTGAGGTCTGCTTTGCTGTCCTCATTTTTATGCACTATCAGATGATCATACTATTTGATAAAGTGATACACCGAGTCATATACAGATGGTATACGAGAAACGCTAGTGATAGCTAAATAAAGGATTAAGGAGATATAAATAATGAGTTTGTTTTTAAGCACCACTTCCACGAGCACTAAAATAAAATATATTGCAGGGGTTATGGTTTTATTGGAGGGACTCGGGCGGGTATTTTCAAACAATAGTAACATAGGAGTAGGTGTAGGTATAACAATAGTAGGGGCAGTTATTGTATGGTTCGGGTACAAATCTGCAAAAGTAGAAAGCATGAAAAATCATGTTAGATACTTAAATGAAAAAAATGATGGGAGGTATACATACTACGCTAAATTTGGAAGCGATGAGTATGGGATTGAAATTAATGCTAACACAAGGACAATTAATCTAAAGTCAGGGAGAATATCTAAATCAATAGAATTTGATAGAGTGAAGTCATGGAGATACAGCGTTGATGGAATCAGTGAGGTAACTGCGATCCCAGGAACAAGGAGCGTAATGGAAAATGCAAGTAGCCTATTGCAAGCAAATGCTATTAACAACAAAAAAGGGAGGAATGCATGGGAAAATAACGGATTATATATATATACAGATGAGCTATCAAACCCAGTCTGGCACATTAAGATAATGCCGGAAAATACAAAACCAAATTTCAAATCGGACAAGTTTTGGAAAAGCGTGGTCAATGAGTGTCAAGTATGGATGAACGTAATGGAAAAAACGATAAACAAAAACTAAAGAGCATCAAGACGACAAAGGAAAAGTAAGAGCCATAGGAGACAGAAGCCAGACGGAGGGTGTTTTTCCATAGGCTCCGCCCTCCTGACAAGCTTCACAGAAAACAAGCATTTTCCGGCGCTCAAATCAGAAGTGGCGAAACCCGAATCGGACTTAAAGATCCCCCCCATTTCTGGTGGGTCGCTCCCTCGTGCGCTCTCCGATTTCACACCCTGCATTCCCCGCTACACTGTCACCGATTCGCTGACGC
>JBOFWC010000219.1:0-6880 GCA_051653405.1 Proteocatella sp. | reverse complement strand
GTTATAAGGTTGCTTGGAAGAATAAACATTACTACAGCAAGCGCATATATAGTATTTCCAAGAAGAATTAAAAGTATATTTTTTAAGTTTGAACGCAATATTTTTGTCATAATTCACCTCATGTTTTATAAAATTGTTTAAATTAGAATTTTACTAAGTTTTATTTTGAAAGCTTATCAAAAATATCAGTAAGCTCAGAAACTGAGTCAGCAATATAGCAAGGAGCGTTTTCTATAAGAAGCTCTCTTGAACGATATCCCCAGCTTACTGCGATAGATGTGATTTCAGCATTTTTAGCAGTTATGACATCTATGTCGGAATCTCCGATGTAAACAGAATCTGATTTTTTAAAACCTTGTTCTTTGATTACTAAGTTTACTAAATAAGGATCAGGCTTCTTAGGAAATCCATCTTTTTGGCCATATGCAAAATCTAAAAAATCTCCGAATAAATTCTTTGATATCTCCTTAGTGAAGACGTCAGGTTTGTTTGAAACAACGCCTATCGTATATCCCATAGTTTTGAGATTTGAAAGCATATCCATAATTCCATCAAACGGAACGGTGTTTGATTTTGGCGAAGCGCCATATATAGAATTATACTTATCAAGCATAAGCTCAAATTCAGACTCGCTTTCAGGGGTGAAGTTAACAAGTTTAAGTACTCGCTTTAAAAGCATTCTAGCTCCATCGCCAATTGCATGTTGGCATTGAAGTTTTGAAATGTTTGGAAGCGAATAATAAGAAAGGGCTTCATTTATTGAAAGGGTCAAATCATCCAAAGATGATATCAGCGTACCATCAAGGTCAAATATAGCTAATTTTTTCATTTTTATCTCCTTTATAAAAAATCACTCAACCTCAATGATATAATATAATATTTAAGGTGTCAATTATTGGTAAGGTATTAAAGGAATATCCTTATTGTAAGAGTTAATATCATCTATCAAATATTTACAATATGTTGTATAATAATTTAGTATTAAAAAACTTTAGTTTTACACAAAACGGGAGGGACGTATGAAAAAAATAACATCACTATTTATTTGTGCAGTCATGATGATGGGGCTGTTTGTAGGATGTAGCACAAAACCAGAGGAAGAAAAACCTGAGGTTGCATCAGAACCCATAAATGTGGCAGTACTAAAAGGGCCAACAGGAATGGGAATGGCAAAGCTTATGAAGGATAATGAGGAAAAAACCTCGCTTAATCCATATAACTTCTATATTTCAGCTACGGCAGATGAGATTGTAGCAAATATTGCGAAGGGAAATGTTGATATAGCAGCAGTACCAGCAAACTTAGCGTCTGTACTTTATAATAAAACAGAGGGCGAAATAACAGCTGCAGCGATAAATACCCTTGGAGTACTTTACATAGTAGAGACAGGCGAAGAAATAACTTCAATAAAAGATCTAAAAGGTAAGACAATCTATTCTATGGGAAAAGGGACTACTCCAGAATACTCACTTAACTATATTTTAGAACAAAATGGAATAGACCCTAATAAAGATGTTACGATAGAGTACAAATCTGAAGCTTCAGAAACAGCATCGGCATTACTTTCGGGTGGAGAAGAAAATAAAATAGCACTTCTTCCAGAACCATTTGTAACTTCAGTAAAAGCTAAGAATAGCAAAATAAGAACTGCAGTTAGCATTGGAGATGAATGGGAAAAGATAAATGGCGAAAAATTAGTTACTGGAGTAATAATAGTAAGAAACGAGTTTTTAGAAAACAATAAGGGTGCATTCGACACATTTATGAGTGAATACAAAGCTTCTACAGAATTTATAAACACAAATGTAGAAGAAGGCGCTAAAATTGTGGGTAAATATGAGATTGTTCCAGAAGCTATTGCTAAGCAAGCTATTCCAAATTGCAGTATAACTTTTATGGAAAGAGAAGAACTTGAAACAAACTTAGGAGCATATCTTAATATCTTATTTGAAAAAGATCCAAAATCAATTGGAGGAAAACTTCCTGCGAAGAATTTTTATTATTTAGGATAACTTATGGAGAAAATAAAAGCCAAAGAAAAATTAGAAACTAAAGAAAAATTAAAACCTAAAAAAATAAGAATAAATATAAAAAAACTGTCAGCGGTACTCTTTTGGGTATCGCTATGGCAGCTTATGCATATATACATAGGAAAGAGTATTCTGCTGCCTTCACCATCAAATGTGTTCAGCAGAATTTTTACAATGATTTTTGAAGCAAACTTTTGGTCAGCAGTTTCGGGTTCAATTGGCAGAATAACTGTAGGCTTTATTTTAGCCTGCTTATTTGGTGTTTTAATTTCAGCCTTTTCATATAGATTCAAAATTATAAAGCTTCTTGTAGAGCCGTTTATAATGACTATAAAGGCGGTGCCTGTAGCTTCATTTGTTATTTTAGCTCTTGTTTGGATAAAAAGCAGCAATTTATCTACATTCATATCATTTATTATGGTACTGCCTATTATTTATACGAATGTAACCAAAGGCCTTGAAAACATGGATCAGGATATACTTGAAATGACAGAGTTATTTAAAATAGGTAGCTTGAAAAAGATAATATACATATATATTCCTATGATTATGCCATTTTTCTTATCGGGAGTCAGCATAGGGATTGGATTTTGCTGGAAATCAGGAATAGCGGCAGAAGTTATAGGGCTTCCTAAAAACTCTATAGGAGAAAATCTATATAATGCCAAGATTTTTTTAGATACCACAGAACTTTTTGCCTGGACATTTACAATTATAATTATAAGTGTAATTTACGAAAAAATAATAGTATATCTAATAGAAAAGCTGTGTAAAAAAATAGAGATAAAATAGAGATACAGTAACTATACTTGCAATTATACCTGAGGAGAGTATTATGGAACAAAAGATAATCAAACTTGAGAATATCTGCAAAGCATATGAGGGTAAATTAATATTTGAAAATCTAAACCTAGAGATAAAAAAGGGCACCATAACTGCAATAATGGGGCCTTCAGGAATTGGAAAAACTACAATATTAAGAATGCTTATGGGCTTAGAAGTGCCAGATTGTGGAAATATAATAGGGCTTGAAAATAATAAGCTTTCAGCAGTATTTCAAGAAGATAGACTTTGCGAAAATCTAAGCGTCAAAAGCAATCTAAAGCTTGTATTAGGAGCTAAAAATAATGTGGATATAAAGTTTCATCTTGAAAAAGTAGGGCTTGAAAATGAGTTTGATACAAAGGTTAAAAATCTAAGCGGCGGGATGAAGCGTAGAATAGCTCTAGTAAGAGCTGTTATATATGGTGGAGACATATTTATAATGGATGAACCGTTTAAAGGGCTTGATATTGATACAAAGAAAAAATGTATGGATTACATAATTAGTGAACTGCCAAAAAAAACGCTAATCATAAGTACTCATGATAAGCTGGAAGCGGAGTATTTAAAAGGAAGTGTTTTGAACTTAAATATATAAAGTCTAAAAAATAGACATAAAAAATAAATCTGGACGCAAAAAAACCTTTCTCGGTGACTGGCTATCATGCAAAATATATTTTTTCTCTTTGTATTCTTGTTCTTCTCGAATCCTTTGCTATATGACCTATTCCCTCTAATCATATTAGATTCTTCAAACTTTATTTCCTACTCAGATTTTTTATATTCTGTTTAGACCCTTTAGTTTTGCGCCATTAACTTTCGTTAATTTTGCTATTGATACCGAAAAGTTTTTATGGTAGCTGGCTGTCCTGCTAATCTTATACTTAGAATACCTTTATTTCTCATTCTATTCCATTACTTTTTTTGATATATCCTCTTTGATATTATTATCCATACGCTACATCCAATTTCAATCTTCTATCTACTTTTTTTTGTATTATCTGATTATAATATCTCTTTGAATATATTCCATATTCTTTGTATATTCTTAGTTTAGACCCTATAGCTTTGCGTCGATAACTTTCATTATCTTTGCTACTTATATTATACCCGGTTCTAATGAGTTAAAACACTTTTTTAAAAACTTTTTTATTTTTTTTGAAAAAATTTTTTAAAAGTTTGAGATAAAGAGTATATAAATTTATTATGATTACGAATAGAATGGAAGTTTTAGAAAAGCATCAAATATTGGTGATTATAATTGTTAAAATCCCTAAAATATGGTATTATTACAAATAGATTTGATATAAATTTAGAAAGGCAAATGGTATAGACATGTGCGGATTTGTAGGATTTTACAGCAATAAAATTGAAAACAAAGAAGAAGTTGTAAGAAACATGGGTAATATGATAATTCATAGAGGTCCAGACAGTGAAGGAATATTCACAGATGATAAAATAGCAATGGGCTTTAGAAGACTTAGTATAATAGACCTTGCAGAAGGCTCACAGCCTATGAAAAATGAAGATGATACCCTTGTAATTACATTCAATGGTGAGATATACAACTATCAAGAAATAAAGCAGGATCTTGTAAGTAAAGGTCATATATTTAAAAATAATTCAGATACAGAAGTGCTTATTCATGGATATGAAGAATATGGCACAAAGCTTCTTGATAAATTAAGAGGAATGTTTGCATTTGTAATATGGGATACAAAGAAAAAAGAGCTTTTTGGAGCTAGAGATTTCTTTGGAATAAAACCGTTTTATTACTCTCAAATAGGAGACGAGCTACTATTTGGTTCAGAGATAAAATCTTTCCTTCCATATCCAAATTTCAAAAAAGAGATAAATGAAGAAGCACTAAAGCAGTACCTAGTATTTCAATATCCAGTACTTAACGAAACTTTCTTTAAAAATGTAAGAAAACTTAAGCCTGGACATTACTTCACATTTAAAGAAGGCAAACTTGAAATAAAAAAATACTTTGAGATAAATTATAAAACAGAAGAAAAATCTTTCGAAGAATATGTAAAGCTTGTAGAAGAAACCGTAGAAGAATCTGTAAAATATCACAAAATAAGTGATGTTGAAGTTGGAGCATTTCTTTCAGGTGGAGTGGATTCAAGCTATGTAGTATCATGTGCAAAACCAGATAATACGTATTCAGTTGGATTTGCAAACCAAGGCTTTGACGAGACTATTTATGCAAAAGAGCTTTCAGAAAAGCTTAATATAAGAAATAAATCAAAAATGATTTCAGCAGATGAGTTTTTTGAGGCCGTACCTAAAGTTCAGTATCACTCAGATGAACCGCATGCGAACCTTTCGTCAGTACCACTTTATTATCTTTCAGAGCTAGCAGCTAAGGATGTAAAGGTAGTGCTTTCAGGAGAAGGAGCAGATGAACTTTTTGCAGGTTACAATGAATACGAAGAGCCAACAATTGTAAAGCTTTATTCAAAACTGCCACTTTCACTTAGAAGATCGCTTAAAAAAGCAGTACAAGATAGACCACACTTCACAGGAAAAACAATAATCATGAAATATGGACAGCCTGTAGAGGAGCGTTATATAGGACAGGCTCATATAATGTCAGATGAGCAGGCAAATGCGCTGTTAAAACCTAAATACAAAAATCCACAAGGCTATATGGAGCTTACAAAGCCATATTATGATAAAGTAAAAGATAAGGATGATATAACAAAGCGTTGTTATCTAGATATGCATATGTGGATAGTGGACGATATACTTCTAAAAGCAGATAAGATTACAATGGCACATTCGCTAGAGCTTAGAGTTCCACTTTTAGATAAAGTTATGTGGGAGCTTTCACAGAAGATACCTAGTAAATACAAGGTAAATAAAACTACTACAAAATATGTATTTAGACAAGCTGCTGAGAGAAATATTCCGCTTGACTGGGCAAAAAGAAGAAAAGCAGGCTTCTTGGTTCCATTTATCCACTGGATAAAAGAAGACAAATACTACAATATGGTTAAGGCTGAATTTGAAAAAGAGTTTGTATCAGAATTCTTTGATCAAAAAGCGATAATAGATCTTTTAGACGAGCATTATCACAACAAGAAAAATAACGGAAGAAAAATATATACAATATACGCATTTTTAATGTGGTATCAGCAGTATTTTTTAGCTGCTTAATAAAAAACTGAAAGGAATGGGGAATTTGAATTTGTTTTCAAATTTCCCACTATTATTATGAAGAGCTTTGAAAATAAAATTATACTGGCTTCACAGTCCCCAAGACGTAAAGATATAATGGCAATGACACCTTGGGAATTTGAAGTAGAAGCCGCAGATGTAGATGAAACTATGGATGAAAGTCTTGATTTAGAAGAAAATCTAAAGCTGCTTTCAGCGAAAAAAGCAACTCCTATAGCAGAAAAATATCCAAACAATGTAGTTCTAGGAAGCGATACTATAGTATATGCAGAAAATAGAATATTAGGAAAACCAAAAGACGATGAAGAAGCCGCAGAAATGCTTAGACTTTTTTCAGGAAAATCGCACTATGTGTATACAGGCGTTTGTATATTACATAAAGCTTCAAATAAGAAAGTTGCATTTTGCGAAAGAACAAAGGTTACATTTAAAACCCTTACAGAAGACGAAATTGCTTGGTATATATCAACAAGAGAACATATAGGAAAAGCAGGAGCATATGCGGTGCAAGGGCCTGCAGGAATGCTTATAAAAGGAATAGAAGGAGACTACTTCAACGTAGTGGGGCTTCCACTTAATAGAGTATATGAAGAACTTAGCAAATTTGAAATATAGCCTAAAATACAAAATATAACATAAACTTAAAAACATAATATAAACTAAAGTACAATAATATAAAATATAAAATATAAAATAAATATATAATTAATTTGGAGAATGATAATGAAGAATTTAGTGATTTTAGCCCATCCTAACAAAAAAAGTTTTTGTCAGGGCATTGTAGATACAATAGTTAGCACTTCAAAAGCAAAAGGCGATGAAGTAGAAGTAAGAGACCTTTA
>JBOFWC010000218.1:0-5849 GCA_051653405.1 Proteocatella sp. | reverse complement strand
TTCCTTCTGAATTAAATTCTGTAATGTCTGCATCTGTCCCTATTGTAAAATAAGCATCTTTATATTTTTCTGATAAATATTCACCTAAACATTTGTACCCTGATGCAGAAAATTTTCCAATGTGTCCATTATGCCCATTTATAAATAATAGGCTTCCATCTCCATGTTCTACAAACCAATCTACTTTATTTGCCATATTTTTATCTCTTAAGTTAGAATACTGGCTAGAAAATCGTCGCAGTTCTATATTTTCTTTTATGGAATTTGCACATTCTCTTGCAAATTCAAACTCAGTTTGCCCCACTTCTGAAACTATTTTTGATTTATTAGCATCTATCTCAGAAATAAGTTTTGTAATATCTTCATGGGCTTTTATAGCAATTTCCTTTTTTATCGAATACATACTTTCATCAGATAGTACCTCTAAATCTGCTTTATATTTATTGCTAAGCTCAGATGTTCCCTTATCTAGTATTTTAAATAAATATTCTTTGTTGTTATCAAATCGCTGCATATCCATTCCATAAAAATGGAGTTTTTCTCCTTCTTTTGCGCTCTGATTATAAATTCTCATCCACTCTATTAAATCTACCATCTCTTTTGTACAATATATAGAAAAGCCAATCTCTCTTACAGCCTCTCTTGCCGTACCTTCGCCTCCATTAATATATTCATCTACTTTGAGAGATCCTCCAAAGTCACCTTCTATGATAAATGTACGGCATTTATTGTTCTTTACTAATGCTTTGAATACTTCTAATTTCATTTTTTGATATTCACTTACGCCATGACTTGCTTCCCCAAGTCCTACAACTTTAACATTCCTTGGTACACTTAAGCTCGCTATATCTGTACTTAGTATAGATTCTTTTCCATTTTTGGCCTCACTTGTAAAGCCTGTAAGCAAACTTATACATAAAATTCCAACAGATATTGCCGACAAAAATCTTTTTAATTTCATAAAACTGTTCTCCTCTTCTTAAATACTTATTTTATTATATTACTTTATACATTTTTTAATATATATTCAGTCTATGCTTTTTTATTTACTTAGTCAATGTTATTATAGTACATAATAAAAAGCTCCAAGCATTTTATAAATACTTAGAGCTCCTATAAATATATTAATTTGTTTTAATTCTCTGGTTATATAATAAAGAGTGTTCTTGCTTTATTTCCTCAGCTAGTTTTTTGTCTAAAACTATATCCATCGCAGAGTAAGTATATGTTTTTATGATTGTTTTCATAAATTCAAGCGCTTGATTTGAATTTACTAAGTCCATAGCGCTTTCTTCGTGAACTACAACTGAATCTTCTCCCGGAAGTGCTATTTCTAGATAAACGGTAGGGCATACATAACTTACATTTCCTATATCTGATGAACCTGATCCTGGATAACAATCCTCTGGAATAAAGTCTGTTATTCCAAATTCCGAGAAATGTTTTTTACACACACTTGTAAAAGATGGAACGTTAATCATATCATCATATGGATTTTCATAATCACGATATTCTAAAGTTGCGCCCGTACATAGTGATGCTCCTTTTGCTATATCTAAAACTTTTTTTCTAATTTCCTTTAAGTATCCTTTTTCTTTTGCTCTTATTGAAAATCTGCATTGTGCAAAATCTGGAACAGTATTTGTAACTTCTCCACCATATGTAATGATTCCATGTATTCTAGATTCTTGTTTTATATGCTGTCTTAATGCATTTATCCCATTAAACATCTGTATTACTGCATCAAGGGCATTAATTCCTTTGTCTGGATTTTGCGCCGCATGCGCTGCTAAGCCTTTAAAATCAAACTCTATTGAATTCATTGCAAGTGATATGGTTTCGATTGATGTAAATTCATCAAGGTGTGCTTGAAATGCAAAATCAACATCATCAAATGCTCCAAAATTTATCATATCATATTTAGCTCCAAAAGTTTCTTCTGCTGGAGTTCCGATTACTTTCACTTTAAAATCAAGCGTTTCTGTAAGCTTTTGCATAGCTACTGCACATCCACACATTGTTGCTGAAATCCAATTGTGTCCACAAGCATGGCCAGGCCCTCCATCTTTTCCAAAACCTGGAATTGCATCATATTCTGCAATAAATGCTATTGTCGTTTCTGCATCTGCCTTTCCATACTCTGCAATAAAAGCAGTTTTCAAACTATCATATGGAAATTCTACCTTAAATCCATATTCTGAAAGCTTATTTGCTAAGTATCTAGATGATTTAAATTCTTCTCCACCAAGCTCTGGTGTATTAAAAATAAAATCTGATATAGCCTTAAATGTTCCAAATTCTTTTTCTAAAGTATCATCAATAATTTTTTTTAAATCTTCGATATCATTTTTCATATTCTCAACTCCAATATAAGTTTTTTATTTTGTCTTGATTATATCACAGTATTTTTGAATATAAAAGTTCATTTTTTGTATTTTTTGAATATTTTTATTTAAAACTTAGCATATCATGATAGTTTTTCATTGATTTAGTAGTTTTTTCAGGATAAAGTTCATATATTCTTAATAACAATGCATTACAATATGCCATTTGTAGTACATACGAATTAAAAAAGTTATCCGCAGTTTCATAAAATGCAACATATTCAGGTACTTCTAGGAGTTTTGCGGTTATTTCAGAATCAGTAATTAATATCATTTTAGCATTTTTAGATTTTACATATTCTGCAACCCATTTTTCACTATCCATAAGCGTTGGATACGCTGACATTAATACAACATCATCTTTGTCTAACTGAAATATTTTTTCTTTTAATGCAAGCCCTTCTTCGCTTATTGGAATACAATGAACTCCCATTAAATTTAAATAATTTTTCAAATATGCTACAACTACTTCATCCGATCCAAATCCTACAATATATAATTTTTTTGCGTTCATTATAGTTTTTGATACTCTTGATAAAGTTTCGTCATCTATTTTATTTATAAAATTATTCATATCTCCCATTAAACTTTTAAAATACACATTTAATACTTTTCCTTCTGAATCTTTATCTAAAAGTGATAGTGATGAATATACCTTTTGGGTTGATATGTATTCTTTCTTTATACAATTTTTATATTCAAAAAAGCCCTTAAATCCAAGTGATTTTGCAAACCTAACTACAGCAGTATCACTTACTCCTGATATTTTTGCTAGCTCTGTAGATGACAAGAGCATAGATTGCTGGTAATTGTCTATTATATATTTTGCTACAATTTTTTCCTTATTTGACAATTGCTCGTATTTATCTTTAATTCTTTGCTTCATTGTTGCTTCAGTCATAAAAATCAAGTCCTCCATATTAATTTTAAAATTTTATCGCTAGTACTATTATACATTGTACCATTAAATTGTATAATATTTTTATTTTCTAAATATTAAAAACTCTTGACCATAAATAAAATAATTTATATAATAAAAATATGAATATTTTTATTCTTTATTTTTAAAAATTTTAGGAGGTCCTTATGGAAAACGAAAGTCTAAAAATTAACGAAGGTGAATCACCCCAGAAAAACAAGTGGGATTTTTTATCTAATCTTCACCCACTATTGATTGTATTTTTTATAATTGTAGCATTATCTATATCTACTTACATAATTCCAGGCGGTGCATACGATAGATATGAGGTTGCTATTGATGCTCTTAACGGAGATACTAGAGAACTTATTAAACCCGATTCTTTTCACTACATAGAATCTGTCCCTCAAGGCTTTCCACAATTATGGACTGCCTTTATGGAAGGGGCTGTTGAGGCATCTGACATAAGCTTTTTAATAATGATTTGTTCTGGAGCTTTTACCGCAATAATTGCTACAGGCGCTGTAACTAACGGTATAAATTCATTGGTAAAACGATTTGGGTCTAAGTCTTATATAATAATCCCAATTTGTGTTTATACTTTCGGTTTAGCTGGAGCAACAGCTGGAATATATGAAGAATCTATTCCATTTATACTGGTTCTGGTCCCGCTTGCGGTAGTTATGGGATTTGACTCGATGGTCGGTCTTATGACAGTTCACTTTTCAGTTGCTGTAGGTGCTTCTGCTGCATTTATAAATCCTTTCAATATAGGAATTGGACAAGCACTAGCAAATCTTCCTATGATGTCAGGAATAACTGTTCGTATATTTATGTGGTTTGTTATGATGACAGCAACGTCTGCATATATTCTTAGATATGCATTTAAAGTTAAGAATGATCCTCAATCTTCAATATGCTATGAATCTGATTTAAAAAAGAAGCAAGAATATGCTCAGCTTTCATTAAATGAGCTTGAAGGAATATCATTCAGAGGAATACTTGTGCTTCTACTTGTTTTTGCAGGTCTAGCTACTATAATATTTGGTGTTTTAACTAAAGGTTGGTGGTTTGGAGAAATAGCATCTGTATTCTTATATATGGGAATAATAATACCTCTTGTTGGAGGCTTGAGTGTGAATGAAATGATATCTAAAATTACGGAAGGTATGTGTTCTGTAATTTCAGCAGTGCTTTTGATAAGTGCTTCAAGGGTTATCACTGCTATTCTTACAAACAGTAATACTATGGATACAATTCTTCATTATCTTTCACAAATGCTTACTGATATGCCAAAAGTTCTTTGTGTATTAATAATGTTCCTAGTTTCATCTATTGCTATGCTATTTGTTCAAAGTATGTCGGGACTAGCTGCAACTATAATGCCTATAATGGCTCCACTTTCTGACCTTTTGGGAATATCAAGACAAACTATGGTTTCAACTTATGCCCTTGGTACAGGAACTTTTGCTTGGATTGCTCCTTGGGAGGGTGTTAACTATGCTATGACAACTATGGCTGGTGTAAACTTCTTTGGATATCTTAGAGAAGCTTCTAAATTTGTAATTATGGTTTATATACCACTTTCAGTTTTAGGACTTTTCCTTATGACAGTTTTTAATTTCTAGTAAACTTAATATTGCGCCAGTCTTGGCGCACATCGAAAAAGGAGTGAAAATTATTTAATTTTCACTCCTTTTTATTTAAATATAAAATTCTACTTTATTGCTTTTGATGGACAACTTTTTTTACATTCTCCACAACGAATACATTCTGTACTATTGATATTATTTATTACATCTACCTGCATCTTACATTTATTTATACAGATTCCACAACTTGTGCATTTGTCCTTATCTACTGTCATTTTGTAAAAGCTTATCTTGTTAAATAATGCATAGAATGCGCCAAGCGGACATACATATTTACAAAAAGGCCTATATATACTCATAGATAATACTATGGTCAAGATAAGTATTCCCATTTTCCAACTAAATAGAAAACCTAAACTTGCTCTTAAGCTTTCATTTGTTAAAATTAGCGGTATTCCACCTTCTAATGTTCCTGCTGGACATATCCATTTACAAAAATATGGTGGTGCTATTCCATACTTATTTGTAAGTAACATTGGAAGAAGTATAACCATAACTATCGCAATTATATATTTTACTAGCCTTAAAGGTTTATCAATTTTTTTGTGTACTGAAATTTTAGGAAATGGTATTTTGTGTAGTAAATCTTGTATAAATCCAAAAGGACATAAAAATCCACATATTAGTCTTCCAAAAATAACTCCAAATAACATAATAGTCCCTAAAACATAAAATGAGAAATTATATTTTTTGCCTGATATTACAGCTTGAAGCGCGCCCACTGGACATGCGCCTAATGCTCCTGGACAAGAATAACAATTAAGTACTGGAACACATAATGCTTTTGAATCTCCTGTAAATATCTTTCCTTTAGTAAATCCTGCGGCATAACCATTTATTAATGCCGCAGAAATCAATTGAATCACATGACGTATATTTAATATTTTTTTCTTT
>JBOFWC010000217.1:0-1233 GCA_051653405.1 Proteocatella sp. | reverse complement strand
GCTAAAATGAAATTAAATTCAGTAGAACTATATGAATTTTTAAAGAGAAAAAGATATAATTATTTTTACCATGCAAATTCAGTAACAACTGCTTGTACTTTTATAGAACAAAAAGGGCTTTTATCTCGTGGGGACGTAGAGTTAAACGGATTAGTTCAAACTGAACAATCTTCTGATGGTGTTGATAAGACATTTGATGTTTGGGATGACATTTTTTTAGATATTGTTGATTTGCACCAATATTTTTCACGTCAAAATCACTATGGTCCTGTTTGTTTTGTAATGGATATTGAATTGTTGCTTGACCCAGAATTTTCTAATATATGGATAACGAAAGATAATCCAATTAATTGGGATGAGGATAATTTAATTTTTGACGATAATTATTATTCTTCTTTACAAGAGTATACTGATGAATTTGCCGCAAATATAGCGAATAAGAGCATTCAGAAAAAAATGTTTACTATCCGTAAACCTCATAAGGAACTATTTTTTGAAAAATATCTTGTGAAAATAATCCTGGATAATCCAGAAGTTGAAGTTGGTGGAATTAACTTATATGATGAAGCGAAAACAAAAATTGAAAATTCGCTAAATAGTTCAGGGTTTAATATAAATTTATTAAAAACGAGAAGTTGTCCAAGTTGCTATTGCCGATGTAATTATCTTAAAGAAGTAGAACCTAGGAGTTTAAAAAAATTATTTTTGTGATTAGAATATTTCTTTAAAAAAGATAACAACTAGTGTGGTTCTAATGCATCTTTTAATAATGATTAAAAGTTCAAAAACGATATATATTACGTATTGCAAATAGACAGTAGGGCATTTCTTCATTTTGAAGATATATTCCTACTGTTTTGTTATTTTTAATTTCTATCATTTTGATAAAATTTGGTTGTATGGACAGATGATAGATAATGAAGCCTTTATTATCTTGGATGTGGCTGCATAATTCGAGATTCTTTATTGTCATGAAATGGTATTTACAAGCAAAATTAAATCTTACTCACCACATTTCGTTCTTGTTTCTCTTCACCGCTTGTAATACAATGTAGTCAAAATAATGGTTGAAGCGAAGGAGGTTTGTTGAATCATGCAAGTATATTATTTTACCAGAACGGGCAGAAGCAAGAAGGTCGCTGAAGAATTGGCGGAGCGCTATGGTACAAAGGCACAGGAAATTGCGGATGACGTGAATTGGCAGGGAGCAATGGGCTACCTGAAAGCGGGCTA
>JBOFWC010000216.1:0-2474 GCA_051653405.1 Proteocatella sp. | reverse complement strand
TGCATGTGTTAAGCACGCCGCCAGCGTTCATCCTGAGCCAGGATCAAACTCTTAAATAAAATGTTTGTCTGGTTCGGATTAAACATCCGACATATCTTTTTGTTATCTCAATTTCTTGAAATTACGGTTATTACTTTTTAGATGATTTCTCATCTGTAAATGGTTGTATATTCTACTGTTTAGTTTTCAAGGTTCATTGTTTTTTCGTTGTTGTTTTTCAAGTGACAACTTACTTAGTATATCATGTTCAATCGTTCTTGTCAACAACTTTTTTATTTTTTCGTTTTTGTTTGCCGTCGGTGTCTCCCGGCGACTTTTATTAGTATACTAGTATCATTAATAAAAGTCAACACTTTTTTTGATTTATTTTTGAATTTATAATTTCTATATTATTGCTTCCTTTTAAGGTCTTTTATAACTTATTCTAAATTCTTTTTATTATTTCTTTCAAAAAACTTGTTATATAATTTACCACCCCTTTTGGATTTTGCACTTTTATTATTGCGTACGCCATATTCATACTAAAACTTTTTGGATAATAATTTATATATCTAGACTGCCAATGAGTAGGGGCATACTTTTTCTTTGCATGATACAGCGCTTTAAATCCATAGAGTTGATTTAAATTCTCATATACATACTCAAATATCTTTGCCGTGAATTTACTATTTTCGACTTCTTCTCTTACATTTGCCAAGGGAACCAGTCCCATGCTTCCCCAAATAACTCCCTCTTCTTTTAAAGTCATAAATCCATCATAAATTAGCTTTTCCATAACTCCCTGAGGCGAATCATTTCTGCGCCTTGTCACTTCTGCTAAATAAGCTTTTTTATTGTTATATGGGACAAATACTACAAATCCAAGCATTCTTCCATCTGAGTCTCTAGCAACAAAAAAACGTCTTTCTCTTGGATTATCAAGGCCAATGCCTCCCATCATAAAAGAAAGTTCTCCACCTTTTTTCATTTTTAGCCACTCATCTGAAATATCCTGTATTTCTCTCTCAACTTCTTTATCTAATTCTACATGGGGGCAATATTCTGATACTATTATCCCTGCTTTATTGACATGATTTATCGCAGCTCTTACTTTTGCTACTTTACCTCCAGCTAAGTTATATTCTGATAGTAAGAAACAAGCATCTTCTCCATACTTAACACTACCAAACCCCATAAGCTTATAAACTTGCATAAACCTAGTTGTAGTATTCAAAAACATTATGCTATAGTGATTTTCTCTACAAAATTCCATAAATTCCGATAAGAAAATCCCCGCATCTTCGTCGCTACAAATCATATCTCCACATACAGTTGCCACATCATTTACTACTGCAAATGCAATTACACCTTCAACTGATTTCCCAAAGAAATATTTTTTATCATCCTCCATAGCCATATATGACATCGGATTTTCACCATAGCGTTCCACTAATCTTGCAACTCTTTCTAAATCCTTAGTTTTTATAATTGGATCATAAACTACAGGTTTTAAAATATAAAAAAGCGCTCCTGTAACAAAAATCCAATTGAATATAATGCTCATATCTAGGTATTTTTCTCCGATACTACTTACCGAAACATTAGAAACATCCATCAAAAATAGAATTTTTATCGCCTGAATAACAGCATCGTAAAAAGTTCTCAGCTCGTGATATTCATCGTTCATAGCAAAAAAACCGAGCGCTGAAACGATTATCATAATTGCTACCGAACCAAGCGCAATAAATATTGCTTTTTTTACAGATGTATTGTCAGACTTTCTACGAAACTCATCTTTAAAATATATTAATACTCCTAATATAAAAACTTCTGCAAATATCATTGGATTAAAAAACTGGTGTAATCTTATAAACTTTAGTGCAATAGATACAGATATTGTGGTTATAACAATTGTCCAAGCAACTTCCATTCTTTTATATAGCCTGTAAGAAATAAATAACAAAATAAACCCTGTAATCCTATGCAGTAATCCATATATCTTTATTTCATGATGAGATAAATTTTCATAATAATTCCCCACATTTTGTAAAAATAAGGGAGCATTAGGTATCGATATAATTATATTTGCAATTCCTGACAGGACAAGTAAAAATATTACTAATCCTATCCAAATGCTCCTATATCTATATTCTTTATCAGGGTTTATATTATCCATTAATTTATTCCTCCAGCTATCAAAAAAATTATATAATTATATAACCTCTATAATAAACTCTTTATTTATTTATTTTGTTTGTGTCATTATCTTAAATTCTATCTTATAATAATTTATTCCATATTTCACATGCAATAAAACATTATGATTTAAAAATTCAATTATGGTGCTTACTCGTTAGGCTCCAGATGTGTAGTAATTATAGTATTCCCAAATTGGTTTCTAATCTCAATTTCGATATCTGTCGCATGCTTATGGGCCTCATATAGAGAAATATTTTTATCAAATAATAAATGAACTTCAATCGCTGCTCTTCCTC
>JBOFWC010000215.1:0-10267 GCA_051653405.1 Proteocatella sp. | reverse complement strand
TAGATAATCCTTCAATAAGAAGGGCCTGATTGTAAAGAACTCTTGCAACCTTTTCAGCTCTGTCCTTATCAGATTCAAATGCTGATTTTAGAATATCAAAAACCTTATGAGAAGTATTTATTTCAAGTACTTTCTCAGCTTTAACATCGCCGCTTTCAGGCATCATATTAAGCACTTTTTCCATTTCTATAGAAATCTCGCCCTTGCTTGATAAGCAAACTGGATGAGATTTAAGTCTTTTTGACGCTTTAGCAGAAGCGATTTTACCTTCAAGTGCTTTAGCTACAAACTCGAATATATCTTTAAATTCTTCTGTTTCTGGAGTATTTTCTTCACTGCTGTTTTCATTTTCATCAAGCTCCAAATCTCCGCTAGAAATAGATTTAAATTCCTTATCCTTGTAGCTTCTAAGCATCTTTATAGCGAATTCATCTACTTCATCTGTGAAGAATAACACTTCATAGTCCTTGTCAGCAAACATTTCAAGTTGAGGAAGCTTAGCTATTTTATCCACAGTTTCCCCAGAAGCATAGTAGATATACTTTTGAGACTCATCCATTCTTTCGATGTACTCATTAAGCGTAACAAGTGCTTTTTCTGTAGAAGAGTAGAACATAACTAAATCTTCAAGGATTTCCTTATTCATTCCAAATTCGCTGTAAAGTCCAAATTTAAGCGTTCTGCCAAATGACTCGAAGAATTTAACATAGTTTTCTCTATCATCCTTTTGCATTGAAAGCAGTTCTTTTTTAATCTTATCTTTTATCTTTTTAGAGATGAACTGAAGCTGTCTATCATGTTGAAGAAGCTCTCTTGATATATTAAGGGATAAATCTTGAGAATCAACAACCCCTTGAACAAATCCGAAATACTCAGGAAGAAGATCAGGACATTTTTGCATAATCATTACATTGTTTGAATAAAGTTCAAGTCCTCTTTCAAAATCTTTAGAATAGAAATCAAAAGGTGTTCTAGATGGAATATACAAGATAGAAGTGAAGCTTGTAGCACCATCTACACTGTAATATACAGATTTAAGTGGTTTATCAAATCCAAAATGCTTCTCGCTGTAGAAATTATCATAGTCCTCATCAGTTATTTCTGATTTATTCTTTTTCCAAAGGGGAACCATGCTGTTTAGTGTTTCATCACCTAATTTAATAGGGTATTTTATAAAATCAGAGTATTTTTTGATAAGCGATTTTATTTTAAATTCATCAATATACTGATCATAGTCAGTCTCATCTTCATTTTGTTTAATAGTAAGCGTAATTATAGTACCGTCAGTATCTTTTTCACACTCTTCTATAGTGTAACCCTCGGCACCAGTCGAAGCCCAGCAAAAAGCCTTATTTTCGCCAGCTTTTTTACTTACAACACTTACATGGTCAGACACCATAAAGGCAGAGTAAAATCCAACTCCAAATTGACCAATTATATCAATTTCATCTGGTTTTTCGCCTTCTTTTTGAGCCATCTGCTCCTTAAATGCAAGGGAACCACTCTTGGCTATAGTACCAAGATTTTCTTCCATCTCAGCCATAGTCATACCAATACCTGTATCTTCAATTATAAGCCTTCTGTTATCCTTATCGATAGAAAGTTTTATATAAAAATCATTTTTGTCAAAAGCTTTGTTTTCATCTGTCAAAATTCTGTAGTAATTTTTATCAATAGCATCACTTGCATTTGAAATGAGCTCTCTAAGGAAAATTTCCTTGTGAGTGTAAATAGAGTGAATCATTAAATCTAAAAGTCTTTTAGATTCTGCTTGAAATTGCTTAGCTTGCATAAAATTTCCCTCCTAATTTAAACATAATCAATTTGCTAGCACTCTGAAACGTCGAGTGCTAAACCATACTATTAATTTTATCAAATACTCGTAAAAAGTCAATAATAAAAGATTACATATATACCTAATATGGGTAAAAAATAGTTAACACACTATTTTAATTTAAGAAAAATTGGGAGGTGGATGTATGCGTATATACGGTATTAAATCTTTATTGGTAGAGAGGGCTCCCAAAATAACTCCAGAAAAAACACTGGAGGTTTTGAGAGACAATCCTGAGGTTAAGTTTATAGACGTAAGAACAAGACAGGAATATGAACATATGAATATTCCTCATAGCATAAATATACCGATTGAAGAGTTTTTAGGTATAGAAGAAAGAATAGTAGATAAAAATACTATGATAATTTTATTTAGTCAAAATGGGGGACGTTCAGCAAAGGCAGGAAGTATTCTTTTGAGTAAAGGTTACAAGAAGGTAAAAGATATGGGTTCGATAGAAAATTGGCCATATAATGTAAACAACGTATGAAAAAAACCTCTGTATGGTATCGCATGGATATTGTACAGAGGTTTTTGAATGATTTAATTATATTTCAAATTTTTCTACAAGATCTTTTAAAAGCTCAGACTGATTTGATAGCTCTCGGCTTGAAGCCGCACTTTCCTCTGCAGTAGCAGCATTTGTGTGAACTACAGCAGATATTTGTTCAAGTCCCGTATTTATTTGAGAAACTGCAGTAGCTTGTTCCTGAGATGATTCAGCGATATTTCCTATTGTAGCTACAATCTCATTTGAATTTTCATAAAGTTCATTAAGATTTGCCGCAGCATTGTGAGCTAATTGTGTTCCTTCTGAAACGGCCTTCATAGAGCGTTCTATTAGGAGGGCAGAATTTTTAGCAGCTTCAGAACTCTTAGCGGCAAGGTTTCTAACCTCATCAGCAACTACCGCAAAGCCTTTGCCTGCAGCTCCTGATCTAGCAGCTTCTACGGCAGCATTTAGTGCAAGGATATTAGTTTGGAAGGCTATATCGTCAATTGCTTTTATAATGCTTCCAATTTCATTAGAGCGAGCATTTATCTCATTCATAGAATTTACCATATCCTGCATCTGAGAATTACTTTCGCTTATTTTTCTTCCAGAAGCAATCATACTTTCATTCGCTTTTATAGTGTGTTTTGCATTTTCCTCAATCTTAGATGAAATATCAGAAATTGTGGAAGAAAGTTCTTCTATAGCTCCTGCCTGTTCAGTAGTTCCCTGCGCAAGGATTTGAGAACCTGTAGAAAGTTGCATAGAACTTGACGTTACATTGCTTGCTACGTCTTTTATTTCTGAAATTGTACTGCTTAAAGTGCCTCTTATATCAAATAGTGCATCTTTTACCTGTTCAAATTCGCCAACATAATCCTGTTTAAGTTCAAAAGACAGTTTTCCATTTGCAATATCGCCAAGTACCGCAGTTATTTCTTCAATGTAGTCTATATAGGCTTTTAATCGGTGAACAGTATTATTTATTGCTATGGCAACATCTCCAATCTCATCATTAGAAGTAACATCAACTTCCAGATCAAGATTTCCATCAGCAATTTCCTGAGCTGCATGAGCCAATTTATTTATAGAACTTACCGCATATCTTGAAGTTGATAAAAGGACTAATATTAATAGAGCGCATACAAGAAGCCCTGAAATTACAACAGTCATAAGGCTTTTTTGAACCGCATTATATACTGGTTCCATAGATAGCCCAATATTTATAGCTCCTACAATTTTTCCATTATAGTCAAAGGGCATTACCACATCATAGACTTTAGTTTTTGTAGTTTCATCATAGTATTCAGCGTAATAAGGATTTCCAGCTAGAGCATCCTTAACACCTTGATCATTAGATAAATCTTCGCCAATGGCTTCCTTGTTACTATTAGCTACAGCTTTGTAGCTATTATCTACAAAGATTGCATATTCAATGCCTTCCTCTGCTACTAGGTCTTCTACTAGCTTTTGATAAGAAAATTCATCAAATTTTTCCTGAACAATGTTTGCATTTATTCCAACTTGAACAAAGCCGCCGCTAGAATCTCTTCTATAGCCATACTTCTTATAGTTTCCTGATTCTGAATCCTGTCTTATATCCTCAGAGGCTTTATCAGCAGAGCCTTTTAAGAAAGTTTCTACAGGGTGTCCAGCAGGTGCTACCCAGCCAACATAATCAGCTATAGAGGAATATACAATTTTACCATTAGCGTCAAAATAATTAACTTCATCTAAAGCCATACTATCAGCAACTTTTTTTAAATATGCATTACTAATATTAGCCTTGTTAGCAATTATATACGCACTTGATGAATATATTTTGTCATCCAAAAGTTCTGTAAGGGAATTTATGGCATTTTTATTGTCATCCAACCTGTCTATAATTTGACCAGTAATTTTAGCACTATCATCTTTCATTTGTGCTAGTAATTGTTTTTTGCTAAGATTGGAAAAGAATCCGCCAATAAATGTAAATGCAATGATTACAACAAGTATTGGGATTAATATAAGTCTGGTTTGAATAGATTTTTTCTTTACCATAACGCCACCTCGTTAAAATATGTATTTTACAAAAGTTTAACATAGAGAGGTGAAGTATTCAAGTCATTTGTCAGTAATTTTGCAAAATTATGACAAAAAAGAAATTTTAACAAAGTAATTATTTTTAAGTAATTATTTTTATTTTTGTACCGCTTGGTAGACAGAGTGTTGTAATATTTAGTAAAGTGAGTTATCTTGTTGATGGAAGGAGGTTGTGAATGAATATATTAGTCGTAGAAAATCCAAGTTTATCAACAGATGAACTTCAGATTCATTGTAAAGAAGAAAATGAAAAAGTAAGGGATATTGTAAATTTTGTAAGCACAGAGTATTCATATTTTACAGGGAAAGGAAGTAGCTTAATAAATATCAATCCTATGGATATTTATTATATACAGACAACAGATAAAAAAACTTTTCTTTATACAATAGATGATATGTATGAAATCTCAGAGAAGTTATACCAATTAGAAGAAAAATTATCAAAATCCCATTTTTTTCGCATAAGTAAAGATACGGTAGTAAATCTAATGCATATTAAGTCAGTACATCCGCAATTAAATAGAAATCTTTTAGTAGTTTTAAAAAGCGGGGAAAAGTTAATCATGTCAAGACGATATGTAAGTGAATTTAGATCAAAACTTACAAAATAAAATTATAAAAATAAAATTATAAAATAAACTTATCAATTAAAATGTATAAAATAAAAGGGAGGAAATTTATTATGAGAAAGATGTTTGAGAAAAAATCAAATGAAAAACTAGAAGCTTTAGGGAAGGTGCTAGAACAATTTATATTTTTGTATGGGTTACTAATGATTTTCGCACTTATAATGAGCCTTTTTAATGGAAAAACTCATATTGCAACTGAAGGTATGTTGCAGTTGGCACTATATATTTCTATAGCAGCGTTAGGGGTAATTGTTTGCTTAACAGATATTATTTTTTCAAAAGTCAGTGCAAAGCTTAGACTAATTGTATATGGAAGTTTTATTTATGTGTCTTCTTTTGCTTACTTCAAAGATACGGCAATTAATCCATTACAGAATATGACCAACTTTCTATTATATACTGGAAATTTTGCAGTTGTATGTGCATTTGTAATATTTATGTGGACTATGCATGAGAATTCAGTTAAAAAGAATTATGATGAAATGATAAGCGCATATCAATCAGAGAGAGAATAAGGTTATAAAAATTCAACTTAGGTGAGAAACACACCTAAGTTGAACTAAGTTATATATATTCAAGAATCTTATCAGTTATTTCTGTGCATTCTAAATAAGTATCACTCATGTCTGCGGTTCTAAATCCATCTTCCAAAACTTGTTCTACAGCTTTTTCAATATCATCAGCTTCTTGTTCTAGTTTAAACGAATGTCTAAGCATCATAGCCACAGATAAAATAGTAGCCATCGGATTAGCAATTCCTTTTCCTGCGATATCAGGGGCTGAGCCGTGGATTGGCTCATACATTCCAAACCCATCCTTATTTATACTAGCAGAAGGCAGCATACCAATGGAACCACTTATCATTCCAAGTTCATCCGATAAAATATCTCCAAACAAATTCCCCGTAACTATGACATCAAACTGAGCAGGATTTTTGATAAGCTGCATTGCGGCATTATCTACATACATATGACTAAGCTCCACCTCAGGATACTGCTTACTCATAGCAGTTACAACTTCACGCCATAATCTTGAAGTTTCAAGCACATTGGCCTTATCTACAGAGCATAATTTTTTGGAACGCTTCATAGCAAGCTCAAATGCAGTCTTTGCTATCCTAGCCACCTCATCTTTATTGTATCGCATAATGTCATAGCCAGTGCCATCCATCCTTCTTCCTTTTTCTCCAAAATAAACATCGCCTACAAGCTCTCGAACAATCATTATATCAAAGTCATTTTTTATAAAAGCTTCCTTTATAGGACTTGCTGATTTTAAAGCGGGATAAAGTTTTGCAGGTCTTAAATTGGCAAAAAGATCAAATTCAGATCGAAGCTTTAGAAGGGCACGCTCAGGTCTATACTCACTTTTGACAGTATCCCATTTAGGCCCACCAACTGCACCAAGGAGAATGCTGTCAGAGTTTTTGCATATATCAAGGGTTTCATCAGTAAGTGGAACAAGATGAGCATCAAGACTGCACCCGCCAGCAAGGCAGTAATTGTATTCAAAACTATGAGAATATTTCTGTGCAATCTTATCTAAAACTCTAACCCCCTGAGATATAATTTCAGGGCCAATTCCATCACCTTCAATAACCGCTATTTTAAATTTCATAAAAATCTCCTTTACTTTGTAAAATCCTTAACTCACAAAATCCGTTTTAATATAATACAAAATCTGTATTTAATAGAATATTTATTTTATAGAATTCATAAGTCCGCCCTTTTCAATTATGTTTTGAACAAATGGGGGAAATGGAAACGCCTTATAAATTATATTTTGAGATACATTTTTTATAGTGCCATCCTCAAAATTGACCTCTATAATATCACCTTTTTTAGCATCCTCATGCACCTTTGGACATTCCAAAATAGGAAGTCCGATATTTATAGCATTTCTATAAAAAATTCGGGCAAAGCTTGAAGCGATTACGCAAGATATGCCGCTTGATTTTATCGCAAGAGGGGCATGCTCTCTTGAAGACCCGCAGCCAAAGTTTTTTGAAGCTACAATTATATCACCTGCGCATACTTCCTGCGCAAAGCCAGCATCAATATCTTCCATACAGTGTTTTGCAAGCTCACTGGGTTCAGACGTATTAAGGTATCTTGCAGGAATTATTACATCCGTATCTATATTATCATCATATTTGAAAACTTTTCCTTTAACGCTCATAACAATCTCCAATCCACATTTATAAATCAAAGTATTATATAAATTGCACTCATATTTTATAACATATATTTCTATAACGCATATTTTTTAAAGCCTAATATTTAGCTATATCTTCAGGATGAACAATTTTACCAGCTATAGCCGCCGCCGCCGCAATTACAGGATTTGAAAGGTATACAAAAGACTCGACATGACCCATTCTTCCTACAAAATTACGATTTGTAGTAGCAATTGCCGTTTCCCCAGAAGCCAAGATACCCATATATCCTCCAAGGCAGGGGCCGCAGGTAGGCGTTGAAACCACAGCACCTGCTTCGATAAATATCTCAATAAGCCCCTCTCTAAGAGACTGAAGATAAATTTCCTGAGTAGCAGGAATTATTATAGCTCTCACATCCTTAGCAATTTTTCTTCCTTTTAATATAGAAGCCGCCGCTCTCATGTCCTCAATTCTTCCATTTGTACAAGACCCTATGATCGCCTGATCTATTTTGATGCCAATAGCTTCATCTATAGGTCTAGTATTTTCTGGAAGATGAGGAAACGCAATAGTAGGACGGATACTGCTTAAATCAATATCAATTATGCTCTCATAGACAGCATCTTCATCAGCTTCAAAGTTTCTAAAATCTCTTGAAACTCTGCTACTTATATACTCAAAGGTTTTGCTATCAAAAGGAAAGATTCCATTTTTTGCGCCACACTCTATGGCCATGTTACATATAGCAAAGCGGTCATCCATTGAAAGCTCAGAAATGCCTTCACCACTAAATTCCATAGATTTATAAAGGGCCCCATCCACGCCAAGCATTCCAATTATATGAAGAATAATGTCTTTTCCGCTGACCCATTTATTAAGCTTTCCAAAAAGGTTAAACTTTATAGCAGCAGGAACCTTAAACCAAGTTTTTCCAGTTGCCATAGCCGCTCCTAAATCCGTACTTCCAACTCCTGTAGAAAATGCGCCAAGTGCCCCATAGGTACAGGTGTGAGAATCAGCCCCGATAACAAGCTCCCCAGGAGCTACAAGCCCTTTTTCTGGAAGCAGGGCATGTTCAATTCCCATTTCGCCAACATCAAAGAAATTAGAAATTCCCTGAGTTCTTGAAAAATCACGACAGGTTTTACACTGTTCTGCCGACTTTATATCCTTATTTGGAACAAAGTGATCCATAACAAGACATATCTTATCCTTATCAAATACCTTATCAAATCCCGCCTTTTGCATTTCATTTATAGCAAGGGGTCCAGTTATATCATTAGCCAGGGTAAGATCTACCTTGGCTTCGATAAGCTGTCCTGCTTCAACTTGTGAAAGGCCGGCATGATAAGCTAGAATTTTTTGAGTCATAGTCATTCCCATTTTAGTTCCTCCTAAGCAATATAGTGTTTATTTATTCCATTTACATAAGCCTTTATACTGGCCTCAATTACATCTGTAGAAATTCCTCTACCAGTTATAACCTCACCATCTATTTTTATTTTTACGATAGCCTCAGCCTGAGCATCTTCCCCATCTGTAAGGGCATGAAGCGAGTAATCCATAAGCTCTACATCAAGCTTGGAAATCTTATTTATTGACTTGTAAGCTGCATTTATAGGGCCGTCGCCAATCGCTGCCTTCTCAACAATCTCATCATTTACTCTAAGTTTTATAACCGCAGAAGAAGTTATGCCATTTCCTGTATTTATCAAGAAGTTTTCAATCTCGAATTTGCGATTCTCAATCTCTCTATCCTTTATGATTATTCCTTCAATATCATCATTTTTTATAAACTTTTTCTTATCCGCTAAAGTCTTGAATTTATCAAATGCTTTGTTAAGCTCATCCTTTGAAAGCACGTAACCAAGCTCTCTTATCCTGTCTTCAAAGGCATGACGGCCAGAATGTTTTCCAAGCACCATAGTAGTTTTAGGAATCCCCACAGACTCAGGAGTCATTATCTCATAAGTGCTTCGGTTAGAAAGCATTCCATGTTGGTGAATTCCAGATTCATGAGCAAAGGCATTGCTACCAACTATAGCTTTTGTCGGCGCTACGGGAATACCAGTAATCGTCTGGATAAGGCGGCTCGCTCTGTAAATGCTCTTAGTATCTATATTGGTATCATTTTTGAAAATGTCATGTCTTGTCTTTATCGCCATTACAATTTCTTCAAGAGAAGTATTACCAGCACGTTCTCCAATTCCATTGATGGTGCATTCAATTTGCGAAGCCCCCGCAGAAATAGCGGCAAGTGAGTTTGCCACCGCCATACCAAGGTCGTTGTGACAGTGGGTGGAGATAACTACATCATCAATCCCGGCAACTCTAGTTTTAATAGCGTGAATTATTTTGTACATCTCATCAGGCGTTATATACCCAACCGTGTCAGGTACGTTTATTGTCGTAGCCCCTGCCTTAATAACTGCTTCAAAAATTCTGACCAGAAAATCGATATCGCTTCGACATGCATCTTCAGCTGAAAACTCTACATCAGAAACGTATTTTTTAGCATAAGACACCATCGAAACCGCTCTTTGCACAACTTCATCAGGAGTCATTTTTAGTTTATACTCCATGTGTACTGGAGAAGTTGCAATGAATGTGTGAATTCTAGGATTTGCAGCATGTCGAATAGCTTCATAAGCCGCATCGATATCTCCCTTAGCCGCTCTTGCAAGACTGCACACTGAAGCATCCTTAATCTCTTTTGAAATTGCCTTTATAGAAGCAAGATCCCCTGCAGAAGCAATAGCAAATCCTGCTTCGATTACGTCAACTTTAAGAATTTCGAGCTGCTTGGCAACCGTTGCATAAAACTTATAAAAAGTTATAAACATATAAATTTTACTTTTATTATTTATTACTAAATAACATTTCCTATTCATCGAGTTCTATTTGAAATAATTTCTTATTCTACTTTAGTTTGGTTAACTCTCCAAGGACTTAAATTCTCCCACAACGCAGGATACACATAGTATACTTTTTCTACATTACCAAGTTATACTATTTTATAGTTTCCAAGATTAATCGAAGCATTTTTATCTCTATCTATTATCAAATTA
>JBOFWC010000214.1:0-3054 GCA_051653405.1 Proteocatella sp. | reverse complement strand
TTGATTCTATAAGTGATTCCAAAACTTATGGAAATAGAGAAAGTCGTGTATATGAAGCTACTTCTAGATTATGGAATGTAAAGGGAAGTTTTGATTATTCCTATGAAAAAATAGATGCCAACAAAGCTTTAGATGAGCTAAGCAAAATATATAAAGACTCTAATAAAAATACCTTTGCTGAACTAATTGGCGATTCTACAAGTAATCTTGATTCCAACTGGAAGGATGTAATTAATAGCAGTGCTGAATTTGCAGATACTCTAGATGCTTCTGTTTCTGCAAATAATCGTATTGATAATATATTTTCTGGAATAAAGCTTGCTCACTCTACAGGTAATTACACCGATGAGCAAATTGCATATACTATTGTAAATAATACTGAAATAAATGAAATTTTAAAAAGTACTCAAACTGACCCTGCTCAAAGCCTCAATGCTTTAGAGAAGGCTGTATTAAAAACTTCTGATGCAGAATTTATTGAAATTTTTAATTTAAGTAAAGCACTTTTACTTGAAAACTTAGAGTCATATTCAAAGGGCTTTCAAGCTATACAGGATAAACTAGCTATTTTAAATTTACATCTGTCAAAACAAAAAGCTTTGACTTCTGATGAACTTAACGCTGAATTAAATAGTTTATTTATGCATACTACAGACCCTATGGTTACAATGAAATCCAGTTTATTTTTAGAAATTTGTTTTCATAATATGTATACTTTTGCTAATATAAAAGAGCCTTCGTCAGAAGATGCTCAGAGATATTTAAAAAATATGTTCCAAAGCATTCATGATGAAATAGCTATGAGTACTGCTGCACAAATCGCACCAGATACAACAGTTTCTATGCCGCTTCCTGAAAACTATCCTAAAGACTTAGTTCCTATAATAGAGGATTCTATAATCTTTGGAGTTGAAGAATAAAAAAAAAGAGCTATACTCTTAAATAAATACATTACGAGTATAGTTCTTTTTCCTATTCTATATTAAGCTCATTTTCCATCATTTCTAAAAATATTCCAGCTATCTCTGGGTCGAATTGTTTTCCTCTAAGCCTTTCTATTTCATCTAATGCCCCTTGTTTTGAAAGAGCATTCCTATATATCCTATTATTTGTCATTGCATCAAATGCATCTACTACACTTATTATTCTTGCAGTAAGTGGAATTTCTTGTTTCTTTAATCCAAGAGGATACCCTTCCCCATCCCATCTTTCATGGTGAGTAAGCACGGTTTTTGCAACACTTTCCAATCCACTTGAGGCCATAACTATCCTATAACCTTTTTCTGTATGGGTTTTTATTATATCATATTCTTCTTTAGTCAGTTTTTCTGGTTTTAAAAGAATTTCTTCTCTTATTCCAATTTTACCTATATCGTGAAGCCTTGTCGCAATTTCAAGTTCATCAAGTTCCGAGCTTCCTAAATTCATATTTTTCCCAAGCTTTCTTACCAGCTTTGTCATTCTACTTGTATGCGCCTTTGTCTCAAAGCTTTTTGCTTCCAAAGACTCTTGAAGAGAATTTATCGCTCCGCTAAATATGCTTTTTTGCTCTAACAACTTATGTTTATATACTTTTTCTTCTGCTGCCTTAAGTGCATCATCAATATCTTGCTCAAATGATTCCATTATAGCAAATCCCATAGACATGCTAAGCTCTATTGAGTTGTGTTTTCTTCTAGCACATTCAATTTTTATATCATTTATAATTTTTTCGCATTTTTTCTCATCTGAATTTGGAACAAGTACTACAAATTCATCTCCGCCCCACCTAAATATGCTGGCTTCTTTTTGACATACAGTTTTTAATACTTGAGCAATTTGAATAAGCAGTTCATCGCCTTCTACATGACCGAAAGTATCATTAATAAGCTTAAGTCCATTTACATCTCCCATAATAACCCCTATTGGAAGCTTATTTTTAGTTTTTAATTTATCCAATTTTTCTTCAAAGCAAGCTCTATTGTAAACCTCTGTTAGTGAATCTGTATAGCTAAGATATAACAGTTTTTTTTCCATAAGTTTTTTATCGGTTATATCTATAATAGTCCCACACACCCCTATCATTTCTCCATTTTCATCTAAAAGTGGAAATGAACGACATTCAAATATTTTGTTATCATATTCTTCTTCAAAATTTATATTCGTTTTATTTTTATTAACAAGATACACATCTTCAATGTATATATCCGCTAAATCTTTTGATACTACTTCCGAAAAAGTTTTACCTAAAACATCCTCTTTGATTGAATGAAAATCTTTATATGACTGATTTGCATATATATATTTAAAATCTAAGTCTACAGCCCAAGCAGGATCTTTTATGCTATTTAAGAAATACTGGTGCAGTTTTTGATTCATATTTCTAACACTCCTAATTATTTTTATGTAATTTATGCCAGTATTTTAAGTCCAATATATATTCTATCATATTATTTGAGTTTTATTAAAGTTATATTTTCTTTTTTACAATAAAAATACACTTTTAATCATTACGTAATTAAAAGTGCATTTCTATCATTAATTGGAAAATGTATTATATTTAAATTAAATCAGCTATTATCTCGTCTAGTTTTTCTGGAGTTACTGTTGGAGCAAATCTACCAAGTACTTTACCTTCTCTGTCTACTAAGAATTTAGTGAAGTTCCACTTTATTTCATCTCCACCTGTAGTAAATCCAAGACTTTGAAGTTTTTCATAAAGTCCATTTGACTGCTCATCTTCATTTGCTGAAGGCGCTTGCTGTCTTAAATATTTATATAGTTCATGAGCATTTTCGCCATTTACATCGATCTTAGCAAATGTTTTAAATTCAGTTCCAAAATTTATTTTGCAAAAGCTTGCAAGTTCTTTGCTGTCTCCAGGAGCCTGCTCTAAAAACTGGTTGCAAGGGAAGTCTAAAATTTCTAAACCTTGTTCTCTATACTTTTCATATAGCTTTTCTAATCCATCATATTGTGGTGTAAATCCACAACCTGTAGCTGTATTAACTATAAGAAGTACTTTGCCTTTGTATTCCTCTAAAGAAATTTCTTTGCCTTCCACATCTGACACTT
>JBOFWC010000213.1:0-4608 GCA_051653405.1 Proteocatella sp. | reverse complement strand
GGGGCTTATTTAATACCTCATAAAACGGCAAATCTTTCAGCTATTGGGAAGAAGAACAAGATGTACACAAAAAAAGACGGAAGATGGTATCCTGATGATTTTTCTCATGAACAGAGCCTTGTTTTTGAAACCGAAAAAGGACTAGTTATACTGAACAGCTGCTGTCATGCGGGGGCGGATGTAATCATAAAGGAGATTGAAAATACTTTCAAAGATAAGCCTATTTATGCTATTATTGGTGGGTTTCATCTATTTAATGCTTCAAAAGAGGAAGTGGAAGCTTTTGCGGATAGGCTAAAGCAAAGTAAGGTTCAAAAAATCTACACAGGACATTGTACTGGGGAAAACTCTTATAAAATTTTAAAGGATAAATTTGGAGATAAAATAGAGCAGTTTGAATCTGGCCTAGTTATTGAGTTATAAAATAACAGTTAGGGGGAGCTATGAAAAAACAATTGAACTTGCTTTTAATTTTATTAATACTGTTAACTGGCTGTCAGCAAGAAATAACTACTTACAAAGAGGTCATAAAAGATGGAAAAGTAGAGATAGATGGTATAACATATAATATAAAAAGCTCATACACAGTTGGTTATTTATACGATGAAAATAAAAATAAAATAGAAAGTAGAAATTTAAGTAGTAATGATGACCGTAAGACTGAATACATATACAAAGATAATAAACTTATTGAAGATAGAACCTATTCAAATGGGAGCTTAACAAATACCATGTATTATTACTATGATGGAGATAACCTTATAAAAACTAATATAGTTTCGCCGAATGGTATAGGATCTATTACGGAATATATTTATAAAGATAATACAAAAAAACAGATAGTTTATAACACCGATGGCAGTGTATCATATACTTTAACCGCATATTTGGACGATGATGGGAAGACAATTAGGATTACGGATGAAGATGATTCTGGAAACTTTACTGATTTAACTACGCTTGAATATAAAGATGACTTACTAATTAGTGAGATTAGTGAAAAGGATGGAGTTGTATTTAGAACTAATACTTATGAATACAATAATCTAGGCGACAAGATTAAAGACTGTATAATTTTTAGTGGGGATATAAATGTAATGTATGTGAAATTTTACGATTATGAATACGATGAAAATTTACTAAAAAAAACTATGACTATAAGCGAAGTTCAATCAAATAGTTAAGCTGCAAATGTTAGAAAATTTGATTAGGATTTGAACCTTATATTAATAAAAATTAGGAGGAAATATGAAATATATATGCACTTTAATTGCAGTAAAAGATATTGAAAAATCAAAACAATTCTATAGGGAAGTGCTTGAGCAAGAAGTAGTCCTTGATTTTGGGGCAAATGTTACTTTATCAGGAGGTTTTGCGCTTCAAAGTTCAGAGTCTTGGAAAGAATTTATTCATAAAGAAGAAAATGAAATAGCATATGGCAATAATGCGGCGGAGCTTTATTTTGAAGAAGACGATATGGATAAATTTATTGATAAGATAGACAAACTAAACCTTAAATATGTACATAAATTAAAAGAGCATTCTTGGGGACAAAGGGTTATTAGATTTTATGATTTAGACGGTCATATAATAGAAGTTGGAGAAAATCTAGCTGTTGTGGCAAAGCGATTTAAAGATGGTGGAATGAGTATTCAAGAGGTAGCTGTTCGAATGGATGTTTCACTTCAATATGTTGAGGAACTATTAAATTTAAAGCCTTTATTTTAATTAAATAAAGGCTTTAAATTCATCTACACAGTTAGTAGGTGTAAAATTCCTCCGATGCGAGGATTTTTTCTTCCAGAGCATATCATATTGAAAAAAAGGTGTATATTATAGAGATACAACACAATTTCGACCATTATTTTTTCCAGCGTAAAGAGCATCATCTGAGTTTCTTATGGTATCATCAATTGTTTCAAAATCTTTGTTAACAGTCACGCCTAAGGTCAATGTGACAGATACAGGGGAATCATTGTAGATTATAATTTCATTTTGAATAGATTGCCTTATATCTTCAGCAAGTGTTTTTGCGGGCAAAATATTTGTTTCTGGAAGTAATATAAGAAATTCTTCGCCTCCCCATCTAGATACAATTCCTTTATCTTGAACTGTAGTTATTAAGTTTTTTGATACGGATTTCAAAACTTGATCACCAAAGTTATGTCCAAAAGTATCATTTATATATTTAAAATGATCTATATCAGCAAGTATTATCGAAAAATTATTTTTAGTTTTTTTGTAATCTTCTAATTCGTTTTCAAGTTTTTCGATAATATATCTTCTGTTATAGAGTCCAGTTAAAGGATCTGTCTTTGAGATTAAATCTAATTGTTCCATATCATATTTCATAGAAACTATTTGAGATGCTGAATAGATGCCTACGAATACAAGTATATAACCAATAATTATAAATAGTAAAAATAAAAACATATCATACATAGAATCAAAATTTTTCAATTGAGAAATACGAGTAGGAGTAGTAAAATTTGTAATTAACAATAAAAATGCAATAGCAGGATATAAAGACATATATTTTATTATTCTATCAGATACTAAGTTAAGAATTTTTTTGTAATATGAACCTATCCAAAAATAAGCTATTAATACAAATGAAAGATTAATAATACTTCTAAATAAATATATTATATTTTGATTATAACTAAGACCGTAAATTCTGGATACGAATTCCGCCATAGGGGTAGCTATAAAAAGTGTAATTGTAGAGAACATTACTATTGTAAAGAATGTAAATATTTTTTTAGATAATGATTCTTTAAAAATTAAGTTTAAGTATAGTATATAAGAAAGGGAAATAATATACATAATAAGTTTGAAAAGTTTTTCGCTATGTATATATTGAAACATATATATGCCATTAAAAAAAATAAATATTGTATTTAATGAAAATGCAATAATACAGAATTTAATTGTTTTTTTTCTCGTCAGTAAGCAATGTGATGTTAAAATAAAAAAAAGGATTTTAAAAAAGGAATATATCCTATAGGTTATCATTTAATCTTATAATTCTCCCTTCATATGGACACATAAAAATAAACCCTTCGATAAAGGGGTTATTTGGGTAATAACGTATAAAATTGTACAGTTTTTTTGTCGCCTTCTATAGTTACATAGCCGGAAGAGTTAAGCCTAGATATGTATGAATAAGTAGTATAATTTTTCATTATGAAACCTCTCTGGACTTTATACTAATACGTTATAGCGCTACTAGCAGTATACCATTTAATATCAGTATATTCAATGTTTTATAAGTTTTTAGTATGTAGGATTTGCACTTCAAATCACAGAGTCTTGGAAGGAATTTATTCAATAGAAGTTGGGGGAAATCTAGCTGTTGTGGCAAAACGATTTAAATTCATCTACACAGTTAGTAGGTGTAAAATTTCTCCGATGCGAGGATTTTTTCTTCCAGAGCATATGATTTTGTTAGCGTCATAGTATTTTTGAAGAAATTTTCTATGATTTTCTATATGATATTATTATACGCTCATAGGTAAAAAAAAGAAAGAAAACATTTTTGATGATATACTAAGATTTGCTTAATACTGTTTTAAGCAGTTTTATACCATCTACAATTTGTTTTTCGCTCAAAGCCCCAAAGCCAATTAAAAAAATAGGATACGTAATATCTGTTTTATCGGCCCAATATTTTGAAGTTGGATATATTTTTATACCAGCTTTTTTGGTTACATCAATAATAGTATCCTCGGACATACCGTTTCTAATTTCTATAAGGATGTGAAGTCCTGCATTTCCGCCTATTATTCTTATGTCATCCTCAAACTCGGATTCTATGCTTTTTATTAAAGTGTTATATTTCTTTGAATAAATTTTACGCATTTTTCTGATGTGGCGCTCCCAGTACCCATGAGTCATAAATAGCTGAAGCGTTTTTTGGGTAATTCTCGAAGTTTGTTGTTCCTGAATGGTTAGATTTTGATAGTAAATGTTCAATAATTTTTTCGGCAAAATCATATAGCTTATACGTAATGCTGGGGCGAGAGATTTTGAAAAAGTACCTAAATATATAACTCTCTCATTATTGTCAATGCTTTGTAAAGCTGGTATGGGATGACTGGTGTATCTGAATTCACTATCATAATCATCTTCAATAATAAAACTATTATTATCTAGAGCCCAATTCAAGATTTTTTGTCTTCTTGCGATGGGCATAACTATTCCGGATGGGAATTGATGTGATGGAGTGATATAGATAAGTTTTGCAGAAGTTTTTTTTAGGTGTTTTAATGAAATTCCATTTTTATCAAGAGGAATAGGTATTATTTTAAAACTATTTTTTTGAAAAACATATTTGGCACGATCCCAACCTGGGGTTTCAATTGCAATTGATTTATCATCAATTAATTCACAGATTAACTGAAGGGAATTGCTAGTACCTGAAGTAATAATTACTTGCTCTTTTGAAGATAAAACTCCTCTAGAAGCTCGTAGATATTTTGAAATCTCATCTCTAAGTTCTAGTTCTCCCTGTGGATCTCCATATTGCAAAAATTCTTTATCGGAAGAAGATAACGCTTGAGAAGAAAATTTTTTCCAAGAATTAAAATCAAAGCTTTCAATATCAAT
>JBOFWC010000212.1:0-2326 GCA_051653405.1 Proteocatella sp. | reverse complement strand
CTCTCTTTTATTATTCTTCTAGCTCTATAGCCAGAACCCCAACTAAAAGCTCTTTCCCTTATTTGAGTTCCAGTATGTGCTGCTTCAACACACATATGACGGCCATTACTTTCACCACTATACATAAATACGTGCTCTGTAGACGGAAATACTAAATCGCCAGGCTTTAAATCGCCCTCTGATACTTCTGTACCTTCTTTAATTTGTGTATATGTAGTTCTACTAATTTTAATACCATTGTCGTTATAAGCCCATTGCATTAATCCAGAACAATCTGTCCCGCTGTCATTACCGAGTGGACTAAAATTTCCACCGTATACATACCATTTACCGATAAGCTTTCTTGCACTATTAACTATTTTGTTTCTTAGTTCATCAGAACCGTCTACAGTTTCGCCTTGTGGTGCCATTGGGTCAAATGCTAAATGTCCATCTTTATTAAAGATGGGAACGTTTAACCATAAACCTTTTTCGCCAAAAGTAGCAATCAAACTACCATTAATATATATTTGAAGGGCATTATCTGCTTTGAGTTTTGGATTATAGATAATGTTATCATTCATTTCTATATGCTCAAATACTTTTATAGGTGCTTTTGCTGCATGTCCTAATATATTGTATTTATCAAGCTCCATATAAGAACTAAAATTCCCATCCTCCTTTTGATAACCTAATGATATTGAACTGTTATTATCATGCGTAAGCCCTATCAAAGGTTTTTCTGGGTCTGGTTTACCATTAATTATTTTACATAAAGACATTAAAGAACCTATATAGTCACTATCATTACTCCAATTAAATAAATCTATAGCATTATTATGAATTTTAATTGCTTCTTTGCCATTATTCTTAAATGATAGTTCCCCTTCTTTTTGTAGGTTCATTTCAAAGTTTCCGTTTTTACCGATTATACGACCACCATTTAAGCAGAAATCTCCAGTTTCCAAGTTCCAAAAAGATTTACCATCCATACTCTCAATTAACACAGTTTTCAATTTTCCAACTAACCAATCAGCAAAGAAGCCTTGTCCACTTCCAAAAGTACGCCAATCCCAATCCTTATCATCTGGTGTTCTTTCACTTGCAATCATAAACCCCATAGAGCCTATAGCCATAGCTCCATAAGTTTCACTTCCTTTAATTGCATCTTCGAACAACATACCTAATACGTGCTGAGGTTGTGCCACATTTCTTAATGCACTAAATTTTGTTTTTAGAGCCGATATAACGCCCTCCATTTTAGAAGAGTTAACAGATCCATTAGAGTTTAATATATTATCTAACTGTTCTCTTGCTATATCCTGCTTATCAAAATAATTCATTTCAACTTCGCCGAATTCTATATTCTCATATTTTTCAGTTATTAAATTCCATTCAATAGAAATACATCTAGTTTCTAAATTTATACCTATATCATTATGAAATACTTTTACAGTATCACCTATACCGACATTAACTAAATTTTTTATATGTTTATAATCAAGTGTATTTTCTAATGCTACCATTTTAACATTACCGCTTATTTTTGCTTTATCTAATCCACCATTAAATAGTTCTTTAGTTCTTTTTCTCATTGCATTATAAAGTTCCTCTTCAGTATCAAAACCCTCTTCATCATCACTATTAGTAGGATCTTTCAACTTTAAGTCATTCATATCAATATACCCTTCACATATTATTGGGTATTTATTAATAAGTGGACTATCTACATATTTTTCAGGAAGCATTTTGCCGTCATATGCGACTGGTCTAGCTCTTGTAATAATGTTATCTCTATCAATTTCTAAGTTTACATCTTCCATATTATTGGCGTACTTAATTTTTACTCCATAATCTCCACCAATTCTACGGTTAATATAAATATCAAAATTATCATATAACATTTCGCCGCCCCATCTATTTCTAAAACTATTTTCTTCCTCTCCGTTTAAGGCAGCTATTGCATTCATTTTAACAAAATAAGCTGTGTTTAAAGTTTGTATATCACTATGACCTTTATATTTAGTTCCTTCTAATATTTTATTTAAAGCAGATTGACCTGTAGCATTAACGGCCCTGTTATCTTCTATGGTATGTTTTATTAAATCAAAAAAGATATGTCTAGCTTTGCATTGAAGCCCGAACATACCTTTATGAGTACTATATATTCTATATAATTGTTTATTTTTAGTATAGAAAACTTTACATTTTATTATTCCCCATTCATCTACTTTGGTCCATTTCTTTTCTTTATCATAGGGAATCTCGAATTCAATTTCATTTATTCCAGAATTTAATTCAAGTTTTAATTTGCCTAATGTGGGTTGTAGTTTAATATCGCCATTTT
>JBOFWC010000211.1:0-3941 GCA_051653405.1 Proteocatella sp. | reverse complement strand
GCTGATTTTCCTAGTTGTTTTATATATTCAGGAAATCCTTCTCCATCAATTTCAACTGCTCTGTCTGGTCTAAATGTAGGTAAAACATTAATTGAAAAACCTTCTTCATTATTTAATTTTTTGTGAGATATAAGATCATCTATTGGATCGTCTGTCGAACAAAGTGCTTTTACATTTGAAATTTCTATCATTTTTCTTGTAGTAAGACCATTTAAAAGAACTTTTCTTGTTTTTTCCCATATCTCTGGAGCTGTCTTTTCATTTAAAACTTCATCTATTCCAAAATATTTTTTAAGTTCCAGGTGAGTCCAATGATATAGTGGATTTCCAATTGCGGATGATACTGTTTTTGCATATGCTAAAAATTTTTCATAATCTGAAGCATCTCCAGTAATATATTTTTCTTCTATACCAAAAAGACGCATTGCTCTCCATTTGTAGTGATCTGCATAAAGCCATACTTGAGTTATATTATCATACTTTTTATCTTCTAAAATTTCATTTACATTAACATGACAATGATAATCAAATATTGGCATATCCTTAGCATAATTATTATATAATTTTACTGCATATTCATTTTTTAGTAAAAAATTTTCGTTCATAAATTTTTTCATAATATAAATCCTTTCAACTTCACTATATACATAAATATTTATTTAATGTCTTTCTTATAGATCCCTCATTTTCCGACATTTCTAAAAACATATTTTCTGTTTTCTCACCTAATCCATACTCATATAGATCTATTCCAAATATCGATTCATCTGAAAAGAATTTACGTAATTTATTTTCGTCTATTTTTTTACCAACTTTAAAATCTTCAAATAAATTTGTAAGTTTTTGTAAATTAGGGTCTGGAGAAAGTTCAAAGTTCTCACCGTTATCATTAATTCCTGTTAAATATCTTGCATATCCTGCAAAAGTAAGTGGTATACAATTCAAGAAAGAAAGATCTGTTTTTCCTTGATTTATATAAGACTTTAATGTTTCTCCAAATCTAACTAATATTTTTTTAGAGGTATCACAAGCTATTCTTTGTGGAGTATCTGGCATAAATGGATTTGGAAGTCTAAGCTCTAAAACTTCATTAATAAACTTCTCTGCACTCATTACTTTTGGGTCTGTAGCTACTGGCATACCTTCTACATATCCAATTTTTTTAATAAGTGAAACCAAAGTGTCATCTCTCATTTCTTCAGATATTTTTTTATATGAAAAAAGACATCCAAATATAGCTAATGCTGTATGAAGGGGATTCAAACAAGTACAAACTTTCATTTTTTCTATCTTATCCACTGTACTTCTATCTGATAAAATAACTCCAAATTTTTCTAAAGCTGGTCTTCCGTTTGGAAAATTATCTTCTATCGCAAGATATTCGCACTCTTCTGCATTTACAATTCCAGAAACATGCGTATTTCTTGAAGTTACTACTATATCAGCTCCTTCAAATCCCTCTTTTTTCAAAATATCAATTATCTCTTCAGATGGTCTTGGAGTTATTTTGTCAATCATACTCCAAGGAAAAGAAATCAAATCTTCATCATCTATATATTCCGCAAAACTCGCTTCTATCAATCCGCTTTCTATCCATTTATTACTTATAGCTTTTACTGAATTGTATAAAATAGTTCCATTGTGTGAGCAATTATCCATTGATACTAAAGCTAATTTCTTTTTTCCAGATTTAAATCTATCATACATAAGTCTAGTTAATATGCCTATTATAGAAGTAGGATTTTCTACATTTGAAAAATCAGATTCAATAACACTATATCCCTTTTCTGTTATTGTAAATGACACCATCTGCAAGCTATCCATTTCAAAAATATTTTTTATCTTAGATTTGCTTTCAGAGTATTTTAATGCCTCACAAATAGATGCTACTACTTTCTTTTCCACTGTACCATTACTTTTTAAAGATATTGCTAAAGTAAGATTATCAAACGGTTTAAATGCTTTATCTATTATTTCTTCATCAAAACATTCTATTACAGTTATACCTGTTTTCATATTCCCTGATTCAATTAAATTCTGGCATATAACTGCCGGAAATGCTCTAAATATATTTCCCGCTCCAAAATGTAACCATTGTGGCCCTTCATTGGTATTTTTTCTTATAGTTTCTATATCAAAAGAAGGTATATCATAATTATATTTTTTATAGTTTGAATCATTTAATTCATTTAAATTTAATTTCATTATTAAATCTCCCATTTTTAACTATACATAATTATCTACATATAGCTACCTTCTATATATAAAATATATAAGGTAGCTATATACTAAATTAACACTGTTGTTTAATTACTGCATCGTAAAGTCCCAATATATATTGTGATCCTAACGCTCTATCGTAAAGGCCGTATCCTGGCATAGATACCTCTCCCCATATAGTTCTTCCATGGTCTGGTCTAACTGGTCCCTTAAATCCAATATCCACCAAAGCTTTTACTATTTCATACATATCTAAAGAACCATCTGCTGCATAATGAGCTGCTTCTTCAAAAACTCCAGGAGCTGTATGTTTAATATTTCTTATATGAGCAAAATGAATTCGTCCTTTTAAACTTCTAATTATATCTGGTATATCATTTTCTGGATTAGAACTCAAACTTCCTGTGCAAAGCGTTACTCCGTTATGTTTATTGGGAACTGCTTCCATTATTCTTAAAATAGCGTCTTTACAAGTTACTATCCTTGGAAGTCCAAATACACTCCATGCTGGATCATCTATGTGAATTGCCATATCAATATCATATTTATCGCATGTAGGCATTATTGCATTTAAAAAATATACTAGATTTTTAAACAATTTTTCTTGGTCTACTTGTTCATACTTCTCAAAAAGATCTTTTACAGTAGGCATTCTATCTGGTTCCCATCCTGGCATTATAAATCCATTTGAACTTTTATTAATTTGACTAAACATATCTTGAGGATTTATTTTATCTATTATCCCTTGATCATATGCAAGTACTGTTGATCCATCTGGTTTTTCTTTAGCAAGATCGCTTCTCGTCCAATCAAATACCGGCATAAAATTGTAACATACCATATTTATACCCTCTTGACCAAGTTTTTCTAAAGTCTTTATATAATTTTGAATATAATAATCTCTATCACTTGAACCTATCTTTATAGAATCATGTATATTTACACTTTCTATCCCATCAATTACAAGTCCACTTTCTTCAACTTTCTTTTTCATTGCTCTTATTTCTTCTAAACACCACTCTTCCCCAGGCTTGGTTCCATACAATGTCGTTATTACTCCATGCATTCCTGGAATTTGCCTGATTTGTTCTAATTTAACAGAGTCAAATTCTTCTCCAAACCATCTAAATGTCATCTTCATTTTCTAATTCTCCTTGTATAATGTAGTTAGTAAGTTATGGTTTTAATTCAACTAATAAAACCCGAACATTACGAACTACTAATTTTTTGTATATATTTCAAATCCTGGCGGATTATTAAATATATCATATAAATTTTATTATCAAAATTATTCCTTTTTAAAAATTCAACTTTGCCAAATGTAGTATAATCTTTATTGAATAGAGGATAGATGTAATTCTCCTGGGAGGACCACTGGATCCCATACCCGCAAAAAAGCGTATCATTCCATCAGTAAAAGTTCTATGTTTAGCTGGTTGGATTTCCCGAAGGGAATTATCCGTGTCACAAACAAGGTTGTAGCGTTGCTGATAGAAGATGGAATCTCTAATTCTATCTCAATATATTAAATAAGGAGATACTCATAATGAACAAATATATTAATAGGCCAGTTGTAGGAATTGACGTTGCCGCAGAATTTTCAATGGTTGCCATTTTGGCACCTGACGGTGAGGTATACAGGAAATCATTCAGGATAAATCATACTTTGGATGGATTTGAATATTTAGCTTCTGAAATAAAAAAAGTGGAAGAAAAATATG
>JBOFWC010000210.1:0-16268 GCA_051653405.1 Proteocatella sp. | reverse complement strand
TAGTTTAGATGCACTTGAATCTGCAAATGCCATCATTGTATTTGAAGAAAATATTATAGCTGTTGCCGCGAATATCATCATTTTTTTCATATTGGTTCTCCTCTTTATATAGAATCTAAATTTTTTATTTAAATTTCCGTATTAAGAGTTTTTCCAATAAAAAACTCTTCTTTCGGCAACTGGCTGCCTTTACAATTTCTTGTACTAAGGCCCTATAGCTTTGCGCCCTGCCATTTCTGACAGTTTGCCTTTATCGATGAAAAGTGATTTCGTCAACACCTAAATATTTATTTTATTTTGTATCATTTTATTTCGTTCAACTTATATACTTATTATACCACGTTTCTTAGATTTGTAAATGGTTTCACGCGATTTTGTTCGTGGCAAAATTGCCTGATTAAAGCGAAAATTTTTCTATATTTTTAATAAAGTTAATAACAATATTATAGTCTGAACAAAAGTGAGTGTGAAGGTAGCTTGCTAGGGTGTTATTTTTCAGATATCCTCCCTGCCACAATTTTTCTTCGCCTGTACTCATTACTTTTTTCATATTGTAAGCATTATCAAGTTCTGATTCAAATACAGAGTAATGAAATTCGTGTCCTTTTACTACTTGGGATATTTCTGATATTGGAGTTTTTACTTTTGCGCTTCCTTCGCAATAACCAAAACGCTGAAGTTTGTTTTTCATAACGCTTCTTCCTTCAAATATCCCGACCATATCATATGAATTGCCCTCTAAGTCATCTACTGTTTGTCCAAGATACATAAGCCCTCCACATTCCGCATATATTGGCATTCCACTTTCTGAAAGCTGTTTAACATGTGCTCTTATAGATTTATTTTCAGACAGCTCCTTAGCAAAAACTTCTGGGAAGCCTCCCCCTATATATATTCCATCACAAGTTGGAACCTTAGAATCTTCTAGAGGGCTAAATTTTACAAGTTCAACTCCCATTTGCTCAAGTAAATCCAAATTATCCTGATAATAGAAGTTAAACGCTTTATCGTAAGCTAGAGCAAGTTTTATATTTGTAGTTGACTTTAAAAAATCCCTTCTTTGCTTTTCATAATCTAGGGATTTACTTTCTGCTATTTCTAGGATTTTATCTATATTTACAAATTCTTCTATTTTTGAGGCTATATAGTCAAGCTGTGTATCAAGCTTGTCTATTTCAAAGCTTGGAGTAAGCCCTAAATGTCTTGAGGTAAGTGCAAATTTTTCATCTTTTGGAATTCTTCCCAAAACTTCCACATCACAATAATTTTCTATGGCTTGTTTTAAAATATTATAGTGACTTTCAGTATTTACATTGTTTAAAACCACTCCCGCTATATTTACATTCTTATCAAGATTTTTAAACCCATATACCATAGCGGCGCCTGATGCTGCCATTGCTTTAGCATCAATAAGAAGTATAACCGGACATTCTAAAATTTTTGATATGCTCGCACTACTGCAATAGTCTATAGTAGCTCCATAACCATCGTAAAATCCCATAACCCCTTCTATTATAGATATATCCTTATCTTTTGAATTCTCTTCAAATACATACTTTATTTCTTCTTTTGGAAGCATAAATTCGTCAAGATTTCTTGACTTTATACTGCTTGCTTTAAAATGATACTCTGTGTCTATGTAATCTGGTCCTACTTTAAATGGCTGAACTTTTTTCCCACGATTTGTAATAGCTCTCATAAGGCCACATGAAAATGTAGTTTTCCCTACTGAACTTGATGTCGCTGATATCATTATTTTTTTCATTTTTCATACCTCTTTATATTGTTTTGAATTTTTATTATTTTTTGACTTAATTTATGTTATAATTTTAATAATCGATATAATAAAAAAATTACAACAAGGAGTAACTAATGGATTTTTATTTAATTTTAAGTAAGGTTTCTGTAATATTTCTTTTAATTCTTGTAGGATTTTTCTTGGCAAAAAAGGGTTTTTTATCCCCTCATAGTCAAAAGGAAATGACTGCATTAATTTTGTATGTCCTTTTACCATGCACCCTAATAAAATCGTTTGATATAGATTTCTCAAGAGATATATTAAATACCGGGTTAAAACTCGCCGTAACTATGTTTATAACCTACAACGCTTCTTATATTCTCGCGAGCATTATCGCTAAAAAATACAAACTTGATCCTATTCGAAAAGATGTACATCTCCTTTCAATGATTATACCAAATGTAGGCTTTATGGGCTACCCCATTGTTAATGCAATAATAGGCCCTGAAGGCATAATATTTGCGGTAATGGCTAATATGGGATTTGAACTTTTTGCATGGACAATTGGTATAAAGACAATTTCAAGAAACAGTAGTGTAAAGCATACTGACAATATAGCTATATCACTTCTAAAAACACCTGCAATTCTAGCTATAATAGTTGGGATGGTGCTTTTTACTACGCCACTTACTATCCCAGAACCTGTTAGATCAACTGTAGTACTTCTTTCCAATGCCATGTCTCCAATTGCCATGATAATCGTTGGAATATCACTTGCAAATAGCCATATAGCTAAATTACTAAAGGATAAATATATGTATATTTCTTGTATTACAAGACTTGTACTTATTCCGCTATGCCTTTTTGCAGTACTTAAAGCTCTTAACTTTAAAGAAACCGCATATTTCATACCTATGATTCTTATTTCAATGCCTACCGCTGGATATGCTACTATGTTTGCTACTAAGTATGAAAGTGATAGTCTGCTCGCTTCAGAAATAATTTCTATGAGTACACTATTCTCACTTATTACGATTCCTTTAATTCTAAGTATATTATAATCTAATATAAGCATTCTATAATTTTATATAATCTGAGGTGAAAATTATGAAAATACAAGCTATGTTTTTTAGCCCTACAGGTACCACCAAAAAAATAGTTAGCACCATTAAAAATGAGCTTTCTAAAAATGCTACAAGTTTAGGTATTGATCACGAGGTACTTCCAGATTTTGATTTTACTATACTTTCGGAAAAAAGTAATGAGGAAGTTATGTTTTCTAGTGACAGTATCGTAATATTTGGAGTTCCTGTATATGCCGGAAGAGTTCCTAACATATTACTTAAATTTATTGCAAAGGTAAAAGCTGATTCTGCATTATGTGTTCCAATAGTACTTTATGGAAATAGAAATTATGATGATGCTCTTATTGAACTAAAGGACATCCTTTCAAACAATGGATTTAAACCAGTTGCTGCAGGAGCATTTGTAGGGGAACATGCTTTTTCTTATACACTTGCTAAAGCTCGTCCAGATCAAGATGATATAGAAAGTGCAATAAACTTTTCTTCACTTATAGCGAAAAAAATCTTTAAAGAAAAAGACCTCCACCCTGTAGAGGTTAGAGGCCATTTCCCTTATAGACCATATTACAAACCGCTCAATCCAAACAAAGAGCCAGTTGATATCAGAAAAGTTAAACCTAAAACAAATGCTTCGTGCAATGATTGTAAAATATGCGTTTCTGTCTGTCCTATGAGCTCTATCGACAAAGATGATGTAAGTGTACTTAATGGCATTTGCATCAAATGTGGAGCCTGCATTAAAAAATGTCCTGTTCAAGCTAAATATTTTGATGATATAGATTTTATAAGACATAAGGAAGAACTTGAGGTCGATTTTGCAGAAAGAAGACCGCCTGAAGTATTTATATAATACAATATGATAAATTGTTTGATAATGGATTATTTAATAATGACTTTTTAATACTAAAGTTTTTCTTCAATTTTATCAATAAATGTTTTAAGCGCCTTGAGCCTTGCGTATTTCTTATTATTCGCTTCTATTATGGTCCAAGGCGCAAAATCTGTACTTGTATACTTTATCATATCTTTTAGCGCCGCTTCATAAGCTTCCCATTTTTCACGATTTCGCCAATCTTCATCCGTTATTTTATAGTTTTTAGCTGGCGTTTGCTCCCTCTCATTAAATCGTCTTAGCTGCTCCTCCTTATCTATCTGAAGCCAAAATTTTATTATTATACAGCCCCATCTATTCAAGGAATATTCAAATTCATTTATTTCATTATAGGCTCTTTTCCAATCTTCTTCTTTGCAAAAGCCTTCTATTCTTTCAACCATAACTCTTCCATACCAAGTTCTGTCAAAAATTGAAATATGTCCCGTTTTAGGCATTGCTTGCCAAAATCTCCATAAGTAATGATGCTGGGCTTCCGCTTCATTTGGAGCTGATATCGTTGCCACATTATATCCCCTTGCATCAAGTGCCGATGTTAGGCGTTTTATATTGCCACCTTTTCCTGCTGCATCCCAGCCCTCATACCCTATAACTACAGGTATTTTCTTTAGATAAAGCTTATTGTGAAGTTTTGAAAGATTCTTTTTATATTCATCAAGTGTTTTTTGATATTCTTCATCCGTAAGCAATTTATCCAGTTCTATATTATCAAGAGATATATCATCTTTAAGTATAAATTTAGGATGAATTAATATTTTTTTAGGCTCAAGAATATTTTTTAAAATATTATTATTTTCTAATGTATTCTTATTTTGTAATATATCCTTATTTTCTAGTGCAGATTCTATCTGTTCTATCATTATTTCAAGCACTTTTTTCTTTGTATAACGTTTATCTGAAGATGGGATTATATGCCACGGTGCATTAATTGTATTTGTCTGATTTATCATAACATCAAAGGCTTTATAATGTTTTTCGTAGTCCTTATTATGTTTTAAATCTCTTTCGGTTACTCTCCACACTGTGGTTTTATCCTTCATAAGTTTTTCAAAACGCTCTTTTTGCTCCTTCTTGCTTATGTGAAGAAAGAATTTTATTATTATATAGCCATCATCTGTAAGCTGTTTTTCGAACACATTTATCTCATCATAGCTATCCATCTTCTCCTCGAATTCACCTATGCTGTCTATAATATTTGTAGACACGTCCAAATACCAACTTCTGTCAAAGATAGCCATATTCCCGTACGCTGGAATATCCTTCCAAAATCTATAAAGCGGCGGCATTCTTTTTTCAAATTCATTTGAAGGAGTTATCGTATTTACGCTGAATCCCCTTGGGTCTAATGGATTTATAATCGAAGAAATCACGCTTCCTTTTCCAGATGCACCCCAACCCTCAAATATCACAATTACTGGAATTTTATTCTTCTTTAGTTCTTGTTGAAGTATTGCTAATTTTTCACGCAAAGAATCTATCGTATCTATATATTCTTCTTTTGAAATTTTTTTATTTAACTCTACTTTTTCTAACATAATTTATCCCTTTCTTAAAAAATATGAAATTAATTATATAATCTATTGTACCCATTAATATTAATCTCACACCAAAAGTAAAGTTTAGAAAAATCAAATTTATCGTATTAAATATATTTATATTTAAAATCGGAGCGCATATTACCCTTCATTAGGGCTTCGCCTAGATATTTTATCGCATTATATCTAGGCTGCAGAATTCATTCAGGGTAATATGCGCTCCGATTTATTTATACTGCTGCAAATAATTTACATACCATAAAAATAGCTATAAGTATTGAAATATCACCTTTTAAATTTGACTCAAAATTTAATTTAATGTATAAATTTCAAAGGGAGTAAAGAGTAAAGACTAAAAATATGTAGGTAACAATAATAACAACTGTAGTTATAATAAATTGTAGTCAATATGTTTCCCCGAATGAATTCTGCAGCCGAGATAATTCCATAGAAAAAGCAAAAAAAGCCTCGAAAATCGCTATGCGAAATCGAGGCTTTTCTATTATTCTATTATTCTATTTACTCTAAATTTATCCCAAGGTTCTACTCTTGGAGTATCTAGTACAAAAGTCATAAGTTTTTTTGTAGTTGGATGTTCAAATTGTATCTTGTGAGACCAAAGTGCGATTCCTTTTCTGCTTCTGTAGATTGAACCGTATTTTCCATCACCCCAGATAGGATTTTTTCTACTTGAAAACTGAACTCTTATCTGATGAGGTCTTCCAGTGTGAAGATCTACAGAGATAAGATTAAGCCCATCTTTTGCTTCTATAAGCTCATATGAAAGTCTTGCTTCTTTAGCATCCTTCACATTTTTGCCTACTACGGTAACCGTATTGCTATTCTTATCTTTTTTCAGATAATCTACAAGCGTTGCTTTTTCTGCTTTTAGATTTCCTTCAACTACAGTCTGATACTCTTTGTGGAAGGTTCTATTTCTTATCTGCTCAGAAAGTCTAGATGCTGCTTTTGAAGTTCTAGCAAATACCATAACTCCTCCTGCAACTCTATCAAGTCTGTGTACAAGTCCAATATACACATCTCCTGGCTTTTGATATTTTTCTTTTACATACTGCTTTACTTCTGTAAGAAGGTCTTTATCTTGAGATTCATCCTCCTGCGTAGGCATGTTGAATGGCTTTTCTACCACTATGATATGGTTATCTTCATATAAAACGTTTAACATTATTTACTCTCCATTCTAGCATATATTCCGCAAGGTAATACCAAACCACCTTTTTCTATAGGCAACCCAAGTTCTCCTGAAGAAAAATTCATATCAAAATCTTTAAATACTATTTTCATCATATTGCTTAATGATATATGAGAAAAACCTGTAGTATATGAGTTTACAAGAAGGAATAATGGCTCATCAACAAGTATTTTAGATGTAATATCTAAAAGCTTTGGCAATTCATCCTCAAGTTTCCATATCTCACCTTTTGGTCCTCTTCCATATGATGGTGGGTCCATTATTATGGCATCGTATTTATTTCCTCTTCTTATTTCTTTTTCTATGAACTTAAATACATCATCTACTAGGAATCTTATTCTATTTTCTTTAAGTCCACTAAGCTCTGCATTTTCTTTAGCCCAAGCAACCATTCCTTTTGAAGCATCTACGTGACAAACTTCTACTGCTCCTGCTTTTGAAGCTGCACATGTAGCACCTCCTGTATATGCAAATAGGTTAAGCACTTTTATAGGTCTTCCTGCATTTTTTATTTTTTCACTCATCCAATCCCAATTTGCAGCTTGCTCTGGGAAAAGCCCTGTGTGCTTAAAGCCTGTAGGTTTTATATAGAATGATAAATCTTTATATTTAATTGTCCATTTCTCAGGAAATTTCTTTTTGTTCTCCCACTGTCCTCCGCCTTTTGTGCTTCTGTGATAGTGTGCATGAACATCTTTCCACATTCTTTGATTTTTATCTGTCTTCCATATAATCTGAGGATCGGGTCTTCTTAGCACCACATCGCCCCAAACTTCAAGTTTTTCTCCTTCTCCTGCATCTAATATTCTGTAATCTTTCCAACCATCTGCTAATATTAACATTTAAACCTTCCTTATTTTATTATTTCTAAAACTTCTTCCTTCGTCATTTTCTTTGAAAGCATAGAAAATACTTTAGATGATAGTTTAGTTTCTCCAATTAAATTTATTCCTGTAATTACGCCTTCTTTAAAAGTAAATACCCTGTAGTTTTCAGCATCACTTTGCTCTATTTCCTCGTCTTTATTAAAAATATCTCCCGCTGAATAAACGCCTATATTAAGGGCCTTTAGAATTGTAGTAGGTGGATTTATAACAAATTTTTCGCTTTTGCCCAAAATATCCATCGCTGCAATTTTTCCGGTTTGCATAGCCATAGGCCATATTCCTATGCACATGCCGTTTATTTCTGCACAGTCTCCCGCCGCATATATATCTTCATCTGAGGTTTTCATATTTTCTTTTACAACGATTCCTTTATTCGTATCTATTCCACAATTTGCTGCAAGTGAAGTCTCAGGTCTTACTCCTATAGAAAACATTACCATGTCTGCTTTTATCTCTTCTCCAGATTCAAGCAGTAATTTTTCTACTTTACCATTACCTATTATACACTTTGTACTTTTTTGCGTAAATACATTTATGCCTTCTTTTTCAAGTTCTTTTTGAACTAAACAGCTAGCAGTCGCATTTAACTGTCTTGCCATTATTCTATCTGAAAATTCAAGCATAGTTACTTTCTTCCCAGCTTTTCTAAAAGCCCAGGCCGCTTCTATCCCTAAAAGCCCTCCACCTATTATTACTATATTTTCTTTATCACTAAGATAATTGTTTATATTTTCAAGATCTCTATAGAATTTAAGGTTGCATACGCCTTCAAGTTTCACGCCTTCAACTGGAGGTACAAAATTTTTACTTCCTACCGCAAGGACAAGCTTATCATATGAAAGCTCTTCATTATTATCCATAACCACTTTTTTTGAATCTCTTTTTATTTCAGTTACACATCTTCCAAGTATAAGTTTTATATTACTATCCTCATAATAGCTATCTTGTTTAAGATAAAATCTTGCATCAACCTCTTCACTGCATAACATATGCGAAAGAAATGGTCTATAATAAGGTTTTATTTCTTCTCTACCTATAATAGTTATATCCATTTCCTTATCATTTTTTCTAAGCGTTTCTGCACATGAAACTGCTGCGGCACTACTTCCTACTATAATTACCTTCATAATTTCATCCTCCCTGTATAATATGTACAAAATAATTAGTTTATATTTATAAAATAAGGATTAGAACTATAAAATTCCAATCCTCTTTATATATATCATTATTTTATGAAATTTAAACTAATCTTTTAAAGAATCTTTTACTTTTCGAAAAAATCCTTTTTCTTTCTTGGGAGAAGAATCCTCTTTTTTATTTGAAGCATCTTGGCTTGAATCATTAACTTTTTCATCTTCACCCATCTCTGCTGCAAATTCTTTAAGAATTTCTTTTTGTCTTGAAGTCAGGTTCTTAGGAGTTTCAACAGTAACTCTAATCATCTGATCTCCTCTTCTATCAGGATTGCTTATATAAGGTATTCCTTTTCCTCTTAATCTAAATATGGTTCCAGTTTGAGTTCCCTCAACTATCTTATATTTGCTCTTTCCATCAAGTGTTGGCACTTCTATTTCCGCACCAAGCGCTGCCTGAGTGAACGAAATAGGTATTTCAAGCCACACATTATTGCCTTCTCTTTCAAATAGCTTATGAGGAAGTACGTTTATAGTAAGATACACATCTCCTCTTGGGCCACCTTTAGTTCCAGGCTGTCCTTCTCCTGCTATTCTAAGTGTAGAACCATCGTCGATTCCTGCTGGTATTTTTACTGATTTATTTTTCTTCACAGTTTCAGTTTTTCTACCCTTACACTTATTACATTTTTCTTCTATAACTTCACCAGAACCATTACATGTACTACATGTTGCAGAACTCATCATTGTTCCAAATGGTGTTCTTACATGTTTTTGAACTTGCCCCGAACCATGACATGTTGGACATGTTTTTGCAGATGTCCCTGCTTTTGCTCCAGTTCCATGACACTGAGAACATTCTTCTTCTCTAGTAATTACAATTTCTTTTTCTACCCCAAATGCAGCTTCTTCAAATGTAATGTTCATTCTATATCTTATGTCTTCACCTTTTTGAGGGCCATTTCTTCTCTGTCTAGAAGCTCCGCCTCCAAAACCGCCAAAAATTCCTTCAAAGATGTCTTCGAAGCCGCCAAAGCCGCCGCCTCCAAAACCTCCAAAACCACCAGCTCCTGCTCCCCCTTGTTCAAAGGCAGCATGTCCGAATCTATCATAAGCGGCTCTCTTTTGAGGATCTGATATATGTTCATATGCTTCATTTACTTCTTTAAATTTTTCTTCAGCAACTTTGTCATTTGGATTTCTATCTGGATGAAATTCCATAGCTTTTTTTCTAAAAGCTTTTTTTATCTCTTTGTCATCGGCATCTTTCGAAACTCCAAGGACTTCATAATAATCTCTCTTTGCCACCTTATCACCTCTTCATGGCAAAAGCCTGCGACAAATTTGCCGCAAGCCGCCATCTATATTAATATTCTTAATCTAAATTAGTCTACAATTTCTGCATCTACTACATTATCATCTTTTGGAGCTTCTTGTCCAGCTGCACCTTCTGGTCCAGCTTGAGCTCCCTGAGCTGCTTGTGCTGCTTCATACATTTTTTGAGAAATTGCATGGAATTTATTCATTAAATCATCAATAGCTTTTCTTATTTCTTCTCCTGTTGAGTTCTCATTTGCTATAACAGCTTTAAGATCTGCTATTCCTGCAGTTACTGCATCTTTTTCTTCTTGAGTAGCTTTGTCGCCTACTTCTTCAAGTGCTTTTTCTGTTTGATAGATAGTAGATTCTGCTTGGTTTAACGCTTCCATTCTATCTTTTCTTTGCTTATCTTCTTCTGCATGAAGTTCTGCTTCTTTTACTTTTCTTTCAATCTCATCTTCAGATAAGTTTGTAGATGAAGTTATTGTTATAGACTGCTCTTTTCCAGTTCCTAGGTCTTTTGCAGTTACGTGTACTATACCATTCGCATCTATATCAAATGTTACTTCGATTTGTGGAATTCCTCTTGGTGCTGGTGGAATATTTGTAAGCTGGAATCTTCCCATAGTAACGTTGTCTGCTGCCATTGATCTTTCACCTTGAAGTACGTGAATATCAACTGCTGTTTGGTTGTCTGCTGCTGTTGAGAATACTTGAGATTTTTTAGTAGGAATTGTTGTGTTTCTAGTTATTATTGTAGTAGAAACTCCACCTAATGTCTCAATTCCTAATGAAAGTGGTGTTACGTCAAGAAGTAGTAAGTCTTTAACCTCTCCTGTAAGCACTCCCGCTTGGATAGCTGCTCCAAGTGCAACACACTCGTCTGGGTTTATTCCTTTGTGTGGATCTTGGCCTGTAAATTTACGTACAGCCTCTTGTACCGCAGGTATTCTTGTTGATCCTCCTACAAGGATTACTTTATCTATTTCATTTGTTGAAAGCTTAGCATCTGCAAGTGCTTTTCTAGTTGGCTCCATTGTAGCTTCAACTAAATTTCTTGTAAGTTCATCAAACTTAGCTCTTGTTAAATCCATATTTAAGTGTTTTGGACCTTCTGCTGTAGCTGTAATGAATGGAAGATTTACATTTGTAGTCATTGTAGATGAAAGCTCTTTTTTCGCTTTTTCTGCTGCATCAATAAGTCTTTGTAAACTCATTTTGTCTGCCTTTAAATCTACGCCTTCTTGTTTTTTGAATTCAGCAGCCATGTAATCAACAAGTACGTTGTCAAAGTCATCTCCACCAAGTCTGTTGTTTCCGCTTGTAGAAAGTACCTCAAACGCTCCATCACCAAGCTCTAGGATAGATACGTCAAATGTTCCTCCACCAAGGTCAAATACAAGTATTTTTTCTTCTTTTCCATCTTTATCAAAACCATATGCTATAGAAGCTGCTGTTGGCTCGTTGATTATTCTTTTTACTTCAAGTCCAGCTATTCTTCCAGCATCTTTTGTTGCTTGTCTTTGTGCATCTGTAAAGTAAGCTGGTACAGTTATAACTGCATCTGTTACTTTCTCTCCAAGGTAGCTCTCTGCATCCGCTTTAAGTTTTTGAAGAATTATTGCAGATATATCTTGTGGAGTGTATTTTTTTCCATCTATTTCTACATGGTAATCTCTACCCATTTCTCTTTTTATAGAACTTATTGTTCTGTCTGGATTGGTTACAGACTGTCTTTTTGCAGGCTCTCCTACTATTCTTTCTCCGTCTTTTGAAAATGCAACTACTGATGGAGTTGTTCTAAAACCTTCTCTATTTGATATTACTACCGGCTCTCCACCTTCTAAAACTGAAACACATGAGTTTGTTGTTCCTAAGTCAATTCCTATTACTTTTCCCATTTTATTTTTCCTCCTAAATTCGAATTTTAAAATTTATATTATTTTCTAATCTGCTATTTAAAACTATTACATAGATACCTTTACCATTGCTGGTCTTATTACTTTTTCCTTAAGTTTATACCCTTTTTGGAAAACTTCAAGTATCATATCAGACTCATCTCCACTTTCTTGCATTACTGCATGATGAAAGTTTGGATCGAATTTACCATCTGTAGCAATTTCTTCTACTTCATATTTCTTTAAAAGCTCGCTGATTTGATTTTTTATCATTTCTACGCCACTATACATTGATGATCCTTTATCTTCAAATGTACTAAGCGCTCTTTCAAGATTATCTAATACTCCTAAAAGCTCTACAAGTATCTTTTCATTTGCAAAAACAGTTATATCTTGTTTTTCTTTTTCTGTTCTTCTTTTGAAATTCATGAAGTCAGCTTGAGTTCTTTGAACTGTCACTTTTAGTTCATCGATTTCCTGCTTTGCTTTTTCAAGCGCTTCTGAGTGCTTATCTTTTTTAGATTTAGCTTTAGCAAAATCTAATATTTTTTCTTTTTTAGTTGAAGCTGTTTCTTGTACTGATTCTTCTGTCGAAGCCTCCTTAGCAATTTCTTCAGTAACTTCTTCAGTTACAGTTTTAGCTTGCTCTACATCAACTTCCTCATTGATTATGTCCTTGCTCTTCTTATCCATTTCCCATTCCTTCCTTCTATGAATCATTTATTATAGAATTTATTTTTGATTGTATATAGCTAATTACTGAATACGCTTTGTCATAATCCATCCGTTTTGGAGCAATTATGCCTATTTTACCTACCACCGTTCCTTTATAATGGAAGTTAGCAGTTATTATTGCACAATCTTTTACAACAGAGCCCATATCTTCATTTCCTATTATTACATTTATATCATTTTTTTGAATACCTTCTTTACTTATTATCTTTTGAACCTCTTCTTTGCTGCTCAAAAATTCCATAAATGACTTTGCTCTTTCAATATCATGAAATTCTGGATAATTAAGCATATTAGTAGCTCCATCTAGAATAAATTCTAAATTATCCTCTTTTATAAAGGTTTCATTTAAATTTTTTGTTATATCATCAAATACCGCAGAATATATATCTAATTTTTCTCTTATGAATTCAAGTAAATCAATATCTACTCCTGCAATATTTTTGCCTACCAAATTATCATTTATAAGTGCGCCTATTGTCTTTATAGCTTCCTCACTCACATCTGAGTTTAGATTTACAGTACAATTTTTAACTTCGCCATTATCTAGGACTGTAACTATTACCACTTGCTTTTCATTTATCTTCACTAAAGATACATGCTTTATATATATTGCATCTGTATTTTTCCTAGAAAGCGCTATAGCGGTATAATTTGTAACTTTAGTAAGCATGTTTAGTGACTGCTCTATAAGCGCGTCAATTTGAGTTATATTGCTTAAAAAATCAAAATCTGGATCTATTATATCTATATCCGAATCATCTTTATCATCAAATAAAAGATTTTTTACATAAAGTTCATAAGCTTCAGCTGAGGGAACTCTTCCTGCCGATGTATGAGGCTGAAGTAATAGTCCTAGCTCCTCAAGATCTGACATTTCATTTCTTATAGTCGCAGCACTAACGCCTAAATCTTTATTTTTTGATATAGTTCTTGAACCTACAGGTTCTGCAGTTTCAATATATTCTTTTATTATGAATTTTAATATTCTCTTTTTTCTATCACTTAGGTTTATTGATGAAGCCACAACGTCACCTCACTTCTTCTGTTAGCACTCCTCTCATCTGAGTGCTAACTACTATAGTAATAATATAACTTTTTTTAGTGATTGTCAATATTATTTTACATTTTTTCAATAAAAAAAGCCCTCTCATACAATATGTATAAGAAAGCTTGTCTACAAAAAAATTGGAGCGGGTGAAGGGGATCGAACCCTCGCAACCGGCTTGGAAGGCCGGGGCTCTACCACTGAGCTACACCCGCATGTTCTTGATTATTTGTTATGAAGTTTTGTTTTTTTGGAGCGGGTGAAGGGGATCGAACCCTCGCAACCGGCTTGGAAGGCCGGGGCTCTACCACTGAGCTACACCCGCGTATCATTTTTTCTATTTTTCTATTCTGCTTTAAGTGGTGGTGGAGAGTGGATTCGAACCACTGAAAGCGTTGCTAACAGATTTACAGTCTGCCCCCTTTGGCCACTCGGGAACTCCACCAAGTATTACAGACTATCAAATTGGTGGGACCAACAGGGCTCGAACCTGTGACCCCCTGCTTGTAAGGCAGGTGCTCTCCCAGCTGAGCTATGGTCCCATCTTAGACAATCAAGTCGTTTTTGAAGTAAGTGCTTATCCTTACTACGTTTATTATAATACCAAACCAAATGATAGTTGTCAACACATTTTTTAATTTTTTTCATTTTTTTCGAAAATAGCTACACAAGATTGCTCATCATAAGGCTTTATATTAACCTTAACTTTTTCTTCTCTTGAGGTTGGCATATTCTTTCCAACAAAATCTGCTCTTATTGGAAGCTCTCTATGTCCTCTATCTACAAGCACTGCAAACTGAATACTTCTAGGGCGACCTATTTCCATAAGTGCATTAAGCGCAGATCTTACAGTTCTCCCTGTATAAAGTACATCATCCACCAATATTACGTTTTTATCATCTATTGAAAAACCTATATTTTTTTCAATTTCTTTAGGCTGTATATTTTTATCTTCAAGATCATCTCTGTAGTTTGTTATGTCAAGTTCTCCAGTTTGAATACTTACACCCTCTATTTCTTCAATTTTCTTAGATATTCTTTCAGCTAAGTATATACCTCTTGTTTTTATACCCACTATTACAATGTCGTCTATTCCCTTATTTTTTTCTATTATTTCATGACTTATTCTTGTTATAGCTCTAAATATATCTTTTTCATCCATTATCAGGGCTTTCATAAAAAGTCCTCCTCAATTTATTATATACTCCATATTACATCAATATTTCTTATATCTCTACAAGTTTTTCTAGTATTTCTGAAAAATATTCAGGTAATTCGCTATTAAATTCTATATATTCTTTGGTTGAAGGATGTATAAATCCAAGTTTTCCTGCATGAAGCACTGGCCCATGAGTTTTTATCTTAAAGTTTCCAGAATAATAAAGGTCATCTCCTAAAAGCGGATGCCCCTTATATAGAGAATGTACTCTTATTTGATGAGTTCTTCCCGTTTCTAGCGTCGCTTTTAAAAAACTATACCCTCTATAATTATTTATCACTTCAAAATGAGTAACCGCACGTCTTCCACCCTGTACCACAGCCATTTTCAGCCTATCTTTAGGATTTCTTGCTATAGGTGCATCTACTGTGTATTTTGACTCCTTAGGATTTCCAAGCACAATCATTTTATATTCTCTTGTTATCGAGTGATCTTTAAACTGTTCTGTTAAAAAATTATGCGCATAATCATTTTTTGCAATTACAAGTACTCCTGTAGTATTCTTATCTATACGATGAACTATTCCAGGACGTTTTACCCCATTTATTGTAGAGAGTTTATCTTTGCAATGATATAATAGTGCATTTACAAGCGTTCCTGTATAATTACCAGGCGCCGGATGAACCACCATATCTTTCCCCTTATTTATAACTATTATGTCATCATCTTCATACATAATATCTATAGGAATATCTTCAGCTTCTATATCAAGTTCTATTGGTTCTGAAAATTCAATTTCAATTTCATCATCCTCTTGAACCAAGTAACTTGGTTTTTTCACGATAGAATTAACTTTTACATTTCCCTGTTTTATATTTTTTTGGATAAACGATCTGCTACTAGTTCCCATAACAAGGGCTAGATACTGATCTAATCTTGTTCCTGCTTCTTCTATACTAACTTCAAAAAAACTTTTTTCCACTTACTTCCCTTTCGTCATCTCTAAATGTTCTTGATTTACATCTACAAGCACTTTTTCAAATTTCCATTGTAAATTATTTTGAGTAACTGTTGCAAATACTGGTCTTTTTATTTCTGTAGCTCTAAGTTTGTCAATAAATCCAAAAACTGAATCTCTATCAAACCCAGCAAACATGCAAAGCTCTAGATTCATCTTATTTGATGCTTCAAAGCTAAAATCAGATTCTTTTTCAAGAATATCTATAACTTTAGTATCAAGTTCATCATTCTTTACTATGTGAATATTTCCAGTATAACTCTGAGCTGTTTTTAATATAACGTCCGCTCTATTTTCATCTATCCCATAAAGGAGTATTTTCTTCATAAATTTCACCTCTCCATATTACACATCATTATACCTTAACTTCTACTTTTTTTCTATATTTATCCAAAAATAAGCATTCCTACTTGATAGAATAGCATTGCTACAAACCAAGCTACTGCAAACTGATATGCAATTGAAAATATTGTCCACTTCAGAGAGTTTGTCTCTCTTTTTATAACTCCTATAACCGAAACGCATGGAGTATAAAGAAGTACAAATACCATAAATGCATATGCTGATATTGGTGTAAATGACGATGAAAGTGCTGATGCAAACTCTCCTG
>JBOFWC010000209.1:0-2655 GCA_051653405.1 Proteocatella sp. | reverse complement strand
TCATTCCAAGTTCATCCGATAAAATATCTCCAAACAAATTTCCCGTAACTATGACATCAAACTGAGCAGGATTCTTTATAAGCTGCATTGCGGCATTATCTACATACATGTGACTAAGCTCAACCTCAGGATACTGCTTACTCATCTCAGTTACAACTTCACGCCATAATCTTGAAGTTTCAAGCACATTGGCCTTATCTACAGAGCATAATTTTTTGGAACGCTTCATAGCAAGCTCAAAGGCAGTCTTTGCTATCCTAGATACCTCATCTTTATTGTATCTCATAATGTCATAGCCTGTGCCATCCATCCTTCTTCCTTTTTCACCAAAATAAACATCGCCTACAAGCTCTCGAACAATCATTATATCAAAGTCATTTTTTATAAAAGCTTCCTTTATAGGACTTGCTGATTTTAAAGCGGGATAAAGTTTTGCCGGTCTTAAATTGGCAAAAAGGTCAAATTCAGATCGAAGCTTTAGAAGGGCACGCTCAGGTCTATACTCACTTTTGACATTATCCCATTTAGGCCCACCAACGGCACCAAGGAGAATGCTGTCAGAATTTCTACATATATCAAGGGTTTCATCAGTAAGTGGAACGAGATGAGCATCAAGACTGCACCCGCCAGCAAGGCAGTAATTGTACTCAAAGCTATGAGAATACTTCTGTGCAATCCTATCTAAAATTCTAATTCCCTGAGAGATAATTTCAGGGCCAATGCCATCACCTTCAATAACCGCTATTTTAAATTTCATAAAAATCTCCTTTACTTAATAGAATTCATAAGTCCGCCCTTTTCAATTATGTTTTGCACAAAAGGGGGAAATGGAAACGCCTTATAGATTATATTTTGAGATATATTTTTTATAGTGCCATCCTCAAAATTGACCTCTATAATATCACCTTTTTTAGCATCCTCATGTACCTTTGGACACTCCAAAATAGGAAGTCCGATATTTATAGCATTTCTATAAAAAATTCGGGCAAAGCTTGAAGCGATTACGCAAGATATGCCGCTCGATTTTATCGCAAGAGGGGCATGCTCCCTTGAAGACCCGCAGCCAAAGTTTTTTGAAGCTACAATTATATCACCTGTGCATACTTCCTGCGCAAAGCCAGTGTCAATATCTTCCATGCAGTGTTTTGCAAGCTCTCTGGGTTCAGACGTATTAAGGTATCTTGCAGGAATTATTACATCCGTATCTATATTATCATCATATTTGAAAACTTTTCCTTTAACGCTCATAACAATCTCCAATCCACATTTATAAACCAAAGTATTATATAAATTGCACTCATATTTTATAACATATATTTTTATAACGCATATTTTTTAAAGCCTAATATTTAGCTATATCTTCAGGATGAATAATTTTACCCGCTATAGCTGCCGCTGCTGCAATTACAGGATTTGAAAGATATACCGAAGACTCGACATGACCCATTCTTCCTACAAAATTACGATTTGTAGTAGCAATTGCCGTTTCGCCAGAAGCTAGGATACCCATATAACCTCCAAGGCAGGGGCCACACGTAGGCGTTGAAACCACAGCACCCGCTTCAATAAATATCTCAATAAGGCCCTCTCTAAGAGATTGAAGATAAATTTCCTGAGTAGCAGGAATTATTATGGCTCTCACATCCTTATAGATTTTTCTTCCTTTTAATATAGAAGCCGCCGCTCTCATGTCCTCGATTCTTCCATTTGTGCAAGACCCTATGATTGCCTGATCTATTTTAATGCCAAGTGCTTCATCTATAGGTCTAGTATTTTCAGGAAGATGAGGAAACGCAATAGTAGGACGGATACTGCTTAAATCAATATCAATGACGCTTTCGTATACCGCATCTTCGTCAGCTTCAAAGCTTCTAAAGTTTCTTGAAACTCTGCGGCTTATATACTCAAAGGTTTTGCTATCAAAAGGAAAGATTCCATTTTTTGCACCACACTCTATAGCCATGTTACATATAGCAAAGCGGTCATCCATCGAAAGTTCAGAAATGCCTTCACCACTAAACTCCATAGATTTATAAAGGGCCCCATCCACGCCAAGCATTCCAATTATATGAAGAATAATGTCTTTTCCGCTGACCCATTTATTAAGCTTTCCAAAAAGGTTGAACTTTATAGCAGCGGGAACCTTAAACCAAGTTTTTCCAGTTGCCATAGCCGCTCCTAAATCTGTACTTCCAACTCCTGTAGAAAATGCGCCAAGTGCCCCATAGGTACAGGTGTGAGAATCAGCCCCGATAACAAGCTCCCCAGGAGCTACAAGCCCTTTTTCTGGAAGCAGTGCATGTTCAATTCCCATTTCGCCAACATCAAAGAAATTAGAAATTCCCTGAGTTCTTGAAAAATCACGACAGGTTTTACACTGCTCTGCTGATTTTATATCCTTATTTGGAACAAAGTGATCCATAACAAGACATATTTTATCCTTATCAAATACCTTATCAAATCCCGCCTTTTGCATTTCATTTATAGCAAGGGGTCCAGTGATATCATTAGCCAGGGTAAGATCCACCTTGGCTTCGATAAGCTGTCCTGCTTCAACTTGTGAAAGGCCGGCATGATAAGCTAGAATTTTTTGAGTCATAGTCATTCCCATTTTAGTTCCTCCTAAGCAATATAGTGTTTATTTATTCCATTTAC
>JBOFWC010000208.1:0-2282 GCA_051653405.1 Proteocatella sp. | reverse complement strand
CTTCTTTATGTTCTTTAAATAATTTAGGTGGTGATATAAATCTTTTATTGTAAAGTCTATCAAAATGTGCACAAGCATTTCTTAATTCAACTAAAGATTTAAACCAACCTCTTAAAAAGTCACTTCCTATAACGAAGGTATCTGCATCTGATAAAAACGTTTTCGATACTTGCTTTTGTAAATCTGGTCGTAAATTAGCATATACTCTAGACAATGTTCCAAAGGAAAGCAACTCTACTGCTGCCCATATAGGCATTTTCCCTTTATATTTTTTGTCGTGATGAATAACGACCGGCGATTTACCTTGATGCCTTTTATCACTATAAAAATTGCACACAAATTTTGCGAACTGTTGTGTATCAACAAAACATTCTGAATTTAAATAGGCCTCACTGCCATATCTAAATGCTAAACAATATGCTAATTTTGTTCGCAAATTTATTTCTACAAGGCCTAATTTTTTAAAAATAGTATTTCTTAATTCAGAACCAAATTGATATTTTCATTTGTTTACGCCCTATTATTTTGTTGTTATTCTAGCAAGTCATCAAGAAAACTACCTATTTTATGGTATCCCATTTACATGTTTTTTTATAAATATATAAATTATTAACTGTCTTTACCTTGTAGTTCTTGAATTAATAGTCCAATATTAGATCCAAGTGAAGACTCTAAAAGGACAGGGTCTTCACAAAAAAACCGTTCGTTTTCAATCGCTTTATCAATATGACAAACAAACATTTCAGCATCATATTTTGCTTTACTATATTTAGGGAAAAATTCTTTTAATTTTTTTTCGATATCCAGATTGCTTCCATTTATTAATGCATTTCTATCAAGAGATTCTATTCTGTCAAAATGTAATAATAACCAAAATTCAAAACAAGGGTTTGATACATATAATTTTATTCTAGCACGTCTGCATTCTTGAAGAACTTCTGTATATTGATGTATAGAAGTATTTTCTATAAAACTATCTCTATCACGATCGACAATTAGACATACCTCATCAATATTCTTATCGTAAGTAAATCGTGATTGTTCAAAAATAGGTATAATATTTTCTACGACTTTTTTTAATGATACTTTTGCACATAGTTCGTTTATTAAAGTTTGACCATCTTCAAGTATATTATCAACATCATGGTCTATTTGTTTTCCTATCTTTTCCTGACAACACATAGTTAATACTTGCCATATGTACTTAGTAGAATCTTGGGCTTTGGTATAAAGATAGTCGTTTTGTTCCAAATAAGCTATGATGCGGTCAAATAATGTCTTATATGACATTGTACCACTTGTAACTTCATCTAAATAGCTAATTAAACATTCTAATATTTTTTTAGGGTTGCTATAACCTTTTTCACTATAATCTCGAATTAGTGGAATTAATTCAATTAAAGGCTGAATATTTATTTCATGTCTGACTTCTATAAGTTTATTAAAATAAATTTCTTCTGTACAAATACCTTCATAAATCAAAAAGTATTTTTTCCTTACCTCTGGAGAAGTTAATGTTTTGGAACGTGTTTGAAAAAGGTGACGTTCTCTCATTTGCAAACATCCCCTTTTATAGGAAATAAAGTATTAAAAACAGGTACGCCGCCATAGCGTCCATCCAAATAAGCACGATCAATTTTTTTGTCAAAACGTTCGTTATATTCTTCTAACGAGTATATATCACTTTCTCCAGTTACTCTTTTATTAACAAACCAAATTTCATCTCGACGAAGTAGATCAAAATCTAAAAGTCTTGATTCGTGTGTGGTTACAATTAACTGAATATTTTTGTTTTTGGCTAAGTCAATAAAAGATTCAATAAATTTATATGTTAAAGAAGGATGCAAGCATCGATCGAGCTCATCAACAATATAAGTTTTACCATTTCCTGCAAATAGTATTTCTAATAAATCTAATAATCGAATAGTTCCGTCTGATTCTTCCGCTATTTTGAATAACGCATTTTTATTACCATGGCAAAATTCTATGGTTTTGCATTTTACCTCGCCCTTTACTATAGTTAACATAAAAAAATCTGTAGGTGTACGCATCACCATGTTAATTTGTCGAAGTGTCTGCTTCGTAAGAGGTTTCTTTTTTCTGTTTTTTTGCTCAAAAGATTCATTTTCAACTTCGTTTACTTCATTTTCAACTTCTTTTAGAAGTTTTTCTTTTACTTGCCTCGGTAAAACGGCAAGCATTTTTTCAACAGGAACATCAATTACTTTACAATCTGTAATACCTGTTCCGAAAGCTGATACAAGCTTGCATATTTGTTGGAT
>JBOFWC010000207.1:0-3812 GCA_051653405.1 Proteocatella sp. | reverse complement strand
CAGACAAGAATTTCAAAACTTAAAATAGATGAGCGAATAAATGAGATTGCTAAGATGATTGGTGGCTTAAACATTACAAAGAGTACTTTGGAAAGTGCTAAGGACCTTATTCAGAAAAATAATAGGAGCAAAAATAATGGCTAAAGAACAGACTATAAGTAGTAAACAGATATATAATGGTAAAGTACTATCTTTAAGAGTAGATGAAGTTCGTATAAATGAGGATAAGACGTCTATAAGAGAAATTGTAAGCCATGGAGGTGCAGTTTGCGCAGTAGGAGTTACATCTGAAAATAAAATTCTTTTAGTGAAACAGTATAGAAAATCATTTGAGAGTGAAATGATAGAAGTACCTGCAGGAAAGCTTGATCCAGGTGAACTGCCAGAGTCAGCAGTAATAAGAGAGTTTAAAGAAGAAACAGGTTATGACGTAGAAAATGTAAAATATATGACAACCTTCAATACATCTCCAGGGTTTTCAAACGAAGTGGTACACCTTTACTTTTTAGATGCAACAGTACAAGGTGATACGGATTTTGATGAGGATGAAGATATAGAAATATTAGAACACTCATTAGAAGAAATAAAAGATATGATATATAAAAGAGAAATTGTAGATGCTAAAACTATACTTGGAGTAATGATGTATAGTGATTATATAAAGAAGGAGCAGTAAAATGAAAAAACTGGGGATTTTTATTCTTTCATTAATTTGCCTTATAAGTGTTGTAGGATGTTCATCAAAGGATAATCTTGCAGCGGTTGATCCAAATGATCCAACCGAATTTATATATGAATTAAAATCAGGCAGTAATATAACTACAGTTGCAGAAGAGCTAGAAGAATTAGGATATATAAGAAAAGCTAAAAGCTTCAAAAAATATGCTAAGGAAAATGAGCTTATCAATATAAAAGCAGGCGATTATCTGGTTTCAAAATCTATGTCATCAATAGACATACTCAATAAATTTGTAAACGGCGATAATTATAAAGGTGTAAAGCTACTTGTGCCAGAGGGATATGAAGCAGTTCAAATAGCTGCAAAACTTGATGAATCAGGGCTTTGCAGTAAAGAAGACTTTATGAATGTAGTTAATAATCCTCAGTTATTTAAGGATAAATATGATTTTATAAATGGGGATGAACTAAAAACTTTGGAAGGATACCTTTTCCCTAGGACATATTTCTTCAAACAAGGAGAAACGCCAGAAGAGATAGTAGATGAGATGCTTAATCAGTTTAATATAGTTTATCAGGCAAATATAAAGCCTAATATGGAAAATACAAAGCTTACACTAAATGAAGTTGTTATTTTAGCATCTGTAGTAGAAAGAGAAGCGGCTATAGAAGATGAAATGCCACTTGTAGCATCAGTATTTCTTAACAGACTTGATATCAAAATGCCACTTCAATCATGCGCTACAGTGCAGTATATATTAGGTGAAAGAAAACCAATACTATCTACAGCGGATACGAAGATTGATTCTCCATATAATACGTATAAAAATGCAGGCCTTCCTATTGCGCCAATAGCTTCTCCTGGAGAAAAAGCTATAATGGCAGTACTTCAGCCAGCTGAAACTAAATATCTTTATTTCCTAGCAAAAAATGATGGAAGTAAGCAGCAGGTTTATAGCGAAACGTATGAAGAGCATCTAAAAAATAAAGAAAAATATTTAAAATAATTTACTGAAAGGTTTAAAATGGGAAATATAACAAATGACATAGTGTCTGAGTATATAATAGAAAAAACCTATGAGGATTTTGAACTTCAGCTTGAAATGGAAGCATATGCTAAAGAAAATGTAGTGCCTATAGTTTCAAGAGACACTTTAGCTTTTATAAAAACTATGCTGGAAATCAAAAAACCTAAAAAAATACTTGAATTTGGTACTGCAATAGGATATTCTTCTATAATGATGTGTCATACATTAAATTCAGACTGTAAGATAACAACTGTAGAACGAAATGAAAAGCGCTATCAAAAAGCTATGGAAAATATTAAAAAAGCAGGATATGAAGATAATATATCAGTTATTCATATGGATGCGCTTGATTCAGCAGAATTAATTACAAAAGATTCCTATGATCTTGTATTTATAGATGCAGCTAAAGGGCAGTACAAGCTTTTCTTTGATATGATATATGATAATGTAGTTTCGGATGGAATTATAATTTCAGATAATATATTCCATAAATCGATGGTATGCGAAAAGGATATTGCTGATGTAGAAAGAAGACAGCGCACTATATATAGAAGAATGAATGAATATCTTGATTTTTTAACTAAACCAAATGAAAAATTTTGTACAAGCCTAATCCCAATTGGAGATGGACTTGCAATAACATACAAAAGAAAGGATTTTTAAATGAAAAAAATAGAATTACTAGCTCCTGCAGGTGACTTAGAAAAATTAAAAATGGCCATAATTTATGGAGCAGATGCAGTATATATTGCAGGAGAAAACTTTGGACTTAGAACTGCTTCAAAAAACTTTTCAGAGGAAGAAATGAAAGAAGCGGTTGCGTTTGCCAAAAAACACGATAGAAAAATATATGTTACATGTAATATAATTCCTCACAACGAAGACCTTGAAGGCCTGGACACTTATCTTAAGTACCTTGAAGAAATAGGAATAGATGCTATAATAGTGGCTGATCCAGGGGTGCTTATGGTAGCTAAAGAAGTAGTGCCTAATATGGAAATTCATATGAGTACACAGGCAAACAATACAAACTATAAGAGTGCAAACTTCTGGTACAAGCAAGGAGTACAAAGAGTAGTAACAGCAAGAGAACTTTCGTTTGAAGAAATAAAGAAAATAAGAGATGAAATTCCAGCAGATATGGATATAGAGTCATTTGTTCACGGAGCTATGTGTATTTCATACTCAGGAAGATGCCTTATAAGTAACTACATGACAGGAAGAGATGCGAATAGAGGCTCATGTGCACACCCATGTAGATGGAAATATGCACTTGTAGAGGAAAAAAGACCAGGAGAATATTTCCCAATAGAAGAAGATGAAAGTGGAACTTATTTCTTCAACTCAAAAGACCTTTGCATGATTGAATATGTAAAAGAGCTTATTGAATCAGGTGTAAGCAGCTTTAAAATTGAGGGAAGAGTAAAGACTCCATACTATGTTGCTACAGTAGTAAGAGCATACAGAATGGCAATTGATGCATATTATAATGATCCAGCAAATTACAAGTTTGATCAAGCTTGGATGGACGAATTAAAGAAAGCAAGCTACAGAGACTTTACAAACGGTTTTTACTTAGATAAGCCAGATGCAGACTCACAAAACTATGGAACGAGCTCGTATATAAGAAATTATGATTTTATGGGACTTGTACTTGATTATGATAAGTCAAAAAATCTTGCGCAGATAGATGTAAGAAACAGAATCTTTGTAGGTGATGAAGTAGAAATAATAGGCCCAGATTGTGAAACTATATTTACTACAGTAAAAGCTATGTACAATGAAAAAATGGAATCTATGGAAGTTGCCCCTAGACCAAAAGAAATTATATGGGTAGATTTTGGATATGAAGTTAAAGAAAACTATATAGTTAGAAAAAAAGCTTAGTATTTAGCTAGAAAACATTTATTAAGCTTAACAGGAGGATATTATGGTTATTGGAATAATCGGCGCTATGAGCGAAGAGGTTGAAAGCCTAAAGAAGGAAATGCAATTAGAGAGCAAAACAACTAAAGCTAGTATGGATTTTTACAAAGGAAAACTTTGGAATCATGATGTAGTAGTTGTTGTAAGTGGAATTGGTAAAGTAAATGCAGCTATATGCAC
>JBOFWC010000206.1:0-5965 GCA_051653405.1 Proteocatella sp. | reverse complement strand
AAGTAGCCTAACGGCTGAATACGAACTATTTAAAAGTCAGGCCATTCAAAATTCGAATATTTTTTTGGCCTATTTGTAGTACCATAAAAACCGTAAATGAATTTTCATCAAAAATCATTGACAATTACTAGCTGGTCTTCAATATAAAAAGTATAATTTAATAATATAATTTTAGCTTCTAAAATTCATTGTTTTTTCAAATAAAAAAAACTTGAAATATTGTATTTATTTACAATACCTCAAGTTGTGTTTAACCGATATCTATACTTTCAAGAAGATATATTTTAATTGCTAATGAAACATTTTCAAAAAATATATAGTCATTTGAATTAGGATCTATTTTTTCTCTTATTTTGTTTATTCTATATCTAAATGTATTGTCATGAATATTTAGCTTTTGAGCTGCAAGTTTAGAATTCCCTCCACACTTTACAAACTCTATAAGAGTTTCCAATAATGAACGTGAGCCTTCAGAACTATCGTTAAGAATAGATTTTAAATAAGTTTTCATAAACTCAGTCATATATCTTGATTTGTGGTTTGCAGTTACTACCGCCCATGTTCCTATATCACTGTATCTTTTTATATCTTCCCCAAGTAACCTTGAAACTTTACAGCTCCAATTTGATTCTTTAATAGAAAAATCTAGCTCTGAAATTCTATTATGAACTCTACTTATGCCGATATTATAGTTTTCCTGAGAAATTCCAGTTTGATGTAATAATCCTTGTAATCTGCTATCTAAGTTTTTATCTTCATATTTATTCGAAGTTATCAATATAACGTAATTTTGTCTATATTTAAATAAAAAACTTTGTTTATCTCTCTTGTTATTCCTAGAATAGTTCTTAACAATATTTTTCATTTGAATTTGACTGGTTATTTTCTTTGGACTTAACCAATATGCAACTACATACTCTAATTTACCAAGCTCTATATCATTAGCAATTCCTTCTACCTCATATCTCGACAAGTCTCTATCTAAAAGTATTGATATCTGATGCTCTGCTTTGTTTATCCAGTCAGATACTTGAAGTAAATTATCAATATCATTAACAATATCCTCAAAATAAATTTCATTATCAAATAGTATAATTGGAAAATTATGAGCATTACAAAAATCTATAGCGGGTTCAGGTATTATTTTAAAAAATATATTTTTTACAGCAAGTCCACTTACTCCTAATTCCACAAGCTTTTCAAGCATAGACATTAATTTTTCATCATCTTTGTGACAAAACATAAGGCTCGATAGAAGAAATTCACCACGCAAAAAAGGTTCATTATCATCAATAAATCCTTCTATCGAAAATTCATAGTCTATTATCCCTGTCTTAAAAACCTCATTTTGAAGTCCATTTAGTCCACAAATTACTGGGTAATTTTTCAGACAGGTGTTTTTAATAATATCTGATACGGTTATCATAAAGTCTCCTTCTGATACATGATTATTTCCTGACAATTATTTTATTTACCTATATTGTATTTCCGATTTTTTAACAGCTATACTAGAATCACAATAGTTTATATAAGGCCCAATATATCCTGGATTTCCAACTTTTGGACCTAGAATAACATCTGTAAAGACTAACCCTTTGTCTTCTCTTTCAATATAAAGTAATGGGGCGGGATTCTTTTCGTCAGTCAATTTAATACTTGTCATTTGAGGCATATTAAGAGGCACTAATTTGAGAAGTCTTGATTCCTGTTCATGCTGATAATCAATTGATTTAAATAAGAATCGAATTTGTTCCAAACATTCTGCAATATCTTTTTTTAATTTTTTCTTTTGATTAATATCCAATTCTATAGATTTAAAGCTTTCAATTGTTTTCCTGATTTCATCTAATAACTTCTCCACTTTACTATTTTCAATATTTGTTTCATTTAAATTCAGGTAACAGATATTATATGGACAGAAAGTTTCTTTAACACTATCTTCCATGCTAATATTTTCATTAAAATTATCTTTTAGTGCTTTACTTTTTCTTTCATTATAATCTTCAATATTTTCAAAACGCCTTTCTCTGCCTTTTATATCATGAAGAAATTCATTTTCAACACAATCAAAAAAATTATTATCTAAAATAAGACAGCATCCGTTTCCATCTTTTCCATACTGAGACCACATTGGTAACTTATCTATACTTGATGTAAGACTAAATAAATAAACTGAACTAGCAGAATATTCATTCCCGTCACCAGTTTCAACCATATCTATTACTTCATTTAAAAATTCATTATTCGATTTTTTTCTGAAAAATTCTAATAAAATATGTCCTTCAGATGGGTCATTCATATAACTTGCATTATTTAAACGCAATTTTATAATTCCATCTTTTTTAGGTTTTATTAGATACGGAAGCGTATCTAATTTAGTATAATGAGCTAGTTTAATTTCCTCTGTATTCTTCACAGATAACTCGTTCATAATTTTTTTGTAGCTGTATGAATTTTAAAAATGTTCTTGAATATTTTATCACTATAATTTTCGTAATTTTCAAGTAAAGTTTCAAGAAAGTAATAATTAGTAGATGCTAGCCTCCCCTTAAATTCTTTAATAATTTTAGGTTGAAAACTATATGGTGCATTTTTAAAAACAATTTCTAAAAACATCTCGATTCTTTTAGAGGAAAACTTATCATATAAATTTCTATCATTAAAATGTATACTATTTAATACTAGGCCAAAATCTTTTTTTGTTTAATGCTTTCTAAAGTAATACATATTAAAGTTGTGTATAAATCAATAATATCATCATGTTTATATTCTTCGCTTAATATTTTTAATTTCCAAACAATCTTTACTCTTTCTTCTAAACCATGTTTTGCTGCCGAATTAAATAATCCTTTAGCATATCTCAGTGTTATTTCTTTATTTTTATATTTTTCATGTAATAAATTTAATAACTCAACAGTTTTTTTTGTATCTTCTAAATTTTGATCTACTGTTAAATTATATAACCCACGAGAGTAATGAAACGTTATTTCTTCATTATCATATTTTTCATATATGCTTTTTAATGAATCAACAGTTTTTTTTCTTTCTTTTAAATCTTGTTTTACTGTTAAATTAAATAACCCACAAGCATAATGAAGTGCTATTTCTTCATTATCATATTTTTCATACATATTTTTTAATAACTCAATAGTTTTTTCTATTCCAGCTAAATCTTGGTCTACTGTTAAATTATATAATCCACGAGAATAATCAAGTGCCATTTCTTCATTATCATATTTTTCATATATGTTTTTTAATAACTCAACAGTTTTTGTTCTTTCCTCTAAATCTTGGTCTACTGTTAAATTATATAAATATATAGCATATTGAAGTGCGATTTCTGTATCTTCAGGATTTTCCATTAATTGTTTTTCAAATTCTTCTAGTTTACTAGTACTCAAAAAGTCATCTCCATTCTAATGTTTTTATTATATAGAAAAATATATTTTTAGAGCCCTGATATACTTAATTCTTTTATTCTTATGCTTGGAGAAGCAGTGCCATCGTTTAGCGGGAAATCTAAGAAATCATTTCCTACGCCATCGATAGTTTTTAAAAGCTCAAAGAAGTTTCCTGAAACCGTAATTTGACTTACAGGATTTGTCATTTTTCCATTTTGAACACTATATCCACTACATTGCAGCGAAAAATCACCTGATATTGAATTTATTCCCGCATGAAGTCCTTGCACACTATTTAAATATATGCCGTTTTCAATTGGAGCTAAAAGATTTTCAAAGCTCAAATCGCCTGATTCAAAACATAAATTGCTTGGAGCAATTTCTACAGAGCTTTTGTAAGATCCCTTAGCCGCATTTCCAGTACTCTTAACCTTATCTGTATTCGCTGTTTTAAGATTATGAAGATAAGTTTTTAAAACACCTTTTTCAATTATAGGTTTTACATAAGTTGCAACTCCTTCTGAATCAAAGGCCGTGGTAAGCATTCCATGCTCTAGATGCGGATTATCTGTTATAGTAACCAGTTCAGAGGCGATTTCTGTATTTAACTTTCCTCCAAGGGCTGATAATTTCTTCTGAACATTTTCAGCGCTAAAATGATTTGTAAACTGAGATAAGAAGCTTGCAAAGGTCTTATTTTCAAATACTACAGGACACTTAAGCGATGGAATTGGTTTAGCGCCAAGCATTCCAAGAGCTTCATCAACTGCCATTTTTGAAATTTCATCTATAGAAAGTTTTGAAAAATCATCTGCCATATGAACCCCTATACCTGTTCTAGTATCTTCATTTTCATTTGCTACGACAATCGCATAGGCATATGTTAACTTCTTAGTTTCGCTTAAATCAAGTCCCTTTGTATTTTTTATACGTTTTGTAAATACTGATTCAGAATAAGAATTTCCTGACATACGAAGAATTCTTTTATCTGCTGAAAGAATTTTTTTCTCTAAATCTATCATAAAATTTATTTTATCTTCAACAGAGTGAGTATCTTCAGGTATATGCTGATCTATAATAGCATATTCCCCCGAACCATCATGTAAAAAAACTTCATCAGTAGCTTCAATTAGCATAGCATTTGCATAAGCTTCGTTTACAAGCATTTCAAGGGCATCATCATCAAAGCTTTCTGTAAAAGCATAGCCCATTTTTCCATTTATAATACCTCTATAAGAAAGGCCGCCTTGTTCTGATAAATTGAATTTTTCAACTTCACCTTGATATACAGATATTCTAAGACTTTCAGAAGACTCAAAATATATTTCTTGATCTACAAAGCCCTTAAGACTTCCTTTTTCAAATAGTTTTTCAATCCATAAGTTCATATAACTAGCCTTCCTTTCCGCCTACTGTAATTTCTGATACTTTAATTGCTGGCTGTCCAAGCCCTGCTGGTATAGAACCGCTTATAGAGCCACACATACCCTCTCCTGAACCGAAATTATTGCTTACCATCTCTATGTTTTTCAAGATTTCCAAACCTGTTCCTATAAGTGTTGCACCTTTTACAGGTTCTGCTATCTTTCCGTTTTTTATAATATAAGCTTCTTGAGAGGCAAAGTTAAACTCTCCAGTCGCTGTATTTACTGACCCTCCGCCAAGATATTTTGCATAAACTCCATAATCTACAGATGAAATCATATCTTCAAACTTGCTCTTTCCATTTAAAATATAGGTATTTGTCATTCTAGAGGTAGGTGCATATTTATATGACTCTCTTCTTGAAGACCCTGTAGGTGCCATTTCCATACGTCTTCCATTAAGCTTATCTACCATATAGTTTTTTAATATTCCATTTTCTATAAGAAGGTTTCTGCTTGTATGTGTTCCCTCGTCATCAAAACTTGAAGACCCCCACTCGTTTAGAACAGTTCCATCATCTACCGCAGATACCACTTCTGATGCAATCTGCTGTCCTAATTTACCTGTATATACAGAATTTCCTTTTGCCACAGCCGTAGCTTCAAGCCCATGACCACATGCCTCATGGAAAATTACGCCTCCAAATTTATTATCTATTATTACAGGGAGCTTTCCACTTGGAGCTTCTTTAGCATCAAGCATTGTAACTGCAACTCTTGCTGCTTCCCTTGCAATTTCTTCCACATCTATTTCATCATAAAGTTCAAAGCCTTTCCCTGAACCTTTCCCTATATATCCATACTCCATCTTTCCATCTTTTTCAGCTACTGCATTTACCGTAAATCGAGTACGTGTTCTCTGATCCTTTACAAATTTTCCTTCTGAATTTGCAATAAGCACATTTTGAGTAAAATCAAGATAATTTACTTTAACCTGATTTATTACAGATGAGTATTGTGCTGCCGCTATATGAGCAGTTCTCATCATATCTGATTTTTTGAATTTATCAACATCTTGAGGCATAATTATAACAGGATGCTTTACTAGAGGCTCTTCCATTATAAAATCAATCTTAGCATTTCTTGGAACATCTTTTAAAGATTTAGATGCATTTTGAGCCAACTGTATAAGTACATCTC
>JBOFWC010000205.1:0-4147 GCA_051653405.1 Proteocatella sp. | reverse complement strand
CTTCATTAAAAATGTAGGAATCATGCTGGTTTTTTTCTGCATAATTTTCTCTGTCAATATTCTGATCCTTACTTAAATCCTTAACATCTTTTTCGCAGTTTTCATCTGCCACTTTGCAAATTGGTGTCACAAATTCAGGATTTATATCAAATCCAATCTCTACATTATGATTATCCTGATTTACTCCTTTTGAATACATCTTATCGGTATAAAGCCCATTTTCTGCCTCTCTAACAACTGTTTCAGGTGTCATATCTACTGATTTTGAAATTGACCTTGGTCTTACAAATTCAGGATTTATATCAAACGGTATTTTCATTAATGTGTTCCTCCTTCACTATTATGCGGAATGCCTCCCAGTATTTTTCAAATTCTATCGCCCCCTGTTATATTTTTTATTATAAATTTATTCTGTGCTTTAAGCATTTCAGATTTATTCCGACTTTTTGTCCAATAAAAAATGACCTGTTCTCTACAGGTCATTTTTGTTATTCACGTTATTTAAGCTTTTCTTTGTCAACTTCTAGCGTTGTTAAAATCCCATCCAAAAATTATCCAGTAACTATTTCATAGCTTTTTTGAACATGAGCTATTTGAATATCTAAAAAATCGATATTACGTTCCGGTAATAGTTCGGCTATAATTTCATTAAAACGAAATGAGTTCTCATCACTATCATTATTTCTTAATCCAGTATAAGTTAACAAATAGGGCACAATTATAGTTTGTCGAAATTCATTTATTTTTTTTGCATCTCTCCCCCATTCAATTCTATCATTTAAAAATTCCCAAACAAAATATGCTGTAGGATTCTTAAAAAATTCGTTTTTATTTGTTGCTTCCTTATATAAATTGACAAACTTTACCAAGGAGCATTTTTTCTCCAATGTTTTCGCATTCAAAGCTATAAGGCATAATTCTTTTTTTCCCATAACAATATATGTAATTAATATAACACTCTTAATGTAAGTATTCTTAATTTTAGAAATTCCCCTCCCTCCATTTTTTGTCATGTTTAAAAGTTTTGTTTTATCAAATATCCATTCATAAACCTCTGAATTTCTAAATACATTCATCCCTTTTTGATAAAAATCATATAACGAATTATACAATTCTTGAGCTCTCACTATTTTTGTGTTTAAACTTTCTTTCTTTTTATCATAATGCCTGTTCAAAAGATATTCTGCACATATAATTTTTATACAACTATCAGTATCAATATCTTTACCACTGCTGTCCATGTTTTCTATTATTTTTAATAAAGCAATAGAATCAATCGTAAATTCAGACCATATACTTTGGCTTTCCTTTCCGTCCACCACAAAAAAATCTTTTAATTGTCTAATTGATATAAACCAATACAACTCATCTAATATTGAATAATCAGTTTCTTCAAAGCTCTCAATGTATCGCAGCCTTTTTTTAAAAATAGGTTTGCTTTGAAAATCTTCCAGTAAAATTTTTTTAACAACAAACTCAAATTTTATATCCGAACCTTTTTCTAAATCCACACTATTCCAATATAACTCACTCTCTAACATTTTGGGGATAACAAACAGTGAACTTAATAATCCAACAATTGAATATTCTTGATCTATACATTTATTCCATCCACACTTATCTTGAAGATTATTTTTTATATAAAATGCCAATCCACCTTTTCCATCTTTTAAAAATGAACGTCCAAATGAACTTTCATTATCATATTCTTTCCATTTTCTTTGGTTATTTTTTTTATATTTTATAATAAGTTCCAACAAATAATAAATATCTTGTACGGTTTCAGACATTGGCTCCATATCATTTCTGTCTATGTTCTTCCAAAATTCTCCACTAAATTCAATTCCCATTTCATTTAAAAGATTTTTTATTATTACACCGGACTCATTCAATGACATGTTTATTGTATGACATGCACCATATTCTAAACTACTTTGGTCTTTCACTTTCTCTTTCCATTCTTCTAATGATTTGATTCTCCTCAATAGTTTAGATGCTTTCATTTCATTATAAGCTATATTCACCGCTAAATCCCAAAGCGACGTATAGTTCTGATGCTTTGCTTTATTCTTATGGGCATTTATATTCCCAAAAAAATTCTTCTTTAATTCTGGACACAATTTATCCATATCATAGAATGTTGGCAATCTACTTGCATCGTATTTTTGCTCAACAAATTCATTTTCACAATAATCTTCATCATAAATTAAACAAGACAGTTGATCCAATGGATTTCCCATTGGATCAAAATCATCATTTTCTATTTCTCTCTTTCTATTTTTAGAAAAATTTTTATCAAAAGAGTCTTTTTGTCTCATCCGTTCTTTAGCCATATCCAAAGTCCAATCATCTTTTAACCTAATACGTTTCTCATTAAACTCTTTAAATCTATTTATTAATTTTTCAGATTCTTGCTTTGATACAGTTTTATGATTTATTACACCTTCATCAACAATGCCTTTTTTTATCATCATTGCCTTTAACCATGCACCGTCCACCAAAGGTATACTAATTGATAATCGTCTCCATTTTCTTACATAATCAATCATTATATCTTCAAAACCAATAGTATCTTTATTTCCCATTATTATTTCACCTTCAATATGCAATATTTTAATCTATTTTTATCACACAAACATAAAATGCAATTCTATTTAGTTATTTCTGCACAATAAAGTCCTATCCTTTAAACGTAGAATTAATTTCTTCTATGAGAATTTTACAACTAGCACATCATTTAACCCGCGATTTTAAACGGCAAAACATCCATTCCATAATATATAATAGGCTCTAATCCATAATTTACTAAAATTGAATTTATTAGTTGTTTATAATAATTTACACTATGGCCTTGTCGATACATTTCCCCTCGAACACTAACATAGTTTATCATATAATGACAATGTATATTGGGCGTACCATTGAAATGAATTGCTCCAAAAATTTGACGTTCATCACTTACTAATATATATGCAATTTCTTTACAAATTTTACGTATAGTCAATATGCCAAGATCAATTCCACTATCAAACGAGAAAATTATCTGTATATATGAGTGCAACAGATTTTCTTTATAAAATATTCTTTGAATGAATTCCATTTGCTGTACTGCATATAAGGGATCAACACCTATTCCAAAGACACCATATTTTCCAGTTTTATTAAAATCTACCATATATTCATACATTGCAAGCAATGGCCGTGGTGTTCTATTTTCAAACTTTAAAATTGCCATATTATTATTTTCCTTTCATGATTTGATGGATTGTATTAATTCCTTGATTAACAACATCTCGTAAATCTTGAATTGAAATATATTTATGCTGCGAAAACTTGTTGAAATGCTGATTAATTTGATATAATTCTTTTGCCAGTTCTTCACCATAAGGAAGAACTTTAATTTCCTTATGGTTGCTTAAATATACCAAATATTCTGCCATGCTCATATTAAGCTCTTCCGCTTCGTTCTTTATCTTTTCCTTTTCTTCCTTAGATACACGAAAATTTATAATTTCCGTTTTCCTCACGTTATGACTTTTACATTGCATAACTGTCATCCCCATTCTATTAATATATGTACACTAATAGAATGTATATACGATTTTTTTTTTAAATCAATATCTATTTAGCTTATCCAATACATATATTTCAAGTTAGACAATTGTATACACATGATAAACATGCCCCATTTGCCCCATAAAAACATCCTCTATCAACCTAAAATTCTTCAAAATCCTCATTATTTTTATACTTTATTCTATATATATCCATAAAATCTGGGGCAATTGGGGCATTTATGCCGAACAACATTATGCAAAAACCACAGCTATAGACGCTGTGGTTTTCACTTCTTATTCTTCTATTATTCTTTTCATTTCCCTAAAAGTTTGCCAATCAACATAACTGGAATAGATATCCATCCTAATAAAAGGGCCCATATGATGCGAGACAAATAAAAATTTCCAACATCTGTGGTATATTCTGCACGAACATTCATCAGGTGATATTTAACCCAAAGATTAGCTTTATATCCAAAGCCTACATATACGACCAATAAAATTAACTGCATGACTTCCTCCCTACATATATTGCCAAGAAAGCAGCATCGCTTCCTTGGCTTTTTTATATCCTGTTATTTAATATACGA
>JBOFWC010000204.1:0-8579 GCA_051653405.1 Proteocatella sp. | reverse complement strand
TGACGATGTAAAAGTAAACGGAAAAGAAACAATAAGATATGACTATTTCCTAATAGATCCAGCATCTTCAAAAAAACATAAATATGATTCAGGATCAAACGGACTAACTCTTAGCGAGTATATAGAAATAGGTAACTATCTAGTAGCGTAATAGTATAATTAAATAAACACACCCCCCCCGAAAAGCAAAAAGATGACTTTTAAGAAGTCATCTTTTTGTTTCGGATGAAAAGTCCGGATAGTATTGTAATAATTGGGAATATATAGCACAGTACAGCATAAGGTATAAAAGTTACATCACAGCTTATTATACTTGTTATTATTATGAAATTTATATTCCAAGGATATATAGGAGCAGTAATTATACCTGTATCTGAAATTGTTCTTGCAAGCACTCCGCGGCTTATTCCAAACTCATCATATTTATTTTTCAGCATACTTGCAGGAAGTACGATGCCAACTGTTTGGTCACAAGTAAGCACAGTTAGAGCGGTACTTATAAAGGCAGTCTTAAAAACAAGTTCTTTTGGACTTTTTATATTCTTTATATAGCTGCCTATTATATAGTCTATAATTCCAATTTTTTCAAATAGACTAACGAGAAAAACTGCACACATCACTATGAATATTACTTCGACCATTCCTATTATTCCGCCACCTTTTAAAATCCCATTTAAGAATTCATTTTGAGAATCTAACTTAAAGCCATATAAGAGGAATTTTAATGATTCAAAAAGAGAGTATCCCTGAACTCCAATAGTTACAAGTAGTCCTGTAACAACTCCTACTGAAACCGTTATTAGAGAGTTAAAACCTCTAGTTGATATTAATATTATAAACACAGGGAATAGCAAAAGATACCAAGATATATTATATGAGTCATATAGAGCGTTTTGAAGGATTTTAAAATCCTCAAGATTGTTTCCTACGATATAATCACTTCCTATGATTATATAAACAATTGAAGTTAGAACTAGAGTAGGAACAAGTGTATAAAGCATATCTTTAACGGTTTGGTTGTACGATGTTTCACAGACTTTGATATTTAAGTTCATAAGCCCAGATAGTGGCGCAATCTTGTCGGCTACAAAAGCTCCAGATATTATGGTTCCAATTAAAATATTTGAAGGGATTCCAATAGCAGAACCAATGCTGTATAAAATTATACCTATGGTACTAAATGTACCTACAGCAGTTCCCATAAATACAGAACAAATTAATATTATTATAAAACTGAAAAATAGGAAGTTTATACCGTTTATGTAATTAAATCCATAATAAATCATAGCGCCGATAACCCCAGAAGCCAGCCACATAGAAACGGTAGCACCTATGAGGAGTATAGTCATATAAAGGGCATAGTATTTTTTTACTGCTACAAAAGCTTCCTTAAATAAAGCATTAATGTCAAATTTTTCGGTATAAAGGATAATGAGTGAAAATATAATAGCTGCAATAAAACTATATAATAAACTGAATCTCATTATTACAGAAAGTGATATAATAATTATTGTAGCAGGGATAAGTTTTAATGAAAGTTTTCTATGCATAATCAAAACCTCTTTTATTTTTAATATTTTGAAATTTCAAAGTCTCTAGTTGAAATTGTACAATTAATTAAGATAAATGTCAATTAACAAAAAACATGTCAAAAATAGCTATATTTTTTTTGATATTTGTAGTATCATATAAGGGTATGCGTAAATAATATAAACGATATTTTAAATTATATATAAATTAAGGAGAAATGTAATGATAAATGTAACGGGTGTGGGACTTAGATACGGAGACAGACAGCTGTTTAAAGACGTAAATCTAAAGTTCACAGAAGGTAATTGTTACGGGGTAATTGGAGCAAATGGAGCAGGAAAATCAACTTTCCTAAAAATACTTTCAGGAGAAATTGAAGCGAATGAAGGTAGTGTTACACTTGAGCCAAGAAAAAGAATGGCAGTATTAAAACAGGATCATTTCCAGTATGATGAAGAAATTGTATTAACTGCAGTAATAATGGGTCATGAAAGACTTTATCAGATAATGCAGGAAAAAGATGCAATATATATGAAAGAAGATTTCACAGATGAAGATGGTATGAGAGCTGCTGATCTTGAAGCTGAGTTTGCAGAGCTTGATGGTTGGGAATCAGAGTCAAATGCAGCATCCCTTCTTATGGGTCTTGGAATTCCAAAAGAGCTTCATGAAAAACAAGTAAAAGAGCTTAAAGGTGGAGATAAGGTAAAAGTACTTTTAGCACAGGCATTATTTGGAAAACCAGATGTACTTCTTCTGGACGAGCCTACTAACCACCTTGATTTCAAATCTATAATGTGGCTTGAAAACTTCCTTATGAACCTTGAAAATTCAACAATAATAATAGTATCACACGACAGACACTTCCTTAACACAGTATGTACGCATATGTGTGACGTGGATTTCAGCAAAATACAGCTTTATGTAGGAAACTATGATTTCTGGTATGAATCAAGTCAGCTTGCAGCAAAACTTATGAAAGACCAAAATAAGAAAACTCAGGAAAAAGCAAAAGAACTGCAGGACTTCATTGCAAGATTTAGTTCAAATGCATCAAAAGCAAAACAGGCGACTTCAAGAAAGAAACAACTTGAGAAACTTACTTTTGAAGATATTAAGCCAAGTTCAAGAAGATATCCTTTCGTAGGATTTTCACCAGAAAGAGAAGTTGGAAATGAACTTTTAGAAGTAGAAGGCATCTCAAAAACTGTAAATGGAGTTAAAGTGTTAGACAACGTAACATTTAGACTTGCAAAAGACGATAAAGTAGTATTCTTAAGCAAAAATGAGCAGGCAGTTACAATGCTTTTTAAAATAATAACTGGAGAAGAAGAAGCGGATAGTGGAACTTTCAAATGGGGAGTTACAACATCTGTATCATACCTTCCAAAAGATAATACAAATTACTTTGAGGGCGTAAACCTTAACCTTGTAGACTGGCTTAGACAGTATTCACAAGATCAAACAGAAACATTCATAAGAGGCTTCCTTGGAAGAATGCTTTTCTCAGGAGAAGAAGTACTAAAATCAGCAGCAGTACTTTCTGGAGGAGAAAAAGTAAGATGTATGCTTTCTAGAATGATGATAGCTAATTCAAATGTACTTGTTATGGATGACCCAACAAACCACTTAGACCTTGAGTCTATAACAGCACTGAATGAAGGACTTATAAGATTCCCAGGATCTATGCTGTTTGCATCTCATGACCACCAGTTTATAAGCTCTATAGCAAACAGAATAATAGAGATTACGCCAAGTGGTGTAATGGATAGAATGATGGAATTTGACGAGTATCTTGAAAATGATGAAATTCAAAATCAAGTAGAGCAAATGTATAATAACTAAATAATTTATATAAGATGCATGGTATTTATCATGCATTTTAGTACATAAGGAGATTAGTATGGAAAGAACTAAAAGACAAATTTTGTTAGCAGATTCGGGACTACTAATTGTAGCACTGCTTTGGGGCGTAGGCTTTTTATTTACCAAAAGAGGCCTTGATTATATAACTCCACTTTGGATGATGTCTATGCGTTTTGTAGGAGCAACCATAGTTATGAGTTTATTCTTTTTTAAAAATATAAAAAAGATAAAGAAAAGTGACTTAAAAGCGGGTGGAATAATAGGAATATTCCTTTTTATAGCCTTTGCGACACAAACGATAGGACTTCAGTACACAAGTATTTCAAATCAAGCTTTTTTAACAGGTACTAATGTAGTTTTTGTACCATTTTTAGTATGGCTTGTATACAAAAAAGCACCTGATAAATTTGCGTTTATTGGAGCAGCCTTAGCAACAGTAGGGATAGGCCTTATAACCTTAAAAGAAGGGTTAGTGCTTAACGTAGGAGATATGTGGACGCTTGCATGTGCATTGTTTTTTGCCTGTCACATAGTTTCGATTGGATTTTTTTCAAAAGATGCAGATCCAATAGCGCTTACTATAATTCAGTTTGCAGTAACTGCAGTACTTTCAGTAATATCAGCGATGATACTAGAACCAATGCCTTCAAAAATAGGTTCAGAAGCAACTGTAGCAATAGCTTATATGGTACTGGGTTCAACACTACTTGCATTTTTACTTCAAAACATATGTCAAAAATATACGCCATCTACCCATGCATCATTACTGCTTTCACTAGAATCAGTTTTAGGAACAATTGTAGCAGTAATATTTGAGGGAGAAGTATTCAATCTTCAGATGGCATTAGGATGCATTATGGTGTTTGTTGCAATAATAACTATAGAAACGGGATTCGAGTTTTTAAAACCCAAGAAAAAAGCAAAAATAGCATAAAATTTAGAAGTATATTAGGCTTTTAATATTGACATTTCAGTCGATTTTATTTAAAATTGACTGTAAGTAAGCAAAAATAAATATTTAAAACAAAGAAAGTGAGAAAAAAATGGATATTGAGAGTAAGGTCTGGGAAGTGCTGTGTTCAAAGGAAGAAATTGCAGACAGGATAAGTGAATTAGGAGCGGAAATATCAAGAGACTATGAAGGAAAAGAACTTTTAATAGTTTCATTACTAAAAGGCAGCTTTATATTTGCTGCGGATCTTGTTAGAAAGATAAATGTACCTCTTAAAATAAACTTTATGACAACATCAAGCTATGGACATTCAGAAACTTCAAGTGGTCAAGTTTCAATAGATATGGATTTAAAAGAAGATTTAGAGGGAGTTCATGTACTTATAGTAGATGATATAACAGATTCAGGAATAACTATGAAGAATGTTATTGAACATCTAGAGAAAAAATCTCCAGCTAGTATAAAGAGCTGCGTACTACTTGATAAGCCAGAAAGAAGACAAGTAGATTTAGAAGCAGACTATATAGGATTTTCAATAGAAGATAAATTTGTAGTAGGTTACGGACTTAACTATGGAGATTATTACAGAAACATACCATATGTATTTGCAGTAACAAACGAAGATAGATAAATAACTTTTAATAAAAAATTAAGGGTCTACATTTCAAAAAAAGATATGTAGACTTTTTTTGTAGTATAATTTTTTAAAAGTAATATTTGGAGGTGTTGGAATGAACTATAATGAATTTAAAAGAACAGTTTTAAAACATTTGTCGGAATATAAAGTCACGATACTGAAAATTAATGAAGATTATAAATTTAAAAATAAAATGTATACTCATATACTTCAAAAAGAAAATCTAGATAAAAATTTTTTTAGCCATGTGAAGATACCAAATGATATTAAGCTACATATGTACGCAAATCACTTGAATTCATCACAAGTAATGTGTATAAATTTTTTTGAACCACTAATTCGTGATGAAATCGGGAAAGCGTTATTACTTAATATTTTAGAGAAATGTGGTGTTATTTCTGTTGAAGAAATAGATACTGTTGAGGAAGCTGTATTTGAAAAAATTATAGATAACAGAGAAAAAACTAATTTTGATTTCTATTTAAGATTATCAACTGGAAAACAAATATTTTTTGAAATTAAATATACAGAAAATGGTTTTGGGAGAATAAATAAAAATGTAGAAAGATATAGAAAAAAATGGAATAATATTTATATTAGCCATTTATCAAAAAGTTTATTTTTAAAACAAATCTATGAATCAAAATTTTACGATAATTATCAAATTTGGAGAAATATATCTTATATAAAAAATACAAGTGATTTTGTAATATTTTTATTTCCATTTGAAAACGAAAGTGTATTTAATGAAATAACAAATATAATGAGTAACAACAAAGATAATAGCAATGTTAAAATTTTAGATTGGAAATATTTAGTAGATACAGCTTTACAAGTTTCAAAAGGGACGAACTATTATAATGGTTTTAAAATATTTAAAAATAAATATTTAGATTTTTAAAAGTATCAATTAATAACTAAAAGTATAAATAAATTGTAGCCATATATTTCCCTGAATGAATTCTGCAGCATGGATAATTCCATAGAATAAGCAAAAGTTATTAGACTCGATTTAGCGTAGCGATTTTCGAGGCAACTTTTGTGTTTCGTAAATGGAATATCTAGGCGAAGCCCTAATGAGGGGAAATATATTTCTACAATTTTTAACATTTGATTTACATTTACATTTTATTAATTTTTAATATTTTTTAATATATTGTTTAGTTTTTTTAAGTAATTTTTATTTCAAATAATTTCTTTCAAACAGTGACTTAATATATTCTCTATCAGAAGTTTTTCCAAGTGCAAGCATAAGTCTAATTCTAGCTTTTTCTCCAGAAAGGTCACCGCCAAAGATTGCTCCTAAATCGTGAAGATTTTTACCTCCACCAGGATATCCATAGCTTGACATAACTCTTCCGTCATGGCATCTAGAAACTATAATTATAAATATGCCTTTTTCAACAGCAACTTTTATAGAAGGTACTAGATTAGGAGGAAGATTTCCTCTTCCCATGGCCTCAATAACTATACCTTTTGCGCCTTTTTCAATATAAAAATCAAGTATAGAACTATCCATATCAAGACATGATTTTATCAAATATACATTTTTTTCAACACTATCAGTATCTATAAAATCTCTTTCAGTTATATTTCTATGAACAAGAAATTCATTTGTGTCTATTATCCCGATAGGTCCATAGCTAGATTTAAACGTGTTAAGTGACATAGTATTAGTTTTTGTAACCTCCTTAGCAGTATTAACTTCATTGTTAAGTACCACTAAAACGCCTTTTCCTACAGCATTAGGAGATATAGCCGTACACACTGCCGCCGCAAGATTTGAAGATCCATCATATCCAAGCTCAGAACTGTTTCTCATAGCACCTACTACGATAACAGGCTTTTCGATGTTTAGAGTAAGATCTAGAAAATAAGCTGTTTCCTCAAGCGTATCTGTTCCATGCGTTATTATAATACCTGAGATATCATCTCTTTGAGAAAGCTCGACAACAAGGTCTCTTATTTTAAATAGCATATCAAAAGTTACATGAGGCCCAGGGATTTCACAAAATTCCACAGGTTCAATATCAGCAAGCTTATCAATATTAGTAACCATTGATAGAATTTGGTTTCCCGAAAGCGATGGAATAGCTGCTCCAATTTTTTCGTCGATAGTCATAGAAATTGTGCCGCCAGTAAAGATAATAGCCACTTTTGGTTTGTTCATTTATATATTTCCTCCAATATGGTAAAGTTTTTCTGAATTGTAGTTATTTTACGTACAAAAATATTGTATGACAAAATTGGCAAATGCGCAATTAAATTTTGTCCAAATTGTGATTAGATGGTATAATATAGTATTAGGAACAAAGAAAACAAATGGTATTCAAAAATTCGGTTAAATTTTTAATGGAGATAAGATGAGAGAAATATATCTTGATAACAGTGCGACCACAAAACCATATAAAGAAGTTATAACAGCTGTTAATGAAGCTATGGAAACAATGTATTACAATCCATCTTCAATATACAGTAAAGGTGTGGAAGTATCGAAAAAAATAGAAATCATAAGAGAAAAAATTGCAGATACGCTTAATACTAAGGATAAAAATATAGTATTTACTTCAGGTGGAACAGAATCTGTAAACACAGCTATAAATACAGCTGTAAAATCTACAAGAGGCAAACATATCGTAACGACAGCTTACGAACATGACTGCACGCTAAAAACTTTAAAGAAACTTGAATCAGAGGGTTATGAAGTAACTTATGTAAAACCTCGTGATGGAAAGATAAAGCTTGAAGATATACTTTCAGCAGTAACTGAGCATACGATTTTAGTTACGGTTATGCATGTTAATAACGAAATAGGTAACATAATAGACATATACAGTTTAGGGAAAGAACTTAAAAAACAAAATCCAAATGTCTATTTTCATATAGATGCAGTTCAATCTTACATGAAACTAAAAATAGATGTACAAAAAGCAAATGCAGATTTTCTTAGTATATCAGGGCATAAGATTCATGGAGTAAAAGGAACTGGGGTATTATTTGTAAAAGATACTCAAAAATTCCAGCCGCTTATATATGGTGGAGGGCAGGAAAAGGGATATCGCTCAGGAACTGAAAATACAGTAGGGATATTTGCACTTGGAAGTGCAGTCTCAGAAGGATTTTCAAAATTTGAAGAAAATGTTTCAAAGATAAGCGAACTAAAGAATCACCTAAAAACGCAGATTTTAGAAAATATAGATAGAGTAAAGATAAACTCTCAAGATGAAGGCGTATGTCATGTACTAAATGTCTCATTCTTAGGAGCTAAGGCTGAGATACTTCTGCACACTCTAGAATCAGAAGGCATATATGTATCTACAGGTTCAGCGTGCTCTTCAAAGAAAAAAGGCTCTCATGTGCTAAACAGCATAGGCCTTAAAGAAAATGAAATTCAAGGAGCAATAAGATTTTCACTTTCAAGCCTTAATACAAAAGAAGAGATAGACACTTTGATGCCGATACTAAAAAAAGCCGTAGAAGAAATAAGAATTATTACGAAGTTTGGAAGGAGATAACACAAAAACATGATGTACAATACGATAATAATAAGAAATGGTGAGCTTGCGATAAAAGGAGAAAATCGTCCAGTATTTG
>JBOFWC010000203.1:0-1754 GCA_051653405.1 Proteocatella sp. | reverse complement strand
CTTCTTCAATATCGTTTATAGTTACTTCAGTAATTCCTTTTTTTGATATATCTTCAAGCCTTATCCAATTTCCAAATGCAAGTTTTGATAGGATTGCTATTTTGTACATAGCATCATCTCCCTCTATATCTGAACTTGGATCTGCTTCTGCAAAGCCTAATTCTTGGGCTTTTTTTAGTGCCGCTTCAAAGCTCTGGTTTTCATTTGTCATTTTAGTAAGAATATAGTTAGTTGTTCCGTTTATGATTCCTGAGATTTTGCTGATGCTGTTTCCCACAAGTGAATCATTCATTACTCTTATTACTGGGATAGTTCCAGCTACACTTGCCTCATACATAAAGCTTACATTATTTTCTTTTGCAGCCTTTTCTAAACTGCCATTTGATTTAGCTATGGCAAGCTTATTTGCAGTTACTACATGTTTTTTAGCTTGCATTGCTTCTAACATATACTCTGTCGCTGGATTTTCTCCACCTATAAGTTCTACTACTATACTTATCTCTTTGTCATCTAGAATCTCTTTATAGTCTGTTGTTAGAAACGCCCTATCTATGCCATAGTCTTTATTTACATCTCTTACTAAAATCTTGCTTATTTCTATACTTTTACCAGTTCCAGTTTTTTCTAAAAGTCTTTGACTTAGAAGTTCATGTTTTTCTTCAAGTATATTTTTTACTCCACTTCCAACTGTTCCTAATCCAAGTAATGCTATCTTTATTTTGCCCATTTTATTCTCCCTGCACTATTGTCCCCATTTCATGTGGTTTGTTAGTATTTTTTATATTAATTGGTATATCTGCTTTTTCAACTGGTTTTATCGCATCTGGATGATATACTTGTGCTCCATTTTTAGTTATTTGAAGGAGTTCGCTATATGTTAAGTTTTCTATAGTTTTTGCATCTTTTGATTTTTTAGGATCTTCGGTCATAACGCCCGTAACATCTGTCCAATTTTCATAGACATCTGCAGAGATTCCCTTTGCGATTATTGAGCCCGTTATATCCGAGCCTCCTCTTTCAAAAGTTTTGATTTCCCCAGTATGGCTTAAGCCATAGAATCCAGGAACTACTACCTTATCTTCTTTGGAAATTCTTTTATTTATCTCCGCATAAGTTTTGGCTTCGTCTAGCTTCCCATCCTTATCAAAAAATATTATATCTGCTGAGTCTATAAAATCATATCCTAGATAATCTGCCATTATAAGGGCATTTAAATATTCTCCCCTACTTACTATAAAATCTTTTTCTGTTGAATCATCGATCTGTCTACAAACATTACTTATCTCTTGTCTTGCCTTTGCTGAAACCTCAAGTTCACTGCATATCTCTTCAAAGCGCTCTTCTACTTGAGATATAAGCTGCTGCTTTTCTCTTGTAAGCACAGCTTCTTTTTCTTGAAGCGCCTTTATCTCTTCTTGAATATGATCTTTTAAAACTTTAGTCTTATAAATATATGTCAGTATATCGGTGACTTTTGTATCTCCCTCGTATCTTTTCCCAGGTGCTGAAACCACAATATGGTTTCTATCTGATTGTGAAAGTATGATATCCCTTACTTTATTGAACTGTTTTGCATCTGCAAGTGAGCTTCCACCAAATTTAGCAACTACTTTTTTAGTTATTTCTTCTATATCATAAGGGGTTTCCTGATATACACAATAGTTCAGCCAATTGCTGAATAATAAGTTTCCATGAGATTTCCACCTTACGACGATTCCTTTATCTGGATCATTATCTCTATAGTAGTTTTGAGG
>JBOFWC010000202.1:0-6008 GCA_051653405.1 Proteocatella sp. | reverse complement strand
AAAAAAGTAGGTGAAATCTTAAAAACGCACTGTAGAGCTGATGATATTATAGCAAGGCTAGGTGGTGACGAATTTGCCATAATACTCCCTAAAACCGATGATATTGAAACCAATCTTATAATGAATCGAATAACTGAAGCTACTACTAAAGAAAACCTAAATTCTATAATGGTATCTGTCGCTATTGGACATTCTATAAAAATAGCTCCGATTCAAGATATAAATGATATTATACGTATATCTGAAAATAATATGTATAAAAACAAAATAAAAACCGGTAAGTTGATGCGTAAAAAAACCTTTGAATTAATAATAAATACTTTAAATAGTCGTTATTCACATGAACAAATTCATAATAATTCGGTCAGTGATTTATGTCAAAAACTAGGAGAAGTTTTAGATTTTTCAAAAGAACAACTAAATAGTCTTTCTGATGCAGCCCTTTATCATGATATTGGAAAAATAATAATTCCACCTGAAATTTTAAACAAAGCCTTTCCTCTTTCTTCTGAGGAACGTGAACTTGTTCAGCGCCATCCAGAAACCGGGTATCAAATTTTAAAATCAATAGAGGAATACTCTCATTTAGCAAGATATGTATTGTCTCATCATGAGCATTGGGATGGAAATGGATATCCTCGAAGGCAGAAAGGCTCTGAAATCCCAATGTTTTCTAGAATAATATGCATTGCAGATGCCTATGAAGCAATGACAAATGAACGCCCATACAAGAAGCCTTTGTCTAAATCTCAAGCTATTTCAGAATTAAGAGAAAAATCAGGAACTCAATTTGACCCTAATCTAATAGAGTTATTTATTACAAAGGTATTGAAAGTGAATTAGTTCAAGTTTCAATTTAATTAAAAATACACCATAATCCCATATTTATATGTTAAAATACTATAAAGACATAAACTATATAATAAAGAAAGGGTTTAAAAAATGAAAAAACTAAAACTAATATCACTTTTATTGATTTCAATTCTAACACTAATGGGATGTTCCTCGAAAAATGCTAATGATATCGGAGACCTTGATAAATATATAAAACTTGGTCAATATAAAGAATTAAAATACACTCAAACCGCTCCACCAGTAAAAGATGAAGATGTCAATGCTTACATTGAAGGTATGCTTGATTCTTATAAAGAACAAAAAAGTGTAGCTGACCGTCCTATTAAAAATGGTGATATTGCAAATATCGACTATAAAGGACTTTTAAATGGAAAAGCATTTGAGGGCGGTACCGCTCAAGCCTATGATCTAAAAATTGGTTCTGGCACATTTATCCCTGGCTTTGAAGAGCAACTTATAGGCGTAAAAAAGGGTTCTAAAGTAAATCTTGATGTTACATTCCCTAAAGAGTATCAGAGCGCTGAACTTGCAGGTAAAGCAGTGGTTTTTGAAGTAACTGTAAATGATATAAAAGAAGAAGTTTATCCAGAACTTACAGATGAATTTGTAAAAGAAAACTTCAAGTTCGATACTGTTTCTGAGTTTAAAGATGATGTAAGAAAAAATCTTCAGTCTGAAGCTGACTTTGGGGATAAACTAAAACTACTTGAAACTGCCACTTCAAATTCAGAAATAATCGAATACCCTAAAGAAAAGCTTGATAAAATAATTGCTGATATGAAAACTCAGCTTGAACAAAATGCCGCTTCATATCAAATGAAACCAGAAGAATTTCTAGAAAATTATCTTCATATGAGCATGGAGGAATTTGAAAAGGAAAATAAAACTCGTGCTGAAAAAACTCTTGCTACAGAGCTTACCGTACTAGCTATCGCAGAAGCTGAAGATTTAACTATATCAAATGATGAGTTTGATAAAATCGCTGAAGATTATGCAAAAAGATTTAATGTAAAATCAAAGGATGAGCTTATAAATATGTATGGTGAAGAAACCGTAAGAAAACAGGCTCTTTATGAAAAAGTATTAGACTTTTTAACCGAAAACTCAGTAAAAAATTAAAAATTAGCTCACAAGCTCAGATATTAAAAGAATTAGTATCCAGATTTACTTTAAAACATTAATTTTTTAAAATAGGAGGATATCATGAGAATTGTTCAAAGCTCTTCACTAATGTCATCTCGTATAAACTTACGCTCCGCTTCATATTTCAAAAATAGTAGTGCTGAAGAAGGAAGAACTAGTAAAAAATCAGCATCCATAGATATGATGAGTATCGCTAAAAGATATGAAGCGCCCTCTAATACTAATAATGTATATGGAGATATCAAAGATTCTGCCGCTAAATTAGTTTCTACATCTGAAAAATTAACCTCAGATGATAAAAAAAATGTACCCACAGAAATAGAATCTTTTGTAACCAAATATAACTCACTCATAAAAAAAATGAATGAATCTGGAAATAAACTATACGCAGATTTTTCAACAGATTTAAAAAATGAAATAATAACTAAGAAAAAAGAACTTTCTGAGCTTGGAATTGACTATAAGCATGATGCCACTCTTTCTTTAAATAAAAAACAATTAGAAAAAGCATCTCCAGAAAATTTAAAACTATTTACTTCAAAAGATGGATTTGCCTCAAAAATATCTTCAAAAGTTTCTTACATTGAAAAACGAGCTTTGATAGATGGCATCGTATCTGGGACAAATTTTAGCAAGAGAACCTACACTCAACTAAGAAATACTAGAATATAAAAAAAACCAATATTGCTCATGGTTAAACTCCAGGCAATATTGGTTTTTTCTTTATTTTCCTTTAGGTGCTCTTGATACAATCCCTGCCATAATGCAGTACATATCTTCATTTGTAAAATCTTTTTTCTTGCTTAAAACCTTGTATGATTCCTCATCTACTATAAAACTAGTCTTCATATCTTCAAGATTTTTCATATTCTTACCAAGTACTCTATTTCCAAGATTCATCATATCTTCAAGTGATAAATCCTTATCCATTTCTTTTATATGCTCTTTACTTATCTTGTAATTAGAATTGTTCTCTATAAGATAAATTATACTTGCAAGTATATCCAGGGAAGCATCTTCTTCTAATTTATAATTATTATTATAATTCATAGTAAGTAAAGCCTTACTTCTTAAAAATCTAATTTCCTCGGCTGCATAGCTTTCATCTACAGGATTGCTATTAGGATACTCCACAAGTCTAACCCCTTGATCAAATAGCAGGTTTCTTACTTTTAGTAAAAGCTCATAATCCTTTACAATTTTACTCGTTGGAATGTTTTCTGTTATAACAATTTTAGACATGACACCCGCCGCTTCTCCCATGGCCATAAGCACTGGTACTGTACGTGCACTTCCAAATGATACCGAGTCAAAACTAGCACACTTGCTTGCCACAAATATCCCCTCCACACCTTTTGGTACAAGCATTCCCGCTGATATCCCATAAGGCTTTGTTCCAGAAAGTACAGTTCCCTGATCTCCTTTTTTCTTAGCCTGTATATCTATAGGATAACTTCCAGATGCTATAAAATGCTTAGGAAAAATATTGTCAAATACATCATTTGCGGTAAGCTTTTCCATACCAACCAGATGTCTAGTCTCTCTTATATAATACTCTGGAGCCACATCAACTAAGTTTACATCCTCAAATCCCACAAGATTCTTTCTCATATATGGAATTACATCCTGCTGTATTCTTTTTTTAGCTTCCTGTCTTAACTTTTCATCTGCAACTTCATCATAAGGATTCATATCAAATATTTGAAATGCATTTACAAGCACTGTCCCATCATCTTGAAGTCCTAAATTAAGACCTCTCATCTGCATTTTAGGGTGTTTGACTGGACAGTTAAACATTTCCTCATATCCCCATGCACTCGTTCCATTTGCCCCAGTTTTTGGATCATTGTCATATTTAAGATGCTCGCTTACGGCTTTCCAATCTACATCATCTATCTTAAATACAAGTGTAGAGGCTTGATATCTATTTTTAAGTCCTAAATCTTCCTTACCTTCTAAAAATTTAGCCCCTGCCTTAATAGCTAAATCTGCATTTGGCATACAGTCTATAACTACTTTTGACTCAAACTCCAGTCTATCTTTTCCATCACTTAAAACAATATTGCTTTTCTTTACTTTGGAGTCATATTTATAATCAACAATATCTCCGTCTACAAAAAGCGTTTCAACCTTCTCATCTGCTAAAATTCTTTCAAACGCCTTCTGCGCTCTTTCAACATCAAACGCTTTTTTCTTACCTATAAGCTTATAAAACTTATCAAAAATACCATGATTTAAATAGTTTTCTGGATAAAATCTAGTATCAAAAACTGTATCACTCTTCACTGGCGCATAATTAAAATCTATCATATTAAGCCAGCCTAAAGTATAAAGCCCTCCTACCTTATCTCTATTAAAATCTACAAGTAAAGTCTTAAGTCCCTGTCTTGATGAACTTGCTGCTGCAGCAACTCCCTCAGGATCACTTCCAAATACTATAACATCATAAACCGCTTTATCTGATTTATTTTCAATTTCACGGTCTTTACTATCTTCAGCAAACGATAACATTACATTTGAAAGTAATACTACCATACATAGTAAAAGAATTGCTATTTTCTTTAACATAACCTTTTATATTCTCCCTCTTTAAAATTATCGCTAACCTTTTAATTATATAGTTATAATATGATATTGTCAAATCACTCCAAATTAATTTATTTTTAATTAAACACAAGCATTCACTTTCAAATCCAACAAACTAAACTCTAAAATTTAATCAATTTGAAAACTCGTGAAACCATTGGGATAACTTTTATCCCGCAATTTTTTGAAAATTTTTTTAAAACAGGAAATCGTTTATTGATACCCTTTTGGAACCTAGATGTCCCAGTGGGTATTTTTTTTTAAAAAAAAGCATTGTTTAATATAAATTTTTATTTTACAATAGGGTCAACTAGATAAAATTAATTTTGACCAATTTATATGTTTTTATATATTTATTTTTTATAAAGGAGATAAAAAATGTTAAAAGGAATTGCTGCTTCTGATGGTATTGCTATAGGAAAAATACTTCTTCTTGAAAAAGAAGAGCCTGTAATTACAAAGATCACTATAACTGACTCTGAAATCGATGCTAATAAAAATATGCTTTTAGATGCACTTAGCAAATCAAAATCACAGCTTGAGGCAATAAAAGCTAATGCCGGAGAAACTATGGCTGAGATCTTAGATGCTCATATAATGATTCTAGAAGATACTGAGCTTATAGACGCTATAACTATGAAGATTGAATTAGAAAAACAAGATGCTATATCTTCTACAGACGAAACTATAAAGTTCTTCGCAGACCTTTTCAAAAATATGGACAACGAATATATGAAGGAACGTGCTGCAGATATGATAGATATCGGCTACAGAGTTATAATGAACATGCTTGGAAAAGAAATCCCTTCACTTATGGCACTTGAAGAACCTGTAGTAATAGTATCTCATGATATAACTCCATCAGATACTGCTCAGATGAAAAAAGATATGGTGCTAGGTTTCCTTACAAATATTGGAGGAAGAACTTCACACTCTGCTATAATGGCAAGGTCACTTGAGATCCCAGCTATCCTAGGTCTTAGCGATATAACTTCTAAAGTGAAAAGTGGGGATACTGTCTGTTTTGATGGGGAAGAAGGCATAGTATACCTTAACCCAGATTCAGAAACTGTAGCAAAATATCAATCAAAAGCTACTGAAATGGCTAAAGAAAAAGAACTACTAACTATTCTAAAAAATCAAAGCTCAATAACTTCAGATGGACATCATATCGAAATTGCAGCCAACATAGGAAATCCTGCTGATGCTAAAAAAGCCGATGAGTATGGCTGTGAGGGCGTAGGTCTTTATAGAACAGAATTCCTATACATGGATAGAGAAAGCCTTCCAACAGAAGAAGAGCAATACAGCGCATATAAGGCCGTACTTGAAACAATGGGTGAAAGACCAGTTGTAATAAGAACCCTTGATATCGGTGGAGATAAAAAACTTCCATACCTTCCACTTCCAGAAGAGATGAATCC